>JAFBAK010000415.1 GCA_019247795.1 Hyphomicrobiales bacterium | reverse complement strand
ATCATTCCTTGTTATGAGCTCGTGCATGGCGCAACTGGGCAGCCTGAATGTCACCCTCGCTCGGACGTCACCGTTAGCAGTCGCGCGCCTTCGGCGACTTGCTCGCCCGCTCTCGCCAACACCTCCGACACCACACCCGCGATCGGCGCAGTAAGCGCGTGCTCCATCTTCATGGCTTCGACGACGGCGAGAAGCTGACCTTTCGCCACCTCGTCCCCCTCCTCGACGAGGAGCGCCACGAGCTTTCCATGCATCGGGGACTTCACCTGCCCCCCAGCATCGCCATCGAGATGGTCGAGATCGACATCGAGCGGGTCGACGAGAGCGACGGTCGTTTGCCGCCCTTTGCGGATGACGAAGACTTTGCCTGAGCCGCGCACCACCGCGCCGCTGCCATCGCCGAGCTCGGCAAGACGAAGCGAGGTGTTCCATTCGGTCTCGGGCCAAGCCTCATTTTTCTGTCCAGGGGCGAGAAGGTGGGGGCCATCCTCATCGAAGAAGAGATCGATGCTCGTTTTTCCGGTTTCGGTCTCGACTTTCACGACGGTGTGCCGACGCCCCGCGAGTTCGAAGCCCTTTCGCGAGCCCCAGGGGTCGTAAAGCCATTCGTGAGAGCCGAGCCGGCCGCGCACAAGCAGCGACGGGTTCGCTTTCTCGTATTCCATGCGCAAGAGCTGCGCCGCGCCCGCGGCGATGGCTTGCGGATCGACGGGTTGAGGCGTCGCGCCGAGGGCCTCGAGGTTGTGCTCGATGAAGCCGGTGTCGACAGCGCCCTCACGGAATTCCTCCGCGTCGACGAGCGCCTCGAGGAAGGCCACGTTGCTTTTCGGCCCGGCGACGAGCGTCGAGGAGAGCGCCCCGGAAAGCCGCTCGAGCGCCTGGTCGCGCGAGGCGCCGCGCGCGATGATCTTCGCGATCATCGGGTCGTAGAAGGGGGTGACCTCGTCTCCTTCCGCCACGCCCGCGTCGACGCGCACGCCTTCTCCGGTGGGCAGCTTAAGCGCCAGGAGCTTGCCGGTCGAAGGCAGGAAGTTCTTTTCCGGATCTTCGGCGTAAAGCCGCGCCTCGACGGCATGGCCGTCGACGACGAGATCCTCCTGATCCAAGGGCAGCGCTTCCCCGGCCGCCACTCGCAGCTGCCACTCCACGAGATCGAGGCCTGTGATCGCCTCGGTCACCGGATGCTCCACCTGCAAGCGCGTATTCATCTCCATGAAGTAGAAGCCGTCGGCGCGCAGCGCGCCCCTTCCGTCGGCGATGAACTCGACGGTACCGGCGCCCACATATCCGGCGGCCCGCGCGGCCTCGATCGCCGCTTCGCCCATGGCGCGCCGGACCTCGGGTGTCATGCCCGGTGCGGGCGCCTCCTCGATCACTTTCTGATGTCGGCGCTGAAGCGAGCAGTCGCGCTCGAAAAGATGCAGCACATGGCCGTGCGTGTCGGCGAAGACCTGCATCTCGATATGCCGCGGGGTGGGAATGTATTTCTCGATCAGCACGCGCGGATCGCCGAAGGCGCTCATCGCCTCCCGCTGCGCCGAAGCGAGCGCGGCATCGAAATCCTGTTGCCGGTCGACGCGGCGCATACCTTTGCCGCCCCCGCCGGCGACCGCCTTGATCAAGACCGGATAGCCCGTCTCATAGGCCTTCTGGCGCAGGAACTCCGGCTCCTGGCGGGAACCATGATATCCTGGAACGACCGGCACGCCTGCCTTCTCGACGAGCGCCTTGGCGGCATCCTTGAGGCCCATTGCGCGAATTGCCGATGCCGGCGGACCGACGAAGATGATCCCCGCTTGCCCACAAGCCTCGGCGAATCCGGCGTTCTCGGAAAGGAAGCCGTAGCCGGGATGGATGGCGGCGGCTTGTGAGGCTTGCGCGACCTCGATGATCTTGTCGCCGCGCAGATAGCTCTCGGCCGCCGGCGCAGGGCCGATGAGGTAAGCCTCGTCCGCAAGGCGCGTGTGAGGCGCCTTGGCATCGACCGAAGAATACACCGCGATGGT
>JAFBAK010000409.1 GCA_019247795.1 Hyphomicrobiales bacterium | reverse complement strand
CTTCCGGAGACCTCGAAAGGGGAAACCAACAAGGTTCGCGGCTGCGCGAGCCAGGTCTGGCTCGAAACGCGTCGCGAGATCGGCAGCGACGGCAAGACGCGCCTCTTCTTCAAGGGCGACAGCGACGCCCATATCGTGAAGGGCCTGGTAGCCCTGATCCTTGCGCTTTTCGATCGCAAGACCGCAAAAGAGATCCTCTCGACCAATGCCGAAAACGTCTTTGGCAAGCTGCAGCTCGCCCAGCACTTGTCTGCACAACGCGCCAACGGCGTGCGAGCCATGGTCGAGCGTATCAAGGCAGAAGCCAGAGCAACGCCTGCCTGAGGCTTCGCCGAAATGCCGAGCGCCGTGAATTTACGCGTCGACGACAGTGATGCCGGCCGGATTCTCGCCCTGCAAGATGAAGCTGCCGCCCAGCTGTCACTCCCCTCTCTGCGCGATCTCGGCTATTGGCCACATGTCACCCTCGCGATCTATGACGATATCCAACCGCTTGTGGTGCAACACGCCGCGGCGGCGCTCTTCGATGGGGCAGTCGCGGTCGAGCTCGAATTTGCGGCCGTGCGCTTTTTTGAAGGTCCGGTTTTGACGCTGTATGCGGCGCCCTCACCCTCGCCTGTGCTTGAGAACCTCGCCCGCAAGCTGCATCACCTCATCTCTCCGGAGCGCTGCCATCCCCATTATCGTCCCGGAAGCTTCGTTCCTCATTGCACGCTCGCCATGAACATCAGCACTGGGCAACGCAGGGAAGTCGCGGCATTCGCGCGGCGCAAACGGGCCCGTTTTCGCACGACCCTCACGGGAGGAGAGATCGCCTCCTTTCCTCCGCCGCGCGTCGAGGCGAGCTTTCCGCTCGCCGACGCAAAGCACCCTATGTCCGGATAAGTTCGTTTGGGCTTGTGCGGTGGGCTTACTTCGCCATGGCCGTCTTCAAATTGGCGTCGATCTTGTCCAGGAAGCCCGTGGTCGAAAGCCAGGTCTGATCGGCGCCGACAAGCAAGGCGAGGTCCTTGGTCATGAAACCTGCCTCGACCGTTTCGACGCAGACCTTCTCGAGCGTCGTCGAGAAGCGCAGGAGCTCGGCATTGTTGTCGAGCTTGGCGCGATGCGCGAGGCCTCGCGTCCAGGCGAAGATCGAGGCGATCGAGTTGGTCGAGGTCTCCTTGCCCTTCTGATGTTCGCGATAATGACGGGTCACCGTTCCGTGCGCGGCCTCGGCCTCCACCGTCTTGCCGTCGGGCGTCATTAGCACGGATGTCATGAGACCGAGAGAGCCGTAGCCCTGCGCCACCGTGTCTGATTGGACATCGCCATCGTAATTCTTGCAGGCCCACACATAGCCCCCGGACCATTTGAGCGCCGCCGCGACCATGTCGTCGATCAGACGATGCTCGTAAGTAATTCCGGCAGCCTTGAATTTGGATTCGAACTCGTTTTCGTAAATTTCCTGGAAGAGATCTTTAAATCTTCCATCGTACACTTTGAGGATGGTGTTCTTTGTCGAAAGATACACGGGATATTTGCGCATCAAGCCGTAATTGAGCGAAGCTCGCGCAAAATCACGGATGGAATCGTCGAGATTGTACATCGACATTGCAATGCCGGCACCCGGGAATTTGAAAACTTCCCGCTCAATGACCTTGCCGTCATCGCCCTCGAATTTCAAAGTGAGGCGCCCCTTGCCCGGCACCTTGAAATCGGTCGCCCGATATTGGTCGCCATAGGCGTGACGGCCGACCACGATCGGTTTCGTCCAACCAGGAACGAGGCGCGGAACGTTCTTGCAGATGATAGGTTCGCGGAAGATCACGCCTCCCAGGATGTTGCGGATCGTGCCGTTCGGGGATTTCCACATTTCCTTGAGGTTGAATTCCTTCACCCGCGCCTCGTCGGGGGTTATCGTGGCGCATTTCACGCCCGCCCCGTGGCGCTTGATGGCATTGGCCGCATCGATCGTGACCTGGTCATCGGTCGCGTCGCGATTCTCGATCGAGAGATCGTAATATTCGAGCGGGATATCGAGGTAGGGATGGACGAGCTTCTCTCGAATGTAATGCCAGATGATCCTTGTCATCTCGTCCCCGTCGAGCTCGACGACGGGGTTGGCGACCTTGATCTTGTTCATCTGGCAAACCTCTTGACGCCATGGTTGGGAGAGCGCCGATCCAGCCGGCGGACGTTGCCGGATCGGCTCGGACGCATCGTTTCAGGCGAAACGCGGACGATCCGGGCTTCAATCCCTTGGAACTTCGGCCTTCCCGACAGAGATGCTCATGCCGGGGCGAAGCTCTGGAGGACCGATGCGGCGCTATAGCACCGGCTCAGACAAGGGCAAAGCGCGCTTGCGGAATCGATTGAAATCACGCGCCGAAACTCCGATCTTCCGGCAATGAAGCTCGATGACGACAAGGTGCGGCGCAAACCGGAAATGGTTGCGGATGACGGCCGCGCCGATGTCGCGGCGCCCGACCTTCATCGATCGCGTCGCGATCGGACGAACGCAACTTTTGCCGACCCGAGCGGGGCGCCGGTCGAATGGGTGGTCGCGGAAGGGCTTACGCCCTATGATTACGCGGTCTCCGAGATGGAAAAGCACGCAGCTCTGATTGCCTTGGGCCAAGGCGCGGAGCGCGTCTGGCTCGTCGAGCATCCGCCGCTCTACACCGCCGGCACCTCGGCGCGCGATGACGACCTGTTGGCGCCCATGCTCTTCCCGGTTTTCAAGACCGGGCGTGGCGGCCAGTTCACCTATCACGGCCCTGGCCAACGGGTCGCCTATGTGATGCTTGACCTCGGCCATCGCAGACCCGATCTGCGAGCATTCGTGCATGCGCTCGAAGACTGGATCATCATTACGCTTTCGGCCTTCAATATCCGTGGTGAACGGCGCGATGATCGGGTCGGCGTCTGGGTGGCGCGACCCGAGAAGGGCGACGGCATCGAGGAAAAGATCGCGGCCATCGGCATCCGCGTGCGTCGCTGGGTAAGCTTCCACGGGGTATCGATCAATGTCGAGCCGGACCTGTCCCACTACGAGGGCATCGTGCCTTGCGGGATCAAAGGGCACGGCGTGACGAGCTTTGCCGATCTCGGACGGCCCGTCACCATGGCGAAGTTTGACAGGGCGCTGCGCGCCGCCTTCGAGGAAGTGTTCGGCAAGACGCGCGCGACCTGAAGCGCGCCGCATCGACCGCCAAGCGATCAATCGATCGCCGCGGCCGCCCCCCAGACCTGACGCAAGCGCACATCGCGGCCGCAGCCAGAGCGATAGAAGGCATATTGCTCCGAATTCCTGTCAAAGAATTCCGGCCGATAATCCTTGGCGGGATAAAATGCGCCCGCTTTGGCGATCTGCGTCACGATGGGTCCGGACAACACGCCGCTCGCTTCGAGTTTCGCTTTCGCGGACTTGGCGAGCTTTCTCTGCATATCGTCATGGTAGAAGATGGCGGTGCGATATTGTGTGCCGTGATCGCAGAACTGGGCATTCGCGGTAAGTGGGTCGATGTTGTGCCAATATATGTCGAGCAGCTTTTCGTAGGTGATCTTGCCCGGATCGAAAACCACCTCGATGGCTTCGGCATGTCCGGTGTCGCCGTCCAATACCTCCTCGTCCGTCGGGTCCGATTTCGTACCGCCGGTATAGCCGGGCGTGATGCTGAGCACGCCTTCGAGCCTGTCGTAGGCGGGCTGCAAACACCACAGACAGCCTCCCGCGAACGTCGCGACCGCGATACCCGACCTGGCATTGGCGGACGGCATCGAGGCGTCGTTTCCATGTATCCACCAGGACAGAAACGAGATAGCTGCGAACGTAACCATCGCGAGCTTGGTGCTTGAGAAAGGCTTTTTTCGAGGTGATCTGATCATGGCACGCCCTTTCAAGCTCGAATCGGCCTGCGACGCGCGGTGCGCCGCAGGGAAAGAAGCCCCCGCATTCACGTGAAAGGACTTGCGCAACAGGTTCGGACGGGGAGACCGCCGAAAATGGCCGGTTTCCTTCGGCGATGCCCCGCGCTCGCACAAGGTCTCACTCGCAAAAGACCGTCCAAGGGGCCGACTTATGCCCTGCGCAGTGCAGCTATCGAAAAAGCGAAGATCTCTTGCCGTGAAGAACCATCAGCCATCGCTCTGCGGCGGTCTTCACTCGAGGCGAACCGAAATGCTGTCCGTGGCGCCGGCCGCGTCGATCACAGTCAGTCGAATGAAGCCCGCGCCATCCGGTGCCCAGGCGCTGTTTCGGCGAAGTTCGTCGCGCAGCACAGGGGCGCCATTGACGAGCCAGGTGAGAGGCGGAGAGCCGCCCAACGCTTTCAGCGCGAGCGGTGTCGCGCCGTCTCCCGAGGTCAGGCCAAGGTCGATGTCGCTCCCGTCAAGCGGAAAGGCGATCTTGAGCGTCTCCGCGGCCAGAGTTCCACCACCTTGGGGCGGAAGTTCATCGCGCGACCCCAAATGGCGCAAAGGCGGAGGAAGGGCCGCGGTGCTGCGAGGAAACAGGGCGCCGGGGGGCGGCGGGATGATCTCGACGTCGCGATTGAGCCGCGCAAAAGCGTCGAACAAGATCGGTGCGGCCGTGATGCGCCCGACAAGCCCGGGGACAGCGCCGTTGTCAGGCCGGCCTACCCAAACCGCGATGGTCGTGGCGCGGTCGAAACCGACGGCCCAGGCATCGCGATAGCCATAAGAGGTGCCGGTCTTGAAGGCGATGCGATCGGCTGCGCCGTTGAGCGGTGGCGGAGCGCCCTTCAGGATATCGGCGACATACCAGGCCGGCACCGCCTCGGTGAAACGCGACGGCTTGCTTGCGACGTCTCCCAAGCGCCGCACCAAAGGCATGACCTCCCCTCCCCTCGCCAGGCCCGCATAAAGGCGCACCAGATCCTCCAGCGTGGTGCCGAGCCCGCCAAGGCCGATCGCGAGACCCGGCTCCGTCCCTTTCGGCAGCTCGATCCGGGCCCCTGCCGAACGCAATCGTGCGATCAGGCGCTCAGGTCCCACTTGCGACAGGAGCGACACGGCCGGAAGGTTGAGCGACATTTGCAGGGCGTGCCGTGCAGTCACCGCCCCTTGATAGCCAAGATCGAAATTCTCGGGCGCGTAGGTGCCGTAGCGCGCCGGACGATCATCGATGAGAGTCTCGGGATGGGCGATCCCGTCCTCGAAAGCGAGGGCATAGATGAAGGGTTTGAGCGCCGAGCCCGGCGAACGCAGAGCGCGCGCCATGTCGATGGATCCCGAACGTTGCTCCGATAGGAAGTCGGGTGAGCCGACATGGGCGAGCAATTCGCCTGTGGCGTTGTCGACCACGAGAATGGCGGCCGAGAGTCGCGGATCGAGCGGCGCGAGACGCTGTCGGGCCAAGGCCTCGAGGGCGCTTTGCAATCGCGCATCGAGCGTCAACCTGATGACGCGCTCATCAGGCGTCGCCTCATGCGCCTCTTGGGCCGCATGCGCCGCGAGCGCCGGGAAGATGCGGCGCTCGTACGGGATAGGCTCAGCCCTGGCATATTCGGCCTCGGCCACGCTGATGAGGCCGCGCTCGCGCGCGCGCTCGAGCACAAGCTGTCGGGCCCGCTCGGCCGCTTGCGGAAAGCGGTCCGGCCGACGCGTTTCCGGAGATTGCGGCAGCGCGACGAGCAAGGCCGCCTCACCGATCGAGAGACGCTTCGGCTCCTTGCCGAAATAGGCGAAGCTCGCGGCGCGAAGACCCTCGATATTTCCGCCATAGGGCGCGAGCGCGAGGTAAAGATCGAGCACTTCTCTCTTCGATCGGGAGCGTTCGATCTCGACCGCGCGAATCATCTGTCGGAGCTTGGCCGACATGGAACGATCGGCGCGGGGTTCGAGAAGGCGCGCCACTTGCATCGTCAGCGTCGAAGCCCCTGAGACGACCCGCCCATGCGCCAGCAGCTGTAGGCTCGCGCGTACCACCGCGTAGATGTCGATGCCGCCGTGCTGCAGGAAGCGGCGATCCTCGTAGGCGATCAGCATCGCGATGTAGCGCGGATCGACTTCCTGGACTTCGACGGGCATGCGCCAGCGGCCGTCGCTCGTGGTGAAGGCCCGCAGCAGCACGCCGGAGCGATCAAGCACGACCGGCGAGGCGCCCTCTTCGGAGGGCCATGGCACGGGCCCGAGCTCGGCGACCACGCGCCACAGCACGCACAAACCGACGATCGCGAGGACAACCGACAGCACGAAGGCGGCCCCGAGGAGACGCAAGGGCCCGACGACCCTCTGGCGGCGTGAGCCGGAAGGCTGTCCCCCGCGCGGACCCACGCGGGCGTCGGTTTCCATCCGGATCAATGGGGTGATCCTTCCCCGCTATTTCGCCGGCGCGACATCGAACGTGCCGAAGCCTGTGCGGCCGAAGCGTTCCGGACGATACATGTCCTCCACCGTCGCGGCCGGTTGCACGTAATGGCCGGGAGACACCGCGCGGACCATATAGGCGAACGCGAAAGCGGCCGGCTGGCCAGGAGCGCGATCGACGGCGACGACAAAGCGATCGTCGCGATATTCTGCGTTTGACGGTTCCACTTCGCGTTTCAACCAACTGAGCGCCGCGAGCTGATCGCCATCCATCAGCTTCGGATTGTCGATCTCGAGACCGGCCGGCAAGGGATCGACGAGCAGGAGACGCGCGTATTTCGTTTCAGGCTCCGTCACCTTGAGCACCACGACGAGGCGATCGTTCTGCTTCACCTTGGTCAAGTCGGCGCGAGAGCCATCGAGCTTGTAATACTCGCGCGCGACCTCGTAGCCTTGGTTCGCGGCCGGGTCTTGAACGAGAGGTATGCCGGACACCGTCAAGACCGATTGCGCCGCGATATCGCTCGTATTCTGGACGACCATGGATTTCGCGCCGAGGCTTTCGCCCGAGTAGCGCGCGTTGAAATTGCCTTTGCGATCGATCCCGTCGACCCTCAGCGTCACCTCGCTCGAGGTTGTCGCGAGGGCCTGGGCAGCAAGTACCATCCAGGCATTCTCCTGCGTGCTGGTGAAATGGCGAGACGAGCGCGCGTCGTCCATGACGACACTCGCCTTGACGAGCTGGTCCTGGGGCTCGCCCATCTCGGCGCCGAGCGCGAGAACACCCGCTCCGTCGCGCAAGCGCGAGCCGTAGTCGGGTCGCGACAAGCCGTTGTCCCTTTCGCCGCGCAACAGCTCGATTGCGGAAGAGAAGGTCGCCTGCGAGCGCCCCTTGTCCCCCAGAAAGGCCAACGCAGCCGCAATCTGCGCCCGGGCGAAAGGGCTCTTGAAAGCATCGATCTTCGTATCGGCCGCATAGCGCAAATCATTTGCGATCGGGCGGTGATTGCGCGCCAGCACTAAGGCGGCGTAGGCGAAACCATTCGCGCCTTCGGCATTCGGCTCGGCGTTCTTGATGAAGTTACGCAAACGGTCGAGCGCCGATTGCAGGGCAAGTTGCGGAACCTCGAAGTTGCGTTCGCGTGCCCGGGTGAGGAAATCCGTCGTGAACGCGTCAAGCCAGATATCGTCGCTGGAATCCTGCGACCACAAGCCAAAGGAGCCGTTCGAGGACTGTCGCGAAAGAACACGCTCGATCGCCGTCTTGACGCGGCCGTCGATATCGGGGTCGAGGCCGAGCCGCTCCGTTGAGGCGAGCTGGTTGACGTAGAGGAGCGGCAATGCCCGTGACACCGTCTGCTCCGTGCAGCCGTAAGGGTAGCGGTCAAGCGCCTGCAAGAGTGCGGCGACGTCGATCGCGACGAGGGGCGACACCGAAATCCCGACCGAGCCCGTTTCCGGAACGAATTCGCCGAGCAGATCTTTCGAGACGGTGAGGCTCGCTTGCGGCGGCATCGGCCGAACGATGCGATGATAGATCTCCGATCGTCCCGGTTCGATCTTCACGGCGAGCCTTTGGGTATAGCGCTCGCCTGCACCGGCGAGCGTTACATCGACGGTTCCCGTGCCGATGCCCGTGGCGCTTACCGGAATGCGAATGTTCTTTCTTTCATGCGCGGCGAGCTTGAGCTTCGTGTGCTGGGCGCCGGGCCCCACCGTAAGGGGACCGTGAACATCGAGATCGACCGAGAAGTCGCCGCTGGGCGCCTCGACATTGTCGACCGTGATGTTGAAGCGCGATTCGTCCCCGAGATTAAGGAAGCGCGGCAAGGTGGCCTCAGCCACGACCGGATCACGCACGATCACGTCCTTCGACGACTGCGCGACCCTCGTCTTCGACCAGGCGGCAGCCATGACGCGAACCGTCCCGTTGAAGGCCGGCAGGTCGAAGGAGACATTCGCCGTTCCGTCCGGACCGACCTTCACGATCCCCGAATAGCGCGCGAGCGGCGGTTGTGTCGGCGTATCGGCCTTGAGGCCCCCGCCCGAATCACCGCCCGACCGGATCGCGCCCTTCTCGCCTTGCATCCCGTCGATCAGGAAGCCGTAAAGATCGCGGATCTCGGTGCGCATCTGGCGCTGGCCGAAGAAAAACTCGCCCGGTTTCGGCAGTTCGTAGTTGGTAAGGTTCAAGATGCCGACATCGACAGCCGCGACAGTGACATAGGCTTCCTCGCCCGGCTCGAGGCCGGTGAGCTTCACCGGAACGTCGAGCCGTCCGCGCGGGCGCGTCTTCTCAGGAGGTGAAAGCTCGAGGCCGAGCGCATGCGCGCCTCGGTCGATGCCGAACCATGCAACTCCGAGCGCGCGGCCCGGCAGGCGCTTCGCGGCAGCGTCGAGTGGGCGGTGCACGAGCGCGAGCATATAGGCTCCCGCTCCCCAGCTCGCGTCCACCGGCACCTCGACGTCGTTGTCGCCTGCATGCACGGCAATCGTCTTCAGCGCATGCACGCCTTCATTGACGACCGCGACGGTCGCCGTTCCTGCGAACTTCGCAGAGAAGTGAAGCTTCGCGCTATTTCCTGAATCGTAGTCGTGCTTGTCGAGCGTGAGCTCGAGCGTGTCCGGTGTATCCGCCTTCGTGCCGCCGCCCCAGCCGGCATAGAAGCTGACCGCGGTCTGTGCCACCCCATCGGCCGAGCGCACATCGAGCCGATAGCTGCCGTATCTCACCGGGACATCGATCCTGGCCGGGCCGCCCGTGCCAACTTCCAAGCGACCGTCCGCTACCTTGCGCGTTGTCGTCAGCGCTTCGAATTGCCAGCTTCCGTCGCGACGAAACCATTGATACGAGCGGTGCACCTCGCTCAGCGTCCACATCGCGTCTTTTAGTGTCGTGCGACCCCCCTTCGCATCGATCGCGATGAGTTCGAATTTCGCTGAGCTGTTCTCGACGAGCTCTTCGTCGCTGAAGAGCTTCTTCACGCCGATGAGAGCGTGCGAGGGCCTGATCGGCAGGGTCACCGTGCGATCGAGAGAGCGTCCGCCGTCCTCACCGACGGTGAGCGTTATCGCCGCTTCGAGCGGCCGAGCTGCTGCGACATCCTCGAGCGCGACCGCGACCTCGGCATGGCCCTTGTCATCGGTCGTGGTGCCTTCCTCGATGGCCGTTGCCTGGTTCTGAAAGGCCTCGTCCTGCAACCCGACCGCATAGCCTTCCAGCCCCGGCAAGCTCCCTGCGAGAGGTTCGATCGTGACGCTGCCGGTCACGTCGAGGCCGACGCCCGGCGCCCCATAAAGAAAACGCGCATCGACGCCGATGCGCGCCGGCTGGCCCGCCGCGAGAATTTTTTCGGCCGGAGCAAGAC
This sequence comes from Hyphomicrobiales bacterium, assembly GCA_019247795.1. Taxonomy (GTDB): domain Bacteria; phylum Pseudomonadota; class Alphaproteobacteria; order Rhizobiales; family Beijerinckiaceae; genus GAS188. The sequence goes on along the minus strand of JAFBAK010000409.1, from coordinate 1,768 downwards.
TGACCTCGAGTTTCTGGGGAACATAATCCTCGACGAGGAAGCTCGTCTCCCCGATGGGATCCGATTTCGGATCCGCGTAGGCCTCGATGCGCCAGGTTCCGTGCTGAGCGTCCGAGAGCAAGGGCAGCATCAGGGATCGCCCCCCGAGGCCCTGATCATCGAGCTTGACCCGCTTGAACTCGACGCCGTCCGGCCGCCTGACGATTACGGTCAGAGGCAACCCTGCGACCACCTCTGCCTTCGCATCTCGCAACAGCGCGGTGAGGAAGACAGTCTCGCCTGACCGATAGACGCCTCGTTCCGTGAAAAGAAACGCATCGAGCGCAGAACGAACCAGCCTTCCCGTCACGCCACGATCGGTCAGGTCGAAGGCCGCAAGCTGCAAATCGAGGAAACCGTAATCGCCCTTGCCATCGGCAGCGACGACCAGGGAGGGAGCCATGCCGCCGCTGCCGCGGGCGAGGCCGGCCTCGAAATGCGCATAGCCGTTCGCATCCGTCGTCTTGGTGTCGAGCACCTCGTTGTTCTTGGCGATCAGCCGAAGCTGCGTCCCCGCGAGCGGAGCGGCGCTTGCGAGCGACTTGACGAGCACATGCACGCCGTCCGAGCCCGAGAACGCGGTGATCCCGAAGTCCGAGACAACGAACCATTGCGTGGCTCGCGAAAATTCGTTGTCGTCCTTGGCACCCTCATCCGCCCAGGCGGTCATGACGTAGATGCCGGCCTCGAGCTTGCCGACCGCCTCGAGCACCGGGAACGCCGTCGTCACCTCTCTATTGGCAAGCGGCTTTACGTCAATCGAGCCGTTCCAGACCTTGACCCCGTCCTGATCGGTAATCTGCCCTGCGCGATAAGCGGAGATCTGGTTGAGGAAATCCTCCGAGCGAAGCGTCGACAAGAGGTTGCGATCACCGATCCGGCTGATCGCCACGTTGATCTTGCTGGTGTTGATGGAAAGGAGCGGGATGCCCTCCTGGCCGATGCGCGGCAGCACGTAGTTCTTGCCGCTGAAACGTACTTGCGCGGAACGGTCGCGCACGTAGATCTCATAGTCGGCCGACTTCAGGAGCGTTTCGTTGACGGCCGAGGGCAAACCCTCGCGCAACACGAGCGCATACCGCTCCCCATGTTTCAGGCCCTCGACGCAAAGCTGCGCCTCTTCGACGGTGATCGCCGGGCTGGCATTGCCGGACACGGCGACAAAGGGCGCGAAATCGACCTTGCCGTGTTGCAAGGGATCGGAGAACTCGAAGCAGACGCGCGGCTGGTCCGCGTCCGAATCGACTTTGTAGTCGAGGACACGAAAGCCGCGCTCCTTGCGCAGGTCCTCATAGATTTTGCGCACATCCGCATTCTCGCTTCGCTCGAGGCTTGCCCGATAGGCGTCGAGTGCCGGACGCCACCGTTGCAGAGACGCGGCGATTTCGCCGAACGTGGCAAGCGCCTTGGCTTCTTCGTCTGATGACGCGGCACGCTGATAAGCGCCGTAAGCAGCCGTCAGCGCGCGAGCGCGCAGGGAGTAGCGCTCATAGGCATCGCGCGGCTCCGTCGCGAAAGCCGCACTCGCATAGCCGAGCCAGGACGCTGCATTCTTCTCGTCGAGAGCGACCGCGGCACCGAAGAGATCGAGCGCTCGGCGCGCCTCGCCGCGAGCGAGCGCCGCGACGCCATCCGTGACGAGCCTATTCGCCGGACGCTGAATGAGAGCGCCGGACTCCTTGCGCAGCAGCGCGGGAAGCCGCACGACGTCGCTGGTCAAATTTTCGTC
>JAFBAK010000330.1 GCA_019247795.1 Hyphomicrobiales bacterium | reverse complement strand
CGTGGCGATGAGCGCAATCCCGGTTTCGATGGCGAGGCGGATGCGGCCGGGAAAACCCTTGTGCGACTGCCGCGTCACCTTGAGGAAGTCGTCATAGAAGCCGACCGCCGCATAGCCGGAAGTTACGCCGAGCACGATCCACACGAGCGGATTGCGTAAGTCGGCCCAGAGCAAGGTCGCGACAAAGAGGCCCGAGAGGATCATCAGGCCGCCCATCGTCGGCGTGCCCTTTTTGCTGATGAGATGCGATTTCGGGCCATCATCGCGGATCGGCTGCCCCTTGCCTTGCTTGAGGCGCAAGGTGTCGATGATGGCCGGCCCGAACATGAAAACGAAGAGCAGCGCGGTCGCCGTCGCGCCCGCCGTGCGGAAGGTGATGTAACGAAAGACGTTGAGAAGCGTGAAATAAGGCGAGAGATCCGCGAGCAGCTTCAGCATGGGGGCCTCGACAATTCCTCAGGAGACCCGTGACGCGTGCGCAACGCCTGCACGATGCGTCCCATGCGGCTGCCGAGCGATCCCTTCACGGCGACGATGTCGCCGGCCTGCAAGGCTTCCACCACCACCGGCTCCAGTTCGGCGGAGGTGGTTGCATAGTGGCCCCTGCGGCTCGAGGGAAGTGCTTCGTAAAGATGGCGCATCATCGGGCCCGAGGCGTGCACGAGATCGACCGCGGCCTGCGCGATGGGTTCGGCGAGCTCGGCGTGAAAGCGCGGAGCCTCACGACCGAGCTCGAGCATGTCGCCGAGCACGGCAACGCGTCGTCCGCCTCGTTCCGGCGAAAGGAGGGCGAGGTTGGCGAGCATGGCACGCATCGAAGCCGGATTGGCATTGTAGCTCTCGTCGATGAGAAGAGCCTTGCCTCCCGGCGGATGCAGCGCGATGCGGGCGCCGCGACCCTGTGACGGAGTGAGCTCGCGCAAATCCTCGCAGGCCGCCCCGACATCGGCGCCGAGCGCCTGCACTCCGGCGAGGACGGCGAGCATGTTCATGGCGATGTGCCGGCCCGGCATGCCGATGCGACACGAGCGGCGCTCGCCGAAGATGTCGATCACGGCGACCGAACCAGCCTCGTCCTCTTCGATCGAGCATAGGCGGATCTCGGCTTTTGCCGAAGCGCCGAAGGTGATGATACGCCCGGCGGGGCTCGCGGCTGCATGCGCCCTCAGCCGGTCGGCGTGCGGATTGTCGATGTTGATGATGGCGGTGCCGCCAGCCTCGAGGCCCGAGAAGATCTCGGCCTTGGCGTCGGCGATCGCGGCGACCGAGGGAAAGAACTCGAGATGCACCGGCTCGACCGTGGTGATGATGGCCGCGAGCGGGCGCGCCATGGCGGTGAGGGGACGAATCTCGCCGGGAGAGTTCATGCCGATCTCGCTCACGGCGAAGACCGCGTCGCGTGGCAAACGGGAGAGGGTGAGCGGCACACCCCAATGGTTGTTGTACGAGGCGACGGGCGCGTGCGTCTTGCCTTGCGCGCCCAGCAACTGGCGCAGTGCTTCCTTCGTGCCGGTCTTGCCAACCGACCCGGTGACCGCGATGAGCCGCGCCTGCGTCCGCGCGCGGGCGGCACGGCCGAGCCGGCGCAAGGCTTCGAACGGGTCTTCCACCACCAGCAGGCGATGCGCCTGCGGCATCGAGAAGCTCTTTGCGATCGAGACGACCGCGATCGCGCCTTTCTCCATCGCCTGATCGACGAAATCATGCCCATCGCGATTTTCGCCCCTGATCGCGAAGAAGAGGTCGCCGGGCGCGAGTTTGCGCGTGTCGATCGAGACGCCGTTGATGTGTGCCTCGCCCACGCCTCGCGGAGCGGCGCTCATGGCGACGGCTGCTTCCTCGAGGCTCCACAAAGGCGTGCTCACGCGGCGAGCTCCTTGATCGCGGAGACGACCGCGTCGTGATCAGAGAACGGCAAGGTGCGATCCCCGATGATCTGTCCGGTCTCGTGACCCTTGCCGGCGATCAGCACGACATCACCCGGGGTCATGGACCGCACGGCCGCGCCGATCGCCGCGGCGCGATCCCCGATCTCGACTGCACCGGGCGCAGCGGCGAGAATAGCACGGCGTATGGACGCCGGTTCCTCCGAGCGTGGGTTGTCGTCGGTCACGATCACGCGATCGGCCGATTGCACGGCGATCTGCCCCATCAATGGGCGCTTGCCCGGATCGCGGTCGCCACCACAGCCGAAGACCACGGTGAGCTGCCCGCTGGTGAAGGGTCGAAGCGCTGCGATGGCGTTCGAGAGGGCCTCGGGCTTGTGCGAATAATCGACGAAGATGAGCCCGCCTCTTGCCTCTCCGGCTAGCTCGAGCCGCCCGGGCACGCCTTTCAAGAACGGAAGCATCGCGATCACCGCGTCAGCCTTTTCCTGTGACGCAAAGGCGAGTCCCGCCGCCGTGAGCGCGTTCTCGACCTGAAATTCGCCTGGGAGAGAGAACTCGACCTCGCGAGGTCGCGCTCCCGCGATCTCGAGCGAGAGATGCTGCCGGAAACCTTCTCGCCGAACGTTCACAAGGCGAATGTCGTTGCCCGAACGTCCGACCGTGAGCGGCTCGATGTTCATCGTCCTGAGCTCGGCGAGCAAGCGGTCGGCCCAGGCTCCGTCCGCATTGACCACGACAGGCCGACCGCGTGGCAGAAGTTCGCGAAACAGACGAAGCTTCGCGTGGAAATAGGTTTCCATGTCGGCGTGGTAATCGAGATGGTCGCGACCGAGATTGGTGAACGCGGCTGCGCTGAGGCGTACCGCCTCGAGACGTCGTTGCTCGATGCCGTGCGAGGAAGCCTCCATGGCCAGATGCGTGATCCCTTCGCGGGCGAGCGCATCGAGTGTGCGATGAAGAAAGAGGGGATCGGGCGTCGTTAGCGCCCCGTACGCCGCGTGATCGGGCTTGATCACGCCAAGAGTGCCGAGGCTCGCAGCGTTCCGACCGACCCCTGTGAAGATCTGGCGCGTGAAATCGACGACCGAGGTCTTGCCGGCCGTGCCGGTGACGGCCGTGATCGTGTCGGGGGCAGCGGGATAGAACCGCGCCGCTGCTGACGCAAGGGCGCTTCTCGCATCCGGCACGGTGATCAAGGGCACGCCGAGCGGCTCGGCGGGGGACCTCTCGGCGACGATCGCCACGGCGCCCGCGTTGCTGGCGCGCTCAGCGTATGCGAGACCGTGCGCATGCGTCCCCGCGACCGCGAAAAAGAGGTCCCCCGGCTTTACGGCGCGGCTGTCGAAGGCGAGTCCGGCGACCTCGAGTTGCGCCGCATCTGCCGCCAGCCCCACGCTGCCCAAAAGCTCGACGAGCCTCATCGGCTGCCCTGCGCCTCGCCGCTCATGTGCGCGGCCGTGGAGGCGGGGCCGATTTTGCCACCGATTCCGGTCTTTGTTCCTTGCATCACGGCTTCGTTCCTGCTCCCGCTTGTGCCAAGCGTGGGAATGGCAGCTGAGGCTGGTCGAATCGTGGCGGAATTCCGAGAATCGGAGCAATTCGATCGATAACCCGCCCCGTCACCGCCCCGGCATTCCAGGCGGCGGTGGCAAAGCCGTGGGTCTCGGACGTGCCTTGCGGCTCATCATAGACGACAAGAAAGAGATATTTCGGCTTGTCGGCCGGGACGATCGCCGTGAAGGTGGTGAAGTTCTTGCTGTTCGAGTAGCGCCCGTGGATGACCTTTTGCGCCGTCCCCGTCTTCGCGCCCACGAAATAACCCGGCACATCGGCCATTCGGCCAGAACCCTTCTCGGCATTGAGGCGCAAGATGTAGCGCATCGCCTCGCTCGTCTCAGGTTTCACGAGCTGGCTCGATTGCGCGAGCGCTTCCGCCTCATTGCGGCGCAGGAAAGTCGGCGTTTCGAGATGGCCGCCGTTGACGAGCGCGCAGACCGCCATCGCGGCCTGCAAGGGCGCCACTGCGATGCCCTGGCCGAACGCGATGGTGACGGTGTTCAACTCACCCCAATGCTTGGGATAAAGAGGCTCGGCGCTCTCGAGCTCGGTGCGCATGCGATCGAGCTGCCCGGCCTTCTTCAAGAAGGCTCGATGACCTTCGACACCGACGGTCAGCGCCTCCTTGGCGGTCCCGATATTCGACGAGTGGATGAAGATTTCGGGGACGGTGAGCACGCGGTTCGTCGCGTGATAATCGTGGATCGTGAACTTGCCGTAACGAAGGCTCGAGCGCGTGTCGAAGCTCGAGTTCAAGGTGATCTTGCCGGCGTCGAGCGCCATGGCGGTGGTGAGGGCCTTGTAGGTCGAGCCCATCTCGAAGACGCCGACGGTCATGCGGTTGATGTTGTTGGGGTCGAGCGCGTCGGCGGGCTTGTTCGGGTCGAAATCCGGCAGCGACACCATGGCGATCACTTCGCCGGTGCGCACATCCATGATCGCCGCGCCGGCAGCCTTCGCCTTGTAGCGCTCCATGCCTTTTTGCAGCTCGTCGCGCAGCGCGTGCTGGGCGTGCAAGTCGAGCGACAACTGCACAGGCTTGAGGCTCTCGGCGGTCATCGGCAGGCCGGCCTCGCGCAAGGCGTCAAGGCCGTGCGCATCAATGTATTTCTCGATGCCGGCGATGCCGATATTGTCCGTGTTGACGGCGCCGAGAATATGGGCGGCCGCGAACCCGTTCGGATAGATCCGCCGCTTCTCGTCGAGGAAGCCGACGCCCGGCAAGCCGAGATGATAAATCTCGTCGCGTTGCGCCTGAGTGATGTCGCGCTTCACCCAGACGAAGCCTTTCCGTTTCGAGAATTTTTCGCGCAATGCCCGCGCATCGAGGTCGGGCAATACCGAGGTGATGAGCTCGACGGCTTCATCCTTGTCGACGAGCTTGTTCGGCTCGGCGTAGACCGAAACGGCTTGCAGATCGGTCGCGAGGATCTCGCCGTTGCGGTCGAGGATGTCGGGCCGCGGATTGGAGGCGACGACCTCGGAGGAGTGGCGCGCGCCACCTTTCTCTTCGCCGGAAAAGCCGATGGCGACGAGGCGAAAGGCGATCACCCCGTAAACGACGCCGAAGGCGAGCCCGACGAGGAGGATGCGCGCGGCGCTCTTGTCGAGACGCATGCGCAGGAGCCGGCTTGCGAGACCGCGAAGGCCTTTTGCTTCTCCGGACGCTGCGTCCTGCGGGTCTTGCGTCTCGAGTGTTTCGTTCATGGCTTGCGGCTTCCTGTCGGCGTGCTTCCGGCCGAGCCGCCGCGTGAGGGCGTCGTGGTCGGCTCGCCCAGGCCGAGAGCGTCGAGCTTGCGGCCGATCTCGTCCCCCTCGGCTTGCTTGCGCGGCAGGTCGGCCGCCGAGACCGCGGTGTGGCGCACGTTGAGCGGCACGAGATCGAGATATTTGTCAGCGAGAATTTGCAGGCGCCCGGGCGCCGACATCGCCTGCCATTCGCCGCGCAATGTCGCGATGGCCTGCTTTTCGGCATCCACCTGCCGCTCGAGCTTCGCGGCCTCTTCCGTGTCATAAAGCGTGTCGTATTTGATGCGATAGGCGTAAAGCGCCGAGCCGATGAGGCAGCAGATCGCGGCGACGTTTAGCAGCCTGATCATTTCCGCCTCCTCCGGAAGCGCTTCTCTCGAGCTTGTCGGAAGCGCTGTTCTTTAACCTCTCGAGGCATCGCGATCGAAGCAAGGCGCAAAATGTCCTCGGGCAGCGGTAAGGAGCTTCGCACCCCCCAGCGGAGCTTGGCCGAGCGGGACCGCGGATTACGGAAGATTTCCGTCTGGCTCGGAGCAATCGGCCCGCCGATCGGCGCGAACGCCTGCGTCGATCGAGGTTCGGTCGGAAGATGTCGGGAGAGAATGATCTCCGCGGCCGTCCTGCCTTGCAGGAAGTGCTTGACCAAGCGATCTTCCAGAGAGTGGAAGGAAACCGCGACGAGACGGCCGCCGGGAGCGAGAAGGGACGCCGCGCCCACCATCCCACGCACGAGTTCGTCGAGCTCTTCGTTCACCGAAATGCGCAACGCCTGAAAGGTGCGGGTCGCCGGATCGATGCCGTCACGAGCCGGCGGCACGGCCGAGGTGACGATGCGCCGAAGCTCGTACGTCGTGCGGATGGGCGCCACCTCCCTCGCGGCGACGATGGCCTCCGCGATGCGTCCGGCATGCCTTTCCTCGCCCAGCACCTGCAACTTGTGGGCGAGCGACTTGACATCCACCGTCGCGACGAGATCGGCGGCGGAAAGGCCTTCGCGGCTCATGCGCATGTCGAGCGGGCCGTCATGACGGAAGGAGAAGCCGCGTTCCGGCCGGTCGATCTGCATCGAGGAGATGCCGAGATCGAACACCACGCCATCCGGGCTCGCAAAGCCGTGTTCGCGAGCGAC
>JAFBAK010000203.1 GCA_019247795.1 Hyphomicrobiales bacterium | reverse complement strand
CGGGTTGATCACGACGATGTTTTTTGTAGGGGCGAAGCGTGCCCGCAGCCGTTCTCGCACGCTTGCCGCGGCATCGCAGAGGTAGAGACGCTCGCAGCGTGCCGCGATCTCGTCTGCGGACAAGGCTTCCCCGCAGCCCTGATCGAGGACGACCGGCCGCAAGCTCGTGGCGGCATCGTCGCTTCCCGGCCCGTCGTCGCGCGGCGGGCTTGCTGGAAGGTCGTTGATCGCGTCCAAGATGTCGCGTGCGATCAGCCGGTAATGCAACAGCGTGTGGCGCTCGTTCACATAGATCGGCGTCTCGCCTTCCCAGAACTCGCGCCAGCTTCTCGTGCGGGTCATCGCGACGCGCGCCTGACGGTCGAAAACGGTCCTGGCGAGGTCGCCGCCGCTAACCACGCCGCTTTTGCGACGCTCAGCGCCATAAGCGCGGGACCGCCCCTTTTTTGCCTTGCACCGGATCGTATTCGGGCAAGGGGACCGCGGCGATGCGCGAGAGCGCCGCGTCATGCACCGCAACGCTCGTCGCGTAAGGCTTGATCAGGTCTCGATCGCGCCCCTCCGGATAGGCGCCGACGACGAGAAGACCCGGGCTTGATTCGATGCGTTTGTGGCCGGTGCCGGCCGGGAGCACGATCACGTCACCGGCGGCAACCTTGAAATCGCGTCCTTTGCGGCCACCGAGCCGCAAGACCGCCTTTCCGATGGCGACGCCGAGCACCTCATGGGAGGTCGAGTGGTAGTGGTGAAAGGTGAAGATGCTCCAGCGCCAGCTGCCCCTCCAATCATTCTCGGCGAATTTCCGCTCGAATGCGCGCGCCGGGTCGTCGGGGTCGGGCTCGACGGCACCCCGATGAATGACTACCGGGAGGCGGCTGTTCGGGACGCGACCATCATCCTCGAAGAGCGCCGTCTCGATCCGGCCCTGGCGCTTGCCCGCCATTGGCCCCCTCACGCCGCGCGCTTCTTCTCGCGCTCGGCCTCCATCAGGGCGACGAAGCGGTCGAAGAGGTAATGGCTGTCGCGGGGGCCCGGCGAGGCTTCGGGATGGTGCTGCACCGAGAAGGCGGGCCTGTCGGTGAGCATCAAGCCGCAATTCGATCCGTCGAAGAGCGAGACATGCGTCGGCACAGCATTTTCCGGCAACGAGGCGGTATCGACGGCGAAACCGTGGTTCATCGAGACGATCTCGACTTTTCCGGTCGCCATCTCCTTCACGGGATGATTGGCGCCATGGTGACCTTGGCTCATCTTCGCCGTCCTTCCGCCGATCGCGAGAGCCATGATCTGGTGGCCGAGGCAAATGCCGAAGGTGGGCACGCGCTCATCGATGAGCCGCGTGATGACCGGCACCGCATACTCGCCGGTCGCCGCAGGATCGCCGGGGCCGTTCGCGAGGAAAACCCCGTCAGGCCGAAGTGCGAGAAGCTCCTCCGCCTTGACGGTCGGCGGCACGACCGTGACCTTGCAGCCGCGTGCTGCAAGGAGGCGCAAGATGTTGCGCTTCACTCCATAGTCGATGGCGACGACATGGAAGCGCGGCTCGCCTTGCCGGCCGTGCCCATCCGGCCATTCCCATTCCGTCTCTTCCCAGCCTTGACGCTGGAAGGTGGCGACGAGCGGGACGAGATCGAGCCCGGTCATTGAAGGCAGAGACTTGGCCCTTCCTGCCAGGGCGGCAACATCGAACACGCCGTCGGGATGATGGGCGATGACCGCGTTCGTCATGCCTCTCTCGCGGATGCGAGCCGTCAGCGCTCGCGTGTCGACCCCGCTGATGCCGACGATGCCGCGCGCCACGAGCCATTCGTCGAACCCGCGATGAGCCCGCCAATTCGAGGGCTCGGTGATCGCCTGGGCGACGACGATGCCGCGAACGCCGGAAGACGAGGCCATGTTGACGGTCTCGATGTCCTCATCATTCACCCCGACATTGCCGATATGGGGAAAGGTGAAGGTGACGATCTGGCCCGCATAGGATGGGTCGGTGAGGATCTCCTCGTAACCGGTCATGGCCGTGTTGAAGCACACTTCCCCCGAGGCCTCTCCCAGCGCCCCGATGCCGAAACCCTCGATCACCGTTCCATCCGCCAGAACCAGCAAGGCGGTGGGGCGCGGCTCGACCCAGGGACCTTGCAGGGGCGTCATCATGCGGGTCTGTGCCGCAAAGCCGTGTGTCGGGATTGAACCGGGCATGACCGTTTTCCAGGGAACGAGCCTTGCGGTGTGGTTAAGCTCGGTGGCCTTGGGCGTCAAATCGCCGAGTGATCGATTCCGACCGACAATGCCGACCCGTCGGTCGAATCGATCCGCAACTTTGCATTGTCCCATTGCGGCAAGTCGCGGAGCTTTGGTTGATTAGCCCGGGAGGGTTGTCTACAAAAGGCGCAATGGGCGACGGTGTCGAGTATAGGCGAGCCCGGACCGAAGTTGCGCGATGCATCCGGGCCGGTTTTTTTCGTGCGCCTCGAAAAAGAGGCGTCGTCTTCGCGGGCTCGGCCATTGCCCTTTCCGCATTTTTATCGACCGTCACGCTCGATGCGGCCTTTTCATCGGACCTTGGACTGCAGCCAGCGAATCCTTCCGCTCCGCCCGCCGGCTCCATCGATAGCGGCTGGGTCGCAACGCTCAAGGCGACCGGTGAATCCCTGCCCGACTGGGAAGGCGCCAAAAGCCACAGCTTTCTCTCCTATCCCTCCATATCGCTGCGCCGCTCCGATGCGCGCGAATGGAGCGCGCCGGACGACGGCTTGGATTTCTCCGTTTATGACGCGAGCGGCTTCAGCATCGGGCCCGTCGCCCGCTACGAGCTCGGCCGTTATCGCAACGACGATCCGCGCCGGCTGTTCGGCATTCACGATGTCTCGTGGACGATCGAGCCTGGAATTTTCGCCGAATTCTGGGCCATCCCCGACATGTTCCGCACCCGTCTCGAGATTCGTCACGGCCTCGATACCCGCAATGGCTTCGTCGCGGATGCGGCGGCCGATTATGTCTTGCGGTTCGGGGCAGCGACATTTGCAGTCGGGCCAAGACTGAGCTTCGGTGACCGCGACTTCATGCGCAGGCAGTTCGGCGTCAACTTGACCGACTCGCTTCAGAACGGCGCGGTATCGCCTTTCAGGCCCGACGGAGGCCCGAAATCGGCCGGCGTTGCGACCTCGTTGACCTATGATTTCTCGAAGCAATGGTCGGCGGTCATTTATGGCGGTTACGATCGCCTCGTGGACGATGCCGCCAAGAGCCCGCTGGTGAGAAAGCTCGGCTCGGCGGACCAGTTTCAGGCGGGACTGACCCTCAGCTATTCTTTCAGCTTGCATGGACTTTGATGCGCTCACGCGCCGACGCCGTGCCTGACCATCGCCGAACCTCAACCCTTCCCGATCATGCTTCCTGAGGGCTCACAAAGCCGATAAAGGAGATGCGACACACGGGAGGCCTTCGATGACCAGACTACCGCCTTTTCGCACCGGCAAGCGCCGCGTCGAGAAGGGACATGTCCACGCGACGGACGATCTCGAGATACCTTTCGCCGTCATCGAGGGCGCCCAAGAGGGACCGCGCCTGCTGGTGACGGCGGGGGTGCACGGATCGGAGTTCTGCTCGATCGAGGCGGCGCTTCGTCTCGTGCGAAAACCCCCCGAGAATCTCAAGGGAACGCTGGTCGTCCTGCCCATCCTCAACACGCAGGCCTTCATGCGACGCAGCATCTACGTGATGCCGCAGGACGGAAAGAATTTGAACCGCGTTTTTCCCGGAAAGGTCGACGGCACGGCGAGCGAGCGCCTCGCGCATTGGCTCGTGACGACCGTCTACCCGGAGGTCGACGCCTATCTCGATCTTCACGGCGGCGATCTCGATGAATCGCTGGTGCCTTTTTCGTTGTTTCCGAACGGCAGCGAGGCGTCTCTTGGGCTCGCTTCAGCCTTCGGCTTGTCGATCGCGGTCAGCGCCGGAGGCGAGGGTTATACGATCAACGCGGCTCACAAGGTCGGCGTGCCGGGCATCATCGCCGAGGTGAGCGGCAACGGGCTCTGGGACGACAACAGCGTCGGCGCTCTGACCGCGGGCGTGCAGCGCGTGATGAAACACCTCGACATGATCCCTGGTCCGGTTCAGGCCGCGGCGCAAGAGCGACCGCAGGTCGTGAAAATGTGGGTGCCCCCGGCGCCGGTCGCCGGATTATGGTACCCCGCAAAAGAGCTCTCCGAACCCGTCGCAGCGGGTGAGACGCTCGGCGAGATCCGAGACGTTTTCGGCGAGGTTCTTGCGACGATCCCGTCACAGGAATCCGGGTTCATCCTTTACCGGTTGACGAGCTTGTCCGTGAACAAGGGCGAAGCGCTTCTCGGCGTGGCCACGCCCGTCAGCGGAAAATAGGGCGCAGAGCGCGACCGTAGCAGGATCTTCAACCGTCACGCCGATCCGCGCTCCGCCTCGATCTTGCCGATCGCCTCGACGACGGCGTCGAAGGTGAGAAGGGTAGACGCATGGCGCGCCTTGTAGTCGCGAACCGGCTCGAGGATCTCGAGATCCTTCCACTTTCCCGAAGGCGGCGGCCCCTTCTCCTTCAGCATGGCTTTCATCTTCTCACGAAGATCGCGAAGCTCGCTCGCGGTCGCGCCGACGACATGATGCGCCATGATCGAGGACGAGGCTTGCCCGAGCGCGCACGCCTTCACATCATGAGCGAAGTCCGACACCGTGTCGCCCTCCATCGAAAGATCAACGGTCACGGTCGAACCGCACAGCTTCGAATGGGCGGTGGCGCTCGCCTGGGGATGGCTGAGGCGCCCCAGACGCGGAATATTTGCTGCGAAAGACAAGATTTTCGCGTTGTAAATGTCGTTCAACATCGAAAATCGGGCTTTCAGGTTCGGGGCAGACAGATCGCTCATCGGCTGGTTGGTGGCCGATCTCGCACTCCCTATATAGAAGCGGCGAAACGCCGATTAAACTCCTGCGTCATGCGTCGGGAGTAGAGCTTACTCGCGCATGTGGCGTCACCGGAGTCGTCCGCTGGGTTTTCGCGCCGCCGGCGGGCGCGCGGTCAATCGGGCTGGCCCAAACGGGCGATGCAAGCTATGAGAACTCTCCGATATCAGGAAGGCTCCGCATGGATTCCACGGTTAAGACCTTGCCGATCCGCCCGCCCCAGGCGGATAACGACAGTTCAACATCGCACCGCCCGACCCGCGAAGAGGCGGAGGCGGCGGTGCGCACCCTTATCCTCTGGGCCGGCGACGATCCCTCCCGCGAAGGTCTTGTCGAGACGCCGCGCCGCGTGGTCAAGGCTTATGAGCAACTCTTCGAGGGCTACAACAAGGACGCCGCCCATGCCTTGGAGCGGGTCTTCGAAGACATTGGCGGCTACGACGACCTCGTGGTCGTAAGAGACATCCCCTTCTTCTCGCATTGCGAGCACCATATGGTGCCTTTCTTCGGCAAGGCGCATGTCGGCTATTATTCGAGCAGTGGCGTGGTGGGCCTTTCCAAGCTCGCGCGCGTCATCGACGTGTTTGCGCGCCGTTTACAGACGCAGGAGACCATGTCGGCCGAGATCGTCCGTGCGATCGAGGAGACGCTGAAGCCGCGGGGCGTCGCCCTGATGCTCGAGGCCGAGCATCTGTGCATGACGATGCGCGGCGTGCAAAAACCCGGGGCCTCGACGGTGACCACGCAGTTTACCGGCGTCTTTCAAGACAATCGTACCGAGCAGATGAAATTCCTCACCATGCTGAGGCGACATTCGTCTCCCTGAACCGCAAAGGGGACGCGCCTCACTGCCCAGCCCGTTCGGCGCGATCTGCCAAGAATGCGGCCGCGCGAACTATCTGCGTTTTCGGCATGGAAGCCTGTCGGCGCGCCCGGTGGAAGCGCCTGCCTTGATGCCGTATAGCCGGGCAAGTCTCCGACCCAACAGGATGTCCGATGACCGTACATGACGCAGAACAGCTCGCCGCCATGAAATTCGGCGTGGGTCAGCCCGTGCGACGCGGCGAGGATCCCGTGTTGGTTCGGGGAGAAGGCTGCTACACCGACGACATCGATGTGCCCGGCCAGCTTTATGCGGCCATGGCCCTCAGCCGGCACCCTCATGGATCAATCCGCGGCATCGACGTCGAGACCGCGAAGTCGATGCCCGGTGTGCGCGCCGTGGTGACCGGAGACGATCTCCAAAAGGCGGGTTACGGCACGCTGGACTGCGGTGTTCCCGCCACCAATCGCGACGGCACGCCCCTGCACAAAACACCGCGTCCGGCGCTCGCCGTCGACCGCGTCCGGTTCGTCGGCGAGCCGATCGCCTGTGTGATCGCCGACACGCCGCTCGCCGCGCGGGACGCCGCCGAAGCCGTCGCGCTCGACATCGAGCCGCTTCCCGCGGTCGTCGACGTGCATGCAGCCCTGGCCGAAGGCGCGCCGCTTCTCCACGAAGGCGTCGCTCGCAACGTGGCCCTCGACTACCATTATGGCGACAGCGAGAAGACCGCGCAGGCTTTCGCCAAGGCCGCGCATGTGACGAAGCTTCGGATCGTGCACAACCGCGTTGTCGTGAACGCCATGGAGCCGCGCGCGGCGATCGCGTCTTATGACGCCAAGGATGACCGCTTCACTCTCACTGTCTGCACGCAGGGCGTGATCGGCATGCGCACGCAGCTGGCCAAGGAAGTGCTGCATGTTCCGCCCGAGAAGGTGCGCGTTGTATCGAAAAATGTCGGCGGCTCCTTTGGCATGAAGGGCTCGGTCTATCCCGAATATGTGCCCATGCTGCACGCCGCGCGGCTTCTCGGCCGACCCGTGAAATGGGCCAATGATCGTTCGGGGAGCTTCCTCTCCGACCATCATGGTCGTGCTCAGGAAGTCGAGGGTGAGCTCGCTCTCGACGAAAAGGGTCGCTTCCTCGCGGTCAGGCTCACGGGCTTCGGCGATATGGGCGCCTATCTCACACGTTTCGGGCCGCTCATCCCGAGCCTGAACTGGGTCAAGAACGTCGCGGGCCCCTACCGCACGCAATTCATCGAGGTGTCGACGAAATGCGTGCTCACGAACACCGTCCCGGTCGGCGCCTATCGCGGCGCGGGCCGGCCGGAGGCTGTCTACTTCATGGAGCGCCTCATCGATCTTGCGGCCGGCGAGATGGGCATCGACCGTGTAGCGTTGCGACGGCGTAATTTCATCCGGCCCAGGGATTTTCCCTACGCGGCCGCCTCGGGCCAGACCTATGACTGCGGCGATTTCGAACGCCTCATGGACGAGGCGCTGGAAGCCGCCGATTGGAAGGGGTTCCCGGCCCGCAAGCGCGCGAGCCGCAAGCGAGGCAAGCTGCGCGGGCGCGGCATCTCGACCTATCTCGAGATGACGGCCGCCATGGGCAGCGAGCTCGGCAGCATCCGTTTCGAGGAGAATGGCGATGTGACGCTCTTCAGCGGCACGCATGACCATGGGCAAGGCCATCAAACGTCTTTCGCCCAAATCGTCGTCGACAAGCTCGGCGTGCCTTTCGAGCGCATTCGGCTCGATCAGAGTGACAGCGATCTGTTGCCGAACGGGGGCGGCACCGGCGGCTCGCGCTCGATCATGGCCGGTGGAACGGCGATCCTTTCCACGCTCGACAAAGTGATCGAGCGCGGCAAGGTCGCGGCCGCCGCGCTGCTCGAGGCCGCCGTCGGAGACATTGAATTCACGCAAGGCCGCTTCAGGATCGCGGGCACGGACCGCTCGATCGGCATCACCGAGCTCGCCGTGAGGTTGCGCAAGGCGACCGGGCTTGCGCCTGATGTGCCGCGCTCTCTCGACCATGCGGAAATGAGCACGCCCATCCCCGGCGTCTTTCCCAATGGTTGCCATATCGTCGAGATCGAGATCGATCCGGAGACGGGTGCCTCCCGCATCGACCGCTATGTCAGCGTCAATGATTTCGGCACGGTCGTGAATCCGATGCTGGTCGAGGGCCAGATCCATGGCGGCGCCGTGCAAGGGCTTGGCCAGGCTCTCATGGAGGACGCGCTTTACGACGCCGAAGGCCAGCTGCGCACCGGCTCCTTCATGGACTACGCCATGCCGCGCGCCGCGGACACGCCGCGCTTCGACATCCTCCACCATCCGGTGCCGACAAGCACGAACCTCGTCGGTGCCAAGGGTTGCGGCGAAGCGGGATGCTCGGGCTCGCTGCCCGTCGTCGTCAGCGCGGTTCTCGATGCCCTCTCCGATCTCGGCATCAAGGAGATCGACATGCCGGCGACACCGCTTCGGCTGTGGACGGCGATCCAGGCGGCGAAGCCGGCGTAAGCTTCCGCAAATGCCGCGGCGTGCGCTGCGGTCTGTCCTTGGAAACGTCGGGCCGGGGAAGCGCGGTCGGGGTCTCCTATGGCGCCCCGACCGGTTGAGACTGGACCTTGCTTGAAATAGGTAGGAGCACCGGCGTCACAAAAATGCCGCGTGAACCAGAGCGAAGCATGACCGAGAGCGCCCGCCCCGAGAACAAACGGCTCCGCGCCACCACCATCTTGATGGTGCGCAAGGGTTCGCGTGTCGTCATCGGCGGCGATGGTCAGGTGAGTCTTGGCCAAACCATCATCAAATCGAACGCCCGCAAGGTCCGCCGTCTCGGCAAGGGGCAGGTGATCGGCGGTTTCGCGGGCGCCACCGCAGACGCTTTCACCCTGTTCGAGCGGCTCGAAGGCAAGCTCGAGCAATATCCCGGCCAACTGATGCGAGCCTGCGTCGAGCTCGCGAAGGATTGGCGCACCGACCGCTATTTGCGAAGGCTCGAGGCGATGATGCTGGTCGCCGACAAGGAAGTCGGGCTCCTGCTATCCGGCACCGGAGACGTGCTCGAACCGGAGGGCCAGGTGATGGGCATCGGCTCCGGCGGCAACTACGCTCTGGCAGCCGCCCGTGCCTTGATGCACGTCGAGGCAGACGCGGAAACAATCGTGCGAAAATCCCTCGCGATCGCGGCGGAGATTTGCGTCTACACCAACGCCAATCTCGTCATCGAAAGTCTCTCGACTTGATCGGCGGCGCAACCGTCCCCGCCCGGTCGGGATGGTCGGCTTCGCGAGAGCGTCGATGGTGAATATGGCCGCCCGCAAAAACGAGCGCCGTCCCCGAACGACGACGGTTCGCGTCGGCGATCGGGACGCCGTCTCGCGCGGGCTGGAGAAACGCTTTTTCGACGATTTCAGCCATCGCAGCATGACGACGTCCTGGCCCCGTTTCGTCATGGGTGCGGCCGTCGTCTTTCTTCTGCTGAATGCGATCTTCGCCTTCGTCTATTGGCTTGGCGACGATCCGGTCGCGAACGTGCCGCAAGGCTCCTACATCTACGATCTCTATTTCAGCATCGAGACCATCTCCACCGTCGGTTATGGCGATCTCCACCCGCAGACCCATTACGGCCATATCGTCGCCAGCGTCGAGATGTTCACGGGTTTGTTCTATGCGGGCGTGCTCACCGGCTTGATCTTCGCCCGCTTCTCTCGCCCGAGAGCACGCGTGCTGTTCGCCGACAAGATGGTGGTCACGAACCATGAGGGCCATCGCACCTTGATGATCCGCATGGCCAATGAGCGCCAGAACACGATCAGCAACGCTTCCGCGAAGCTCTGGATCATCCGCGCCGCGAATGAGGATGGGCGCTACTTCCGGGCCATCTACGAGCTTCCCCTGCTGCGCAGGGAAAGCCCCGTCTTCATGCTCAGCTGGACGATTTTCCATCGCATCGATGAGTCGAGCCCGATGTTCAATCTCACCTCCGAGGATTTCGCCAGGCTGAATGCGGCCTTCGTGATCATCATCGACGGTTTCGACGAGAGCTCGGCGCAGATCGTCCGGGCGCGGCGGGGCTACACGCATGCCGATCTGCGTTTCGATGAGCGTTATGTGGATATCCTGAGCAGCTCCGAGGACGGGGAGCTGACGCTCGACTACCGAAAATTCCACCACACAGAGCCGAGCCTATGAGGGTTTGATGACGACCTTCTCTCCACGTGAAATCGTTTCCGAGCTCGACCGCTTCATCGTCGGGCAAGGCGCTGCAAAGCGCGCCGTCGCCATCGCCTTGCGAAACCGCTGGCGGCGCCAGCAGCTCACCGGCGCGATGCGCGAGGAGGTGCTGCCCAAGAACATCCTGATGATCGGCCCGACCGGCTGCGGCAAGACCGAGATTTCACGCCGCCTGGCGCGTCTCGCCAGCGCGCCCTTCCTTAAGGTCGAGGCGACGAAATTCACCGAAGTTGGCTATGTCGGGCGCGATGTCGAGCAGATCGTGCGCGACCTTGTCGAGATCGGCATCTCGTTGGTGCGGGAGGAGAAACGCCGCGGCGTAACCGCGAAAGCCGAGCTCGCCGCGGAGGAACGCCTGCTCGACGCGCTCGTCGGCAAGAACGCCAGCACCGCGACACGCGACAGCTTCCGCAAGAAGCTGCGCGAGGGCGAGCTCGACGACAAGGATGTCGAGCTCGAAGTAAGCGCGGGTTCGACGGGCATGCCGATGTTCGAGCTGCCCGGGATGCCGGGCGCGTCGGTCGGCGCCATCTCGATCGGCGACATGCTCGGCAAGGCGCTCGGGCAGCGCAGCAAGACCCGCCGCGTACCGGTGCGCGAAGGACGCGGGCTGATGATCGCGGACGAGAGCGACAAGCTCCTCGACAACGATGCGGTCGTGCAGGAAGCGCTGCGCGAGGTCGAAAACAACGGCATCGTGTTTCTCGACGAGATCGACAAGATTTGCGCGCGGGAGGGGCGCGGCGGCGCCGATATCAGTCGCGAAGGCGTGCAGCGCGATCTGCTGCCGCTTCTCGAAGGCACGACGGTCGCCACCAAGCACGGCACCGTGAAAACGGACCACATCCTCTTCATTGCCTCCGGCGCCTTTCACATCGCAAAACCGGCCGATCTCTTGCCCGAGCTGCAAGGAAGGTTGCCGATCCGCGTGGAGCTCTCGCCACTCGAAGAGGGCGACTTCGTGCGTATTCTCACGGAGACGGAAGCAAGCCTCATCAAGCAATCGGTCGCGCTGATGGCGACCGAAGGCGTGCAGCTGGAATTCTCGGAGGACTCCGTCGCGGCCATCGCGCGCCTCGCCTTCGAGGTGAACGCCGCGGTCGAGAATATCGGAGCGCGTCGCCTTCAGACGATCGTCGAGCGCGTGCTCGACGAGATCTCATTCAC
>JAFBAK010000147.1 GCA_019247795.1 Hyphomicrobiales bacterium | reverse complement strand
TGTCGAGATAAACATAGATCACCGGCGTGATGTAGAGCGTCAGCATTTGCGAGACCACGAGGCCGCCCACCACGGCGATGCCGAGCGGCTGGCGAAGCTCGGAGCCCGCGCCGCCGCCGACCGCGATCGGCATGACGCCGCACAGTGCCGCGAAGGTCGTCATCATGATGGGTCGGAAGCGCAGCATGCAGGCTTCCTGGATGGCCTCGGCGGCCGGAATGCCGCTTCGGCGCCGGGTGATCGCGACATCGATCATCATGATGGCGTTCTTCTTGACGATGCCGATCAGCATCAAGACGCCGATGATGGCGATGACCGAAAGGTCCATGCCGAAAAGCTCGAGCGAGAGCACGGCGCCGAGCCCGGCCGAAGGCAGGCCGGAAAGGATGGTGATCGGATGGATGAAGCTTTCATAGAGAATGCCGAGCACCATGTAGATCACGATCACGGCCGCGAGCAGCAGGAGCCCTTGCCCGGCGAGCGCCTCCTGGAAGAGCTGCGCCGAGCCGGTGAACACGGTGGAGACGGTCACGGGCATGTTGACGTCCCGCTCCGCGGCGCGGATGGCGGCAATCGCCTGGCCGAGCGCGATGCCGTCGCCGAGGTTGAACGAGAAGGCGACGGCGGGCAGTTGGCTCTGCCGATTGACGGTGAGCGGGCCGACGCTCGGCACGATACTTGCCACCGCGCTCAGCGGCACATTCTGGCCGCTTGCCGAAGTGACGTAGACGCGCGACAGCGCGCTCGGGTCCGATTGGAAATCCTCGTTCGCCTGGATGATCACCTGGTAGTCGTTGGAAGGAGTGTAGATCGTCGAGATCTGGCGCGTGCCGAAAGCGTTGTAGAGCGCGTTGCGGATCTGATCGGCCGTGACGCCCAGAATGCCGGCACGATCGCGATCGATCTCGATGGTGCGCTGCGGGTTGCGCAGTTGCAGGTCGATGTCGACATCGCGCAGGATCGGAATCTTGCGCAGCTTCTCGAGAAGCGTCGGCGCGAGATCGAAGAGCTGCTTCAGATCGGGGCCGGTCAAGACGTATTGGTAGAGGGCCTTCGAGGGACGCCCGGTGGTGAGGTTCAAATTCTGGACGGGCTGCCCGATGAAGGTGATGCCCGGTACCGCGGTGCTCGCCTGACGCAAGCGTGATATGACCTGGAATACGCTGTCACGCTCGGCGCGCGGTTTCAGCGCGACGAAGAAAAATCCCTGATTGGTGGTCGAGAAGCCGATAACCGAGATGTAGTAATCGACGGCCGGATCCTTGCGGATGACATCGGCGAGCGCCTGCTGGCGCGCCGCCATCGCCTGGAACGAGGTGTCGGCGGCGGCCTCCGAAATGCCGCGGATAAAGCCGGTATCCTCGAGCGGGAAGAAGCCCTTCGGCACATCCATGTAAAGCTTCACGCTCAGCGCGAGCGTTCCGAAGGTGACGAGCAGCATGAGAAAGCGCGCCTTGAGCACGAGCCTGAGCGTGACCCGATAGGCGTGCTGCATGGCGCCAAAAGCCGCATCGACCGCGCGCTCGAACCAATTCGCTTCCGCCCCGTGCCGCTCGGGCCGCAGCACGCGCGCGCACACCATCGGGGTCAGCGTCAGCGATACGAGGCCCGAAACCAGGATCGCGATCGAGATCGTCCCTGCGAATTCGCGGAAGACGCGGCCCACGATGCCGCCCATGAAGAACACCGGAATGAACACCGCGACGAGCGACATGGTGATCGACAGGATGGTGAAGCCGATCTCGCGCGAGCCCTTCAGTGCCGCCGTGAAAGGTTTCTCGCCGCCCTCGATATGGCGGACGATGTTCTCGAGCATGACGATCGCGTCGTCGACCACGAATCCGACACTCAGCGTGAGCGCCAGCAGCGAGATGTTGTCGATCGAGTAGCCGAGCACATGCATGAAGGCGAAAGTGCCGACGAGCGAGATGGGAAGCGCGAGTGCCGGAATCAGGGTCGCCGACACGCGCTTGAGGAAGAGGAAGATGACGAGAATGACGAGGGTGATGGCGATGCCGAGCGATTTCTCGACATCGTCGACCGCGTTGCGGATCGGAACCGACCGGTCGAACAGCACATTGAGCCTCACCGAGGGGGGAAGCTGCGCCCGGTAGGTGGCGAGATGGTTCTTGACGCTGTCGACCACATCGATCGTGTTCGCGTCCGATTGTCGATAGACCGCGACCTGGATCGAGCGTGTCTTGTTGTACCAGGCGGCGTTCTGATCGTTCTCGATGCCGTCGACCGCAAGCCCGACATCGCGCAGACGGATCGGTTGCCCGTTGTGCACCGCGATCACGATGTTCGAATAGTCTGCCGCGTGAAGCAATTGGCCGTCGGTTTCGAGCGTGATGCGCTGCTTGTCCCCTCGCATCTCGCCGACCGGCGTGTTGGAATTCGCGGCCGAAACGGCGTTCTTCACATCGTCGAGCGTCAAGCCTCGCGCCGCCACCGCGTCCGGGTCGACATGGATGCGCACGGCGAATCGCTGAACGCCGAAAATCTGCACTTGCGACACGCCGGGCAGCTGCGAAATCTGCTGTTGCAGCACCGTTTCGGCGTAATCATTGACCGTGGTGAGCGGCAACGTCGGGGAGCTCAAGGACAGGAACATTACCGCGAAATCGCCGGGGTTTACCTTGCTGAACGAAGGGGGCTCCGGAAGCTCAGGCGGCAGTTTGCGCGCGGCGCTCGAGATCGCCGATTGCACGTCCAGCGCCGCGCCGTCGATGTTGCGGTCAAGGGTGAACTGCAAGACGATCTGGGTGGCGCCGATCGATGAGGCCGAGGTCATCGTGGAGACCCCGGAGATGGTCGCGAACTGGCGCTCGAGCGGTGCTGCGACCGAGGACGCCATGCTCTCGGCGCTCGCCCCCGGCAAGGTGGCGTAAACGGAGATCGTCGGGAAATCGACGTTCGGGAGGGCCGATACCGGAAGCTGCCGGAACCCGAAGGCGCCGAAGATCACGAAGGCGAGCATGATGAGTGTCGTCATCACCGGCCGGCGAATGCACAGCTCCGAGACGTTCATGGCTCAGCCCCCACCTCGGCGCTTGTCCTCCAGGGTGGTCACCGGCGTCCCGTCGGTCAGGCGAAGCTGACCGTCGGTCACCACGGTCTCGCCACCCCTGAGCCCAGACGAGATCACGGCGGTCGAGCCCTCGAAACGATCGACCGTCACGGACTTCACCTTGGCGACCCCGTGCTCGACCACGAAGACGATGTTGCCGTCCTGCGAACTTTGCACGGCGTTTCGCGGCACGATGACGGTCTCCTCGTCGTGCCCGAGCGTGACGGTTACGTTGCACAAAAGTCCCGGCCAGAGCCCCTCGTCGGGATTGTCGAATAAGGCTCTCACGCCGATATTGCCCGAACTCGAATCGACCGAATTGTCGATCGCCGCGACCTTGCCCTCGGCCGAGACCTCACTCCCCTGCACGGTCGCGACCACCGGTGCCCCGCCGCGCGCGTTCACGCTTTGCAAGCTCGAGAATAATTTCTGCGGCAATGAGAAATTCACATAGATCGGACGGATTTGATTGACCGTGACGAGGGTCCCGCTCGCATCTCCGGTGCGAATGGCGCTTCCTTCACGCTGGAGCCCGATCCCGACGCGGCCGCTCACCGGGGACGTGATGGTGTAGTAGCTGCGCTGGACCCGCAAGTTGTCGAGCGCCGCCTCGTCGGCAAGCAAATTCGCCTGGGCGAGCGCATCAGCCGTCTGCGCGTTCTGCAGGTTGAGGATCGATCCCGCGTTCGTCCTTGCGAGCGTGTCGTTACGCACGAGATCCCGCTGCGTCTGCACGATCTGCGACCGGTCCTTGGCGACGACGGCCTCCGCCTGACGGATCTGCGCATCGATCTGACGGGCGTCGAGCTCGTAGAGAACATCCCCTTGCCGCACCGCTTGGCCGTCGCGGAACATCACCTTCGCGATCTGGCCATCGACGCGCGTGCGCACCGTGATCGATGCCATGGATTCCACCCGGCCCACCGCATCGGCGGTGATCGGCGCGGGGCGCTTTTCGCTCAAGCTCGTGAGCACGGGCACGGCCTGGACGGGAGGAGCGGGCACCGGCTGATCCTTCGCGCCAGTCTCGAGGCTCGCCGTCTGCACTGAGGTCCCGGTCGCGGATCGACCGTTTTGGACTTGAGCCGCCGAGGAGAACCGGCCGCTCAAGCCGACGGCCAGCAAATAGCCGAACGCCGCAAGCACCACGACGGCCGAAAGCGAATAGGAGAATGCCGCCAAGACCCTGCGGGCGGGCCTCGATGCTGGCTTTGTCGATGCCTCTTCGTCCCGAGAAGACGACGGCGACGCATTCGCGGCCGACCCGGTCGCGTGCCCTTCCCCCACAAACGCCTCGCTTTGCACGAAGGAGGCTTCCTGGTTGTCCTCGTTTCGCATCAGCACCCGCCGCCTCCCCTCGACCGCGCATAGCATGTCACGAAGGGGATGTCTCTCAACCGAAGGCGATATCGCCCAATGGTCTTACGACCAGCCGGGCAATTCGGGGCCGCGATGAGCGCTCACACCTCCTGGTCGGGGCCGACAAATGGTTCCCATTTGACGGAAAAGGCCTGACCAAACTCTAAATGTGGATCGATCCGCGCCTCGCCGCGCAAATTAGGGGAAGTGGAGGTCGAAGTCGAATCTGCCGCATGGGTCCGGTCGGAGCATCTTTGCGCAAAACTTGACGTTTTTGGAGAGGCGCTCCGCGCTTCGTGCTCCGCGTGCGGGCTCAGTTTTGTGCGGATGCGGCGATCGCCTCGTCCATTGCCGAGGCGGTCCCAGCGTCTGGCTGCCCAAGCACGCGCGGCGCCTTTCCGACTTCCACGAGTTTGGCGAAAGCCTCGGCGCCATCCGGAGCAAAGAAGACGTAGAGCATATGATCGGCGCAATCATGTGGCTTGCAAAGCGTCGCGAAAGTGAAGGGCTGTCTCCCCACCGGCACCATATGCGAGGGTGTGGTGACCCCATCTCCAGTGACCGCAAAATCCGCGATCCAGTTCGGCACGTCGTGTTCTTTCGCAAGCATGCGGGTCCAGGCGGCGCGATAAGGTTCGGTGCGGATGACATCGAGAAGGTAAGCGCCCGCGCGCGCCGATGCGGAGCCGCTCGCAAAAGCGCCGACGAGAGCGAGCATCGCGAGGCTCGAGGCGATCGCTCTGGCAAAGGGTGGGGTGATCTTTCCGGTCATGCTTCCTCTTACTTCTCCGCGGCACGGGGCGCCAATTCAATATCTCGCGAACCGCCCCCCGGAACGCGCATTTCTGTTCGGGTTAGAGTGGCGAATCGAGGCTCGTAGCCTGTCGCCACCGGTACGGCTGGCCAAAGCATTGCTCAAGCGTATTCGGCAATGGACAGAAGCGCCAAATTCGGCTACAGCGCGCGTCGAATTTCAATCGTCGCCCAGGCGGCGCTTCGCCGGGCACAGGTTTTGTCGGGCACGGCTCGTCGGCATCTGCTCGGCTCGACGGTTGCAACGGCCCAACTCATTTCGACAAGGACAAGACGTGCAGGTTCTCGTTCGCGACAACAATGTGGATCAGGCGCTGCGGGCGCTCAAGAAGAAGTTGCAGCGCGAGGGCGTCTTTCGCGAAATGAAGCTTCGCGACCATTACGAGAAGCCCTCCGAGAAGCGGGCTCGCGAAAAGGCCGAGGCGGTTCGCCGGGCCCGCAAGGTGGCGCGCAAACGCGCGCAGCGTGACGGCCTCTTGCCCGTAAAGCCGAAGCCGGTTCGCTGAGGCTCGTTTCCTCCAGACGACTTCGCGAGGCGAAGCAGGTGGCGCAAGACTTCGCGCCCATTCCGAGCAGGCAATCGCGCAGGGTTGCCGCCGGCCGCGTTTACGATCTCATCGGGACGCTCGGCTTTGAATTTCGCGCAGCTTCGGCACTCATGCGCATTTGGGGAGCACCGCAGGGAATGGGTCCGTTGAGCCTGCGAACGAAGCTTTCTCGAAGCCGGCCGCGCTGTTTCGGTGCTCTCGCGGTTCTGCTTCCCGCGGTCGTTGGCTTGGCGGGATGCGATCCGTACATGACCTCCCGCGATCCGGGCGTGGCCGTCGTCGCCAAGGAGGATCCGGCGGTCACCTCCGCCAATCTGTCTTCGCTGAGCGCCATCATCGCGCGCAGCCCGAATGACGCCCAGGCGTACAACACGCGGGGCGCCGCCTACGCCAAGACCGGGCATTTCGGCGAGGCGATCGCCGATTTCACCAAGGCCATCCAGCTCCAGCCCGATTTCGCCGCGGCGCTCACCAATCGCGCCTTGGCCTATCGGCAGACGAACCGAAACGACGCGGCGCTCGCCGATTTCAACCGGGCCATCGCGGCCAATCCGAGCTACGGCCCCGCCTATCTCGGCCGCGGCAATCTCGAGCGCGCCCAAGGCTCATTCGACGAGGCGCTCGCCGATCTCGACCAGGCGATCCGCTTCGCTCCCGAATCGGCCGAGGCGCTTCATGCACGCGGCCTCATTCGTCAGCGGCAAGGCAATCATCAGGCGGCGATCTCCGATTTCGGCGCCGCGATCGATCGCAATCCTTTCGCGGCCCCACCCTATCAGGCGCGCGGTCAAAGCTATCTCGCCCTTGGCCAGTATCAGATGGCGCTCGACGATTTCAACGCGGCGCTCAATGTCGACAACAAGAACGCGGACGCCTGGGCCGGAAGAGGGCTCGCCGACGAGAAGCTCGGCCACAAGACCGAGGCCGTGGAATCCTATCAGCAGGCGCAAACATTGGATAACGGAAATGCGGCGGCACGCGCGGGCCTCTCGCGCCTGCAAAGCGGCAGGATCTTCTGATCTCGCAGGGGCGTCCTCACGCGTCGGTCTCGCCCGGACGATACAGGGCTCCACGTCCGAGGCGGTCCATGCAGATCTCAGCGGTCCAAGGCAGCATCAGCGATCCGCATCGGCTGTCGCGATAATAGCGCTCGAGCGGCAATGATTTGAGCATCGATTGACCTCCGCAGGTGCGGATGGCGAGCCGGCAGACCTCGTTGCAATGTTCCATGACGGTGAATTGGCAAGCGAGCGCCCGCGCCCGCTCGTCTTCCGAAGGGTCGAGTTTCGCCTCCGCGACGGCGCGCAGGAAAATAGCCCAGGCGAGCTCGAGCTTCACCAGCATCTCGGCGACCGCGATCTGCTTCGTCGGATACATGCGCCGTTTCACCGGCATGCCGGGAATCTCGCCGCGCAGATACTGAAGGGTGAATTCATAGGCCGCCTGCATCACGCCGAGATAAGTCGCTGCAAGCGTCATGAACATATGCGGCCAGCGCATCGCGGCCTGGATATAGATGCCGCGGGGCATGAGCTGCCCATCCTCGGGCACGAAAACGTTCTTCAGGACGAGCGTGCGCGAGACTGTGCCACGCATGCCGAGCGGGTCCCAATCGCCGACGATCGTAAGACCTTCGGCGGTCGCGGGCACCGCCACGAACATCGTGTCTCGTCGCGAAGCCTTCTTCCTCGACTTCGCCTCCGTGCAGAGCACGCCATAGTAATCGGCGGCGCCTGAAAGCGAGGCGAAGATCTTGCGGCCCTCGAGAACGAATCCGCCATCGACGGGCTTTGCCGTGGTGCCGAAGGGCGAGACGCCCGCGGCCGCACTCGAGGCTTCCGAGAAAGGCTGGGCATAAAGCGCGCCCGCGACCATGCGGCGATAATGCAGCGCGCGGTGCGCTTCATGCTCGTCGCGCTGCTTGCGCGAAAGATCGAGCCCATCCACGAGGTCCGCCGTCCACAGCGAGTTCGCGACGTGCATGTTGAAGGTGTTCGCGGTTGTGCCGCACCAAAAGCCGAGCCGCTGCGACACCAGCATGTAGCTTCGGTAATCGGCGCCGAGACCGCCATGGCGCTTGGGCACGCAAAGCTTGAGGAAGCCCGCTGCGCGCAGATCGTCATAGTTCTCGAACGGAAACGAAGCGTCCGCATCGTACCGAAAGGCGCGCTCGGCGAAAGCAGGTCCCATCTCGTCGATTTGCGCAAGAAGCCGAAGCGTCTCCTCGCCGAGGCCGAGCGCGCGGACGGCGGCCAGTGATGAAGGTGCGGCGTCGAGATTCCTGCTCATGCGAGCTCGCCCGCGAGCCTTCCATCCGTCACGACCGGCGTTCCGTCGAGCGTGACCGTGCAATTGCGCAGGGGCAGGTCGAAATGGCCTTGTCCGAAACGGCCCGCGACCTCGTTGGCGCCGGTCGAGAACAGGAAATTGCCGGCAAAGACGCGAAGCTCCGTGCCGTTGATGTCGCCTTTGTCGTACATCACCATGGCATCCCAACGGGCCTTCGGATTGAGCCCGAAGCCGACATGGCTCACCGCATAGGCATCGCGCTCGCCCCAGGCCTCGAGGTGATCGCGCAAGAGCTCGGCATCGAGGCTCTTCCCCTCGATGTTAGTGACGTAGTCCTTCTCGATGGTGAGGCGTAGCTGCGCTTCGACATAGCGCTTGAAGGTGAGGTTCGCATCGCCGGGGGAGAGCACCAGGCTGCCTTGCACGGCACCTGCGCGAGGGAAAGCGAGGCAGAGGCCGCCTGGCCAATGCGCGACGGTTCCGGGGCGGTCGGTCCACCCCCAGATACCGCCCGTTCGTGCCCTCTCGAGCGAGATGGAGAGATCGGTCCCGGCCTTCGAGGTGACGCGCATCTTCCGCGCCTTCTTGAGCAGGCCCGAACCGAGCTTCACCTTGGTCATGAGAGCAGGATCAGGCGCCAGGCGCTCGAGCACGTCGGGATGCTCGTTCGAGATCATCATGAGGCGTGCGCCGCTTGCCAGAATTTCCGGCAGCTCGGGCGCATGGAGTAGACCTTCGAGCGTGAGATCGACCAATAAGCCGGGTCCGCTCAGCGCCTTCACCAAGGGTTCGATCCGCTGCAAGGCCTGGGAGGCGCCGGTCGAGCGCACCGGAACGGGGGCGGCCTGTCGCGGCGTCGGCACGACGATGTGGAAAGGGCGCGCCGAAAGGCTCGACAGCGCAAGTTCGGCAAGGTGAACGTTGAGGGCGCGCGACTGCGTCTCGGAGACGATGCGCACCGGTTCCCCGGAGGCAAGACCGCAAAGCCGGAACACCGCCGCAAAGCTCTCGATCCATTTGGCCTCGATGCGGTCGGTGAGCATGGAGAAAAAGCTATCGGCTGCCTCGCCTCCTGTCCACGCGCAAGAGCCTCCGTGCGCGAGCCCTCTGCAGTTTCGGCCATCCTCAGCCGATCCGCAGCGGCACTTCCTTTCAGAGGATATCGCGGGAAGTCTTGCATCCCGCGCGGCTCTATCCTAACCGAGCCTCCGTCCAGCCCGGACCTTTTTGGATTAGCGGCAGTGCTCAAGAACGATGTCGCCATAACGCCCGAGCTCGTCGCCGAGCACGGGTTGAAGCCCGACGAATATCAGCGCCTCCTCGCGCTTCTCGGGCGGGAGCCGAGCCTGACCGAGCTCGGGATCGTCTCGGCGATGTGGAACGAGCACTGCTCCTACAAATCCTCGCGCATTCACTTGCGCAAGTTGCCGACCACCGGCGCTTGCGTGATCCAAGGACCGGGCGAGAACGCCGGCGTGATCGATATCGGGGACGGTGACGCCGTCGTCTTCAAGATGGAGAGCCACAACCACCCCTCCTTCATCGAGCCATATCAGGGGGCCGCCACGGGAGTGGGAGGCATCTTGCGGGACGTGTTCACCATGGGGGCGCGTCCGGTCGCTGCCCTGAATGCGCTGCGCTTCGGCGCGCCGGAACATCCGCGCACCCGCCATCTCGTCGCCGGCGTCGTCGCGGGAATCGGGGGCTACGGCAATTCCTTCGGTGTGCCGACCGTCGGCGGCCAAATGGGCTTCGATCCTTCTTACGACGGCAACATCTTGGTGAATGCCATGGCGGTCGGCCTCGCGCGCAAGAACGAGATCTTTTACGCCGCCGCTTCCGGCGTGGGCAATCCGATCGTCTATCTCGGATCGAAGACGGGTCGAGACGGCATCCACGGCGCGACCATGGCGTCCAACGTGTTCGGCGCCGATGCCCATGAAAAGCGCCCCACCGTCCAGGTGGGCGATCCTTTCGCCGAAAAGCTTCTCCTCGAGGCCTGTCTCGAGATCATGGCGAAGGGTTGCGTCATCGCCATCCAGGATATGGGGGCGGCGGGCCTCACCTGCTCGGCCGTCGAGATGGGGGCGAAGGGCGATCTCGGCGTCGAGCTCGACCTCGATCATGTACCTTGCCGCGAAATCGGCATGACGGCCTACGAAATGATGCTTTCCGAAAGTCAGGAGCGCATGCTGATGGTGCTCCGGCCCGGAAAGGAAGAGGAGGCCAAATCGATCTTCCGCAAATGGGGACTCGACTTCGCGGTGATCGGGCGCACCACGGATTCGCGCCGTTTCGTCGTGAAGCACCGGGGCGAGGTGATGGCCGACATGCCGATCAAGGAGCTCGGCGACGAAGCGCCGGTCTATGACCGGCCCTTCATCAAGCCCACTTTGCCTGACGCGGTCGAAAGCTCGCAGATCGAGCCGCCCTGCTCCCATATGGAGGCGCTGCGCCGCCTCCTCGCCTCACCCGATCTTTGCTCCAAACGTTGGGTCTGGGAGCAATATGATCACCTCATCCTCGGCAATACGGTGCTGCCGCCTGGCGGGGACGCCGCGATCGTGCGCGTCGGGGACGGCCCGAAGGCGCTCGCGCTCACTTGTGACGTGACGCCACGCTATGTGGCGGCAGATCCCTTCGAAGGCGGCAAGCAGGCGGTTGCCGAAGCCTGGCGCAACCTCACCGCCGTCGGCGCAATGCCGCTCGCGCTCACGGACAACCTCAATTTCGGCAATCCGGAGCGGCCAGAGGTGATGGGGCAGCTCGTCGAGGCGCTGCGCGGCATCGCGGATGCGTGTCGCGCGCTCGATTTCCCCGTCGTCTCAGGCAACGTCTCGCTCTACAACGAGACGCATGGGCGCTCGATCATGCCGACGCCGACGATCGGCGGCGTCGGGCTTCTCGGCGATGTGGCGCGCCATGCCACGCCTGCCTTCAGGCAGGAAGGCGACCGGATCCTTCTGATCGGCGAGACCTTGGGTTTTATCGGTCAATCCGTGTATCTGCGCGAGATTTGCGGCCGAACCGATGGCGCGCCGCCGCCCGTCGAGCTCGCGGTCGAGCGGCGCAACGGCGATTTCGTCCGCACGCTGATCGCGGCGGGCGATGTGACCGCCGTGCACGACCTTTCGGATGGCGGCTTCCTCGTGGGGCTCGCCGAAATGGCGATGGCAGGCGATCTCGGCGCGAAAATTACGCGCCTTCCCGGCGAAACCGATGCGCATGCGGCGCTCTTCGGTGAGGATCAGGCAAGATATCTCGTGACGGTCGATCCGGAAAAGCTCGAGCACGTGTTGAATCTGGCGCTCGCCGATGGTGTCGTGCTCACCATTCTGGGCGAGGTCTCCGGAAGCGATATCGCGATTCCGGGCGAGGCGCCGATGTCGGTCGCCTCGTTGCGCGAAGCCCATGAGAGCTGGCTCCCAAGCTTCATGGGTTCGGGCGTGATCTCCCATTGATCGGCGCGGCCGAAAGATATTCGCTGAAGGACTGCATGATTTCTATCCATGCTCTCTCTTGACGGAGGCCGAGATTGGGCGTGGATGAAAGTGAAACCATAGCCTAGTGTCGAATTTTTCGATGGAAGCGAGGCTTTCCGGATTGCTCGTTGAGACCTTAACGGTTTTTCCGAGCGGCACTATGGAGACGCAGCTGCGATGCCGATGCAAAAAACCGAGATCGAGGCGCTGATCAAAGAGGCGCTTCCCGACGCCGAAGTCGAGATCAAGGATCTCGCCGGCGACGGTGACCATTACGCCGCGACCGTGAAATCGGCCGCCTTCAAGGGCAAGACCCGCGTGCAGCAGCATCAGCTCGTCTATGGCGCGCTGCAAGGCCGCATGGGGGGCGCCTTGCATGCGCTTGCGCTAACGACCGTGCCGCACGATATTTAAAGGCGCTTCTGCGATTCCTTAAACCCAATCGGGCTTCGTCCCGACGCGAAGGTAGACGAAATGACCGACGCCCATGCTCTCATCGACAAGGAAGTAAAGTCGAACGACGTCGTGCTCTTCATGAAAGGCACGCCGCAATTCCCGATGTGCGGTTTTTCCGGGCAGGTGGTGCAGATCCTCGACTATGTCGGCGTGCCCTTCAAGGGGGTCAACGTGCTCGAGGACGACAATCTGCGCCAAGGGATCAAGACCTACTCGAACTGGCCGACCATCCCGCAGCTCTACGTCAAGGGCGAGTTCGTGGGTGGCTGCGACATCGTTCGCGAGATGTTCCAATCGGGCGAGCTGCAATCGCACCTTTCCGGAAAGGGCATTTCGGTCAAGCAACCGGCCCGCGCCTGAGTTCAGCGTTGACGCCCGCGCCTTCCGGCTCTCCGGAAGACGGCGCTCTGCTGGCGATCGGCGAAATACTTGGCGCGCATGGCGTCACCGGCGCGGTGCGTTTGCGCTCCTTCGCCGAGATGCCTGCGAAAATCGCCGAATACTGTCCCCTCGTTACGGAAAACGGTGAGCGCTCGTTCGCCATCGCCTCGCTGCGCCCGGGCGGATCGCCAGAGATTTTCGTCGCGCAGTTCGTGGGGATCGCAAGCCGAAACGCCGCCGAGGCGCTGGCCGGCACGCGGCTCCACGTGCCGCGCGAACGCGTTGCGGCCCGGCTCAAGGAGACGGAGTTCCTGCACGCCGACCTCATCGGCTGCGATGTCGAGCGCGGCGGCGAAAGGATCGGCAAAGTCGTCGCGGTGCAGAATTTCGGTGCCGGCGATCTCCTTGAAGTCGCGCTTATGGGCCACTCCCGCACTGAATTCCTTCCTTTTGCGGAGGCATTCGTGCCCGTGATCGACCTCGCTCAGCGAAAAATCCTCATCGCTGACGGCGTTTTGCCTTCGCCAGAGTGAAGCCGCAAAACCGACGGAGCGCATGGACTGCGGTTATCGACACGGAAGCCGATGCACAACCGAGCGGAAAAAGCGGCGCGATCTCCCTTTTTCCACGATCGCAACGAGTGCCGGGAAGACTTTTGGCACTCAGCCGATCGAGTAGGGTCCTGACCCATGAACCCCGGCGCTCATTGGTTCAAACATGAACCGCGTCGCGGCAAGTACTCCTATTCACATGGGCTATTTTTCGGCTGATTTATCGCCGCCAACTTCATGGAATATTGCTCGCGCAACTCGCGCTTGAGCACCTTGCCGATCGAGCTCCGCGGAAGCTGATCGAGGACATGGACTGCGGCGAGCCGCTGCGTCTTGCCGAGGCTTGCATTGGCAAATTCGCAAAGTTCCGCGGAGGCGACGTGGATGCCGGGCTTGAGCACCACGAAACCGACCGGCGTCTCGCCCCAGCGCTCCGAGGCGACACCGATCACCGCGGCTTCCGCGACAGCTGCATGCGCGGACAGCGCCGCCTCGAGATCTCCCGGGTAGATGTTGAAGCCACCCGAGATGATCATGTCCTTCTTGCGGTCGACGAGGATGAGAAAACCGTCCTCGTCGAAGCGCGCGATGTCGCCAGTGCGGATGAAGCGCTTGCCTTGCGCGTCATGCCATTGCGCCTCGGCGGTCTTCTCCGGCTGGTTGTGGTAGCCGGTCATCATCGCGGGCGAACGCCCCACGATCTCGCCGAGCTCGCCTCGCGCCACCTCGCGACCTTCATCGTCGATGAGGCGAATGTCGTTGCCCGGCGAAGGGCGTCCGACCGTATGGAGCTTCTGTGGCCATTCATGCGCGAAGAGGAGCGTCGAGCCCCCGCCTTCGGTCATGCCCCACACTTCGGCTAGGCCACCGGGCCAGCGTTCGAGCACCTCAGCCTTGAGCGCGGCCGGGAAGGGCGCGCTGGTGCAGGACTTCATCCGGAAGCTCGAGAGGTCATAGCGATCGAAATCGGGATGCGCCATAAGGCGCCGATATTGCACCGGCACCAGCATGGCATGCGTGGCGCGCTGCTTCTCGGCGAGCGTAAGGAAGGAGCCGGCGTCGAACTTCTCCATGAGCACCAGCGTGCCGCCATGCACGATGGTGGGAAAGAACGCGACAAGCGTGGTGTTCGAGTAGAGCGGTGTCGAGACGAGGGTGACGGCGTCGCGGCCATAGAGAAAGGTCTTCGCCCGCTGCACCTGCGCCCAGCGCATCTGGTGCGGCTGGACGATCCCTTTCGGCGTGCCTGTCGTGCCCGAGGAGTAGATGATGTTGAAGGGTGCGTCAGGCGCGATCGCGACGGGGAGAGGCTTGGCGCCCATCGGCGCGAGCCAATCGTCGAAATCGATGCCGGCATCCGAATGATCGAGCGCGACACGGGTGAGACCGCCTCGCCCGATCCAACCCGCTTTCGCCAGGTTCTCGGCGCTCGCCTCATCGAGAAACAAAAGCCTCGCGCCGCAATCCTCGATCATGGCTCTGAGCGAAGCCGGCGTCGATGAGGGGGCGAGCGGTGAGACCGCGACGCCGGCCCGCATGGCGCCAAGGAAAACGGCGGCGTATTCGATCGAGGTCGCGGCCGAGATCGCGATTGCCTCTCCGGGACGAACGCCATCGCGCTGCAACGCGGCGGCAACCCGATCCATGACGGCGTCGAGCTCGCCATAGCTCCAGCGCATGTCGCCCAGGACGAACGCCGTGTGCCGTGGACGCTCTTGCGCGTGCAGATGCAAGATGTGCGCGACATCTCCGAACTCTCGCGCGATGAGGGTGTCGATCGAGGACATTTCCGTCGCCTCGGCCATCACCGGGTCGTCGTCAAGTCGTCGGCATCATTCGGCGGGTCGCTTCGGCCCGCTCACCTTCGCACCCCGTTTTTGCGCGAAATCGGCGAGGCGCTCGGCGGCCTCGGGGCCGGTCTGGGAAAGCGCCGCCATGAGGCTTTCGACGAAGAGTCCGTCATCCTCGCTCATGTCCTGGATCCGGGGCAGCGCCTGAAGCACGCCGAGCATGGTGAGGGGCGCGGTCTCCGCAATCTTTCGCGCGAGCTCGACGGCGGTGCTTAGCGCTTCGCCTTCGTCGACGAGATAATTCACGAGGCCGATCCGCTCGCCTGCCTGTGCGTCGAGCACCCGGCCCGTGAGCATCATGTCCGCCATGCGGGAGGCGCCGATCAGGCGAGCCACATGAACCGAGGCGCCGCCCCCGACATAAATGCCGCGCGAGCCCTCGGGGAGCGCGAAGAAGGTGGAGCGATCCGCGACGCGCAAATGACAGGCGGCGGCGAGCTCGAGCCCACCCCCGATCGTTGCGCCGTGCAAGGCGGCGATTGCCGGAATGCGTCCATGCCGCAAACTCCGGAAAGCGCGGTGCCAGCTTCGCGAATGGTGGAAGACCTCCTCGGCGGGCCGCATCTCGTGCTCGACGAGATCGAGGCCTGCGCAAAAGCAAGGCCCGTGTCCGTAGATCACGATGGCGTGAGCCTCACGCTCCGCTCGCTCCACTGCCGCCTCGATCGCGGCGATCACGGCATCGTTGATGGCGTTGCGCTTCGCGGCCCGATTGAGCCCCAGCACGGCGACCTTCCCCTCAAGGGCGTAGACCATGAGCTCATGCTTTTCCATCGCCTTCCTTTCGCATGTCGAGCCGGAGAAGCGGAGACGGCCTTTTGGTCAATCCGCGAACAGGTACGCATCGCATCGAAGCGTCTCAATCGCTAGAGGCAGGCGTGCAGGCAGGCGTGCAGTGAACGCGAGCGAGGCCGGTCACGCAATCGTGTTTGGAGATGAACCCTCGGGTGATGCGACATTCCACCACGGCACGGCACATCCAATGCGAACCTAGCCGCGCGCGCCGAAGCGAGTCGAATGAGCCGTCGCGTCAATTCGAGGGCACGTTCTCGCGAAACCGAATTGCCTGGAATGGAGCATCAGATGACGTCATTCTTCGAGGGCTGGGAAAAATGGTCGCCGCAAATCCTCAGCATCGTGCGGATCATGGCGGCGCTCTGCTTTCTCCAGCACGGACTGCAGAAATATATCGGCTTTCCCTCCGCAACGCCGCCGGGCGACATTCTCCACTATGTCCAAGGCGCGATCGAGGTGGCAGGCGGCATCCTTCTGGCGCTTGGCCTCTGGACGCGTCCGGTCGCCTTCATCATGGCCGGTGACATGGCGGTCGCCTACTTCACCCAGCATATGCCGCGCTCCTTCTTTCCCGCGCTGAACGGCGGCGACGCAGCCATTCTTTATTGCTTCATCTTCTTCTATATCGTCTTCGTCGGCGGAGGCGCTTGGAGCCTTGATCGAAAGGTCCTGCGTCAGGAATAGAAGCCGTTTTCATGGGAGCGCCGCCATGACGTCACCTTTCGCGGGCCTCGAGCGATACGCGCCTTACGCGCTCAGCATCGTTCGCATCATCGTGGCGGCAAGCTTCTTCGAATTCGGTCTCGAGAAATATTTCGATTTTCCAGGTCCAGCCCATGTCGATATGACGCCGATCTATTACGTCCAAGGCATCATCGAGATCGTCGGCGGATTCCTCTTGCTCATCGGCGCGTTCACGCGCGTCGTGGCGTTCATCCTGTCGGGGGACATGGCAGTCGCTTATTTCATGATCTACTTCCCGCGCTCCTTCTTCCCAGGGCAGAATGGCGGGCTTTCGGCCATGCTCTACTGCTTCATCTTTCTCTACATGGTGTTCGCGGGCGGCGGCGCGTGGAGCGTCGACCGCTCGATCCTCAAACAGGAGTAGATGGGAACGAAGAGGGCCATCCCCCTTGTGGTTTCCTACCTGGAGGTCGACCCTCGAAGAGGGAAGTCCGCATTCCCGATTGGTCCTGCTCGCGGCAATTTGGATAGGACCGCAACCTCCACGGAAGTCACGTCCATCGGCCCGAGCGACGCAAGCGTGAGCTAAGGGCGCCGGCAAGCGACGCCCCGTGGTTCACGCCGCCTTTTTCTTTCCCGTGATCAGGCCG
This sequence comes from Hyphomicrobiales bacterium, assembly GCA_019247795.1. Taxonomy (GTDB): domain Bacteria; phylum Pseudomonadota; class Alphaproteobacteria; order Rhizobiales; family Beijerinckiaceae; genus GAS188. Next base: position 1,842 of record JAFBAK010000147.1, on the reverse strand, counting down.
CGGTTGATGAGAACCTCGGCGATCTGTACCGCATTGAGGGCCGCGCCCTTTCGCAGATTGTCGGAGACGCACCAGAAGGCGAGGCCGTTCTCGACGGTCGGGTCCTCGCGCAGCCGCGACACGTAGGTGGCGTCTTCGCCTGCCGCTTCGTGCGGTGTCACGTAGCCACCGGGCTCGCGCTTGTCGACGACGAGGATGCCGGGCGCCGAGCGCAACACCTCGCGCGCCTCTTCGACGGTGATCGGGCGCTCGAACTCGACGTTCACGGCCTCCGAATGGCCGATGAAGACCGGGACGCGCACGCAGGTCGCGTGCAGCTTGATCTTCGGATCGAGGATCTTCTTCGTCTCGACGATCATCTTCCACTCTTCCTTGGTCGAGCCGTCCTCCATGAACACGTCGATGTGAGGAATGACGTTGAAGGCGATGCGCTTCCGGAATTTGCCGCCCTTCACTTCGCTTGCCGTGAACACGGCCCGCGTTTGCTCGAAGAGATCGTCCATGGCGTCCTTGCCGGCCCCCGACACCGACTGATAGGTCGAGACCACGACACGCTTGATGGTCGCCGCCTCGTGCAGCGGCTTGAGCGCCACGACGAGCTGCGCCGTCGAGCAATTCGGATTGGCGATGATGTTGCGCTTGGAGAAGCCCGTGACCGCGTCGGCATTCACCTCAGGCACGACGAGCGGCACGTCGCTGTCGTAACGCCAAGCCGAGGAATTATCGATGACCACGGCTCCTTGGGCACCGATCTTCGGTGACCATTCCTTGGACACTGCGGCGCCGGCGGACATGAGGCAGATATCCGTGCTCGAAAAATCGAAGAAATCGAGCGCTTTCACTTTCAGGCTCTGGTCGCCGAAGCTGACTTCCTGGCCAACGCTGCGGCGCGATGCGAGCGCGACGACTTCGTCGGCCGGAAAGGCGCGCTCGGCGAGAATGGTCATCATTTCGCGGCCCACATTGCCGGTGGCGCCGACTACAGCGACCTTGTAACCCATCGGATTGTCCTCACATTCTGTGCGATCATCGTCCTGAAGACGTAGAAATTTCTGGTGGAGCCGCCTCGCATCTTCACCGTGGAGCGTTCGTCGCCTCGCCGAAAGATGCTTTCGATTTCTCTCCCCCGCCTCTTCACCCGCGGGGCTGAACCGCGGGCCTCCTCCTCATCCCCGTCGGGGGAGAGAACCCGGAGCGAGGATAGGCGTCAGCGCGTCGTGCCGGATTTCGCGGCCGACGTTTTTGTCGCGGTCGTTTTCGGGGCGAGATTGGCAAGCCTGACGAGCATGGACCGATGCTTCTCCTCGGCGCGGTGCCGAGCCTGCGTGCAAGCACGGTTTCGCCGAAATTGTCAATGGGAAGCTTGCGTAGAAGCTATAATCCGAATGGCGAGACCGCTCAGCGGCGAATATCGAGCTCGGTCCCGGTTCGCAGACCCTCGATATAGGCGCGATAAACATAGTTGCGGTCGCGTTTCTTTCCTGTCGTCTCCACGAGGTCGCGCTCGTAGCGGCCTGTCTTTCGTGCTGGCATGTCGGATGGGCTCGGCCTTGCCTGCAATCGCCGGAGAGTACCGGGAAAGGAACGATCACGTTCCTTTCCCGGACTCGTTAGGAAAGGATTCTTTCCTAACCGGTTTGCTTAGTCAAACGGTCCTTCCTAGACCCTCGCCGTGAAAACGCTAATGCACCTTATCGCGCTGGCTCTTGCTACCTTCCGCGTTCACCGGATCGGCGGAGCGTAGAGGATGCCTCCCTTCGACCAGAGCGCGTTCATCCCCCGCGGCAGCTTCAAGGGCGAGGCACCGCCGAGATTGCGCTCGAAGATCTCGCCGTAGTTGCC
>JAFBAK010000095.1 GCA_019247795.1 Hyphomicrobiales bacterium | reverse complement strand
AACGCGATCAAGCAAACCAATATCGATCTTTCCGCGAAACCTGAAGTGACGAGCGATCAGGCCGCTGCATCAGCGTGGGACCAGTCGCGAAACGAGCAACAAGCCCTGCCACCCGACGCATCGGCCTACGCGCAAGACGATTGATTGGGCGCCGCTCAGTTCCAGGACCTCACAAGCGTCCGGGATGACGAAGCGGCTCGCTCATTCCTGGAGTCGAACGAAGCGCGTATTTGCGCTAAGATGGGGCTAAATCCGAGGACGGCCATGGCGCGAATGTCATGGCCGCAGCGTCATGAAGGAGGGTCGCCTTTCCCTTCGCCGAATGAGAGACCTTCCATGTCCACTACGCCTCGAATGTCAACCATTCGCTTTCGGCGTTTGGCCCTGAGCGTTGTTTTCGTCGCCGCGATGGCGGACGCAGGATCGGGTCTCGCGCAGCAGAATTCGACCGAGGGTCTGCGCCTGGTTGCCCCGGAGACCGGCCCCGAGATCCGCGCGCAGTTGACGCCACGCCAATACACGACGCTGTCGAGCGAGATTGCCGGACGCATCGATAAGATCAACACCAAGCTCGGAGATCATTTCAAAAAAGGCGACAATCTGATCGCTTTCGACTGCGTCATCCAGCGTGCACAAGTTGCGCGGGCGCAAGCCGTCGCCGTGCAGGCGGAAAAAACCTATGGCATCAATCAGCGCTTGCTTGCTCTCAAATCGATCGGGCAATTGGAGCTCGATGTTTCAGCCGCGGAGGTGCAGAAATCGAAGGCGGATCTGGCGAGCGCCAACGCCGTGGCCTCGAAGTGCTCGATCGACGCGCCTTTCAACGGCGTCACGGTCGAGCAAAGGGCTCGCGAATTCCAGTATGCGAGCCCGGGACAACCTCTCCTCGACATCCTCGATGACCGCAGCCTCGAAGTCGAGCTGATCGCGCCTTCCCGATGGTTGAGCTGGCTCCAGCCCGGTTACGTGTTTGCCATCCATATCGACGAAACCGGAAAGGATTATCGGGCAAGGATCACCCGCATCGGCGGCAGGGTCGATCCGGTGAGCCAATCGATCAAGGTCGTTGCAGAGATCACCGATGAAGCGCCTGAGCTCATCGCAGGCATGAGCGGCAGGGCAATGATCACTGCTCCCCATTGAATTACGAACCAGTCGGTTTGCGGCGAAAGCCTCTCCGGGCTATAGCGCGGCGATGACGATGAGCATCGACCACACTCCCTTCGGCGCCTTCGCGCCGAGCGCCATGGCTCGCGCCGCGATCGAGTTGACGCGTGCCATGCCGGATTCCTGGCTTGGCCGGCGTCTCGCTTTCGCCTTGCGGCAATGCGTCGTCACGGCCATGCGCGGGCGGCCGGTCGATTTCGAGGCCTTCGGCGCCAATATGCGCTTATTCCCCTACGACAACATGTGCGAGAAGCGCCTGTTGTTCACGCCCCAATATTTCGATCGAGGCGAGCGCTCCATTCTCATGGAACGGATGCGGCCGGATTTGCGCTTCATCGATATCGGGGCGAATGTCGGCGCATATTCGCTTTTCGTGGCGGCGCTCGCCGGCGGAGCCGCGCGCATCCTTGCAATTGAGCCCCAGCCCGACATTTTCGAGCGGCTCGTCGCGAATATGCGGCTCAATCCCTTCGGCACGATCAAGGCGGTGCAGTGCGCGGTCGCGGACAAGCCGGGCGATTTTACCTTGTTCCTGGACACCAGGAATCGGGGCGAATCGAGCATGCGCGCCGTGCGCTCGCCGAATGGCCTCGCCATGAAAGTGCCTGCCACGACCTTGATGCAGCTCGTGACCGAGGAAAAATTCGAGCGGATCGATGCCATCAAGCTTGATGTCGAAGGCGCCGAGGACCTCATTCTCGAGCCCTTCTTCCATGACGCCTCGGAGGCGCTTTGGCCCTCGCTGATCATCATGGAAGATGGGGTAGGGCGCTGGCATACGGACATGGAGCCCTTCCTCAAGGCGCGCGGTTATCGCCAGCTATTGCGCACCCATGTGAATTACGTGTTCGAGCACTCCGGCAGAGCCGCGGGCGCAGCCTGACCTCCGAGAACGGGTTCGAAGAAAGAACGCTGACCGGCATGAGCTGTCGCTGTCAGCTGCGATCTCGTCCCCACGCAGTCGTGGCCCTCCGCCGAGAGGATGGAAGCTTCCATGAGATCTGACATCATCACGGCGGGCCTCCTCGTGATCGGCGATGAGATTCTCTCGGGCCGGACGAAGGACAAGAATATCGGCTACATCGCCGAATACCTCACCATGATCGGCATCGATCTTTCCGAAGTCCGGGTCGTACCGGACGTCGAAGAGGAGATCGTGACGGCGCTGAACGCGTTGCGTCATCGCTATACCTATGTGTTCACCACCGGCGGCATTGGGCCGACCCATGACGACATAACGGCGGACGCGGTGGCAAAAGCCTTCGGCGTCCCCATCGACCACGATCCGCGGGCAGTCGCTTTGATGCAAGAGCGTTTCCCGAACGTGGATCTCAA
>JAFBAK010000079.1 GCA_019247795.1 Hyphomicrobiales bacterium | reverse complement strand
CGGAACGCCGCGAGGATGACCGGCTGGAAGCCTCGATACGGCCTCAAAGCCTCGCCGATTTCGTCGGCCAGGAGCAGGCGCGCGCCAATCTCAAGGTGTTCATCGACAGCGCGCGAACGCGTGCCGAGGCGCTCGATCACGTGCTCTTCGTTGGCCCGCCCGGCCTCGGCAAGACGACGCTTGCGCAGATCGTCTCGCGCGAGATGGGGGTGGGCTTTCGTTCGACCTCCGGTCCCGTCATCGCCAAAGCGGGCGACCTTGCGGCGATCCTCACCAATCTCGAGGAGCGCGACGTCCTGTTCATCGATGAAATCCACCGGCTCAATCCAGCGGTCGAGGAAATCCTCTATCCGGCGATGGAAGATTTTCAGCTCGATCTCGTCATCGGCGAAGGGCCGGCGGCGCGCTCCGTCAAGATCGATCTCTCGAAGTTCACGCTCATCGGCGCGACGACCCGAGCTGGCCTCCTCACGACGCCGCTTCGCGATCGTTTCGGCATCCCCATCCGCCTCAACTTCTATACCGTCGAGGAACTCGAATTCATCGTAAAGCGCGGCGCGCGGGTCATGGGCTTCCCCATGTCGGAGGAGGGCGCGAACGAGATCGCGAAACGGGCCAGGGGCACGCCGCGCGTGGCGGGAAGGCTTTTGCGCCGCGTGCGCGATTTCGCGGTGGTCGACAAGGCTGAGAGCGTCACGCGCGAACTTGCGGCGAGCGCGCTTTCCCTTTTGGAGGTCGATGCGCGTGGCCTCGACCAAATGGATCGACGCTACCTGGCGGTGATCGCGGAAGGTTTCGGCGGCGGACCGGTCGGCGTCGAGACGATCGCGGCGGCCTTGTCCGAGCCGCGCGATGCGATCGAGGACATCATCGAGCCCTATCTCATCCAGCAAGGATTTCTCCAGCGAACACCGCGCGGGCGCCTTTTGACGCCGCATGCCTTCCGCCATCTCGGCCTTGCCGAACCGACCGGGCGAGAGGTCGCCCAGTTCAAATTGTTCGGAAGCAGCGACGGCGATGGCTGACCGTCCTCGGCACAGCCTTTCGCTGCGAATCTATTATGAGGACACCGATTTCTCCGGCGCCGTCTATCACGCGAGCTATCTGCGGTTTTTCGAGAGAGCGCGGACCGAATGGTTGCGCGATATGGGCTTCGACCAAAGGACCGCCTTCGAAGCCCGCCCACCTGTCACATTCGTCGTGACGCGCCTTTCCATTGAATATCGACGCCCCGCGCAGATGGATGACGTGATCACGATCGACACCGATCTGATCGAAGCACGCGGCGCCGGTCTCGTGCTGGCGCAACGGGCATCGCGTGGCGAGGAGGTTATCGCAGAAGCCGAAATCACCGTGGCGTCGCTTTCCGCCGGACGCCCGGTTCGCCTGCCGCGCGCCATCATGCAGGCTCTTTCCGCCACCACCGCCGCCCGCGCGAATTGAACCGGATGAATCCGCACGCGACGATCGGAGCAACGAAACCTGATCTATTCTAAATCGTTGATGATTTGTGATCTTCTCGAAAATCAGTTTGCGGCCTTGCCGTATCACCGAGCGTGAGCGCCTGCCTTTCAAGACGAGGCTTGTTGACGCGCAGGGTCACCTTGTGGCTTGAGTTCGCGCCTCGAAAGCGGCACGGGCTGACATGAAATCTCGCTGGCGATGGATTGCCCTCTTGCTGCTCGGCTTGGGGTTTTGCCTTCTGGTCACGGCACCCTTTCTCGAATCGTCGATTCTGATCTTTCTCAACGAGAATCTCGCAAGATGTAAGCATCTCGTCGAAGAGAACCGCGTTCTCGCGCTCCTGATCTACGTCACGATCTATGTTGCCTGTGCCGCGGCGTCGTTCCCAAGCGCCATCCTCCTGACCTTGATCGGGGGGTGCTTTTTCGGTGCGTTCGTCGGCGCCACGGCCGCCGCAATCAGCGCGACGCTCGGCGGCCTTTGCGCCTTCCTCGCGGTACGCGTGATCAGCCAGAACTGGTCGCGCAAGCTCGCGAGCTTCGATCTCTCGCGCATGATCGGGGCGCTCGAACAGGATGCGGCCTCTTATCTCATGTTCCTGCGTTTGACGCCGATTTTCCCGTTTTGGCTCGTCAATCTCGCCGCCGCGATCGCGCGCGTTCGACTCACCACGTTCGTTTGGACGACATTTTTCGGTATCCTGCCGGCAGGCTTTGCCTTTGCGACTGCGGGCGAGGCTCTTGGCGCGATCTTGGGGCGGCAAACCGAGGCCTACCGCGATTGCCTCATGCGCGGTGGGAGCGCCTGCAGCTTCCATGTCCAGCCGGTCGACCTCATCGATCCAAGCCTCGTCTTGGCTCTCCTCTTGCTCGGAACGCTGGCGCTCATTCCCGTGATGATGAAGCGCATTCCACATCTTGCTCGCTTTTGCGAACGGCGAGGGTGGATCCGCGCGCCGAGCGGTGGAGAGCCTTGATGAATGAAGTTGTGCGACCGGATTTGTGCATCATCGGCGCGGGGGCCGCCGGGCTCTCCCTTGCCGCCTCTGCCGCGGCCTTCGGGGTCCCGACCGTGCTCGTGGAACGGGATAAGATGGGGGGAGAGTGCCTGAACACGGCCTGCGTGCCGTCCAAGGCATTGCTCGCAGCGGCCCATGCGGCGCGACATTCGACGCTGATGCCCAAAATCGCGATCGATCCTGTGGCTTCCGTTCCAGCCTATCAGCGCGTGCTCGCGCATGTGAACGAGGTCGTCGCCGACATCGCGCCTGCGGATTCCGCTGCGCGCTATGCCGCCCTCGGGGTTGAAGTCATCAAGGCGGAAGCGGCCTTCATCGACCGAACGACGGTTCGGGCGGGAGAGAAGCTCATCAAGGCGCGGCGCTTCGTTATTGCCGCGGGATCAGAACCCACGATTCCCGAAATCGCCGGACTTGACGCCGTCGACTTCCTCACCAACGAAACGGTTTTCACCCTACGCGAGCGACCGCGCCATCTCCTCGTGATCGGCGCGGGGTCGGTCGGCTGCGAGCTCGGCCAGGCTTTCCGGCAGCTCGGGAGCGAGGTGACGTTGTTCGAGCAAGGACGGCTGTTGCCCCAAGAAGACGAGGAGCTTGCGGGGATCGTGCGCGGCACACTCAAGCGCGACGGAGTGAATTTGCGCGAAAACATCAAGCTTGCCGCCGTTGCCCCCGCCATGGACGGCGTGCGCTTACATTATTCGGATGAAATATCCGCCCCGCGCCAGGCGACCGGTTCGCATCTTCTAATCGCCGCCGGGCGAAGTCCAAGGACCCAAGGAATTGGACTCGAAGAAGGCTTTATCAAATACGATAAAAGCGGTATAATTGTCGACCATGGTATGCGTACCAGCAACCCGCGCGTCTTCGCCATCGGCGACTGCATCGGTGGCGTATTTGGCGGTTGCCGTTTCACCCATGCGGCATCTCAGCAGGCCAGCCTCGTGATGCGCAGCGCATTCTTTCGCCTGCGCGCTCGGTTCGAGCCTTCGCGCGTGCCGCGCGTGACCTTCACCGATCCGGAAATCGCCTCGATTGGCCTATCGGAGGAGCAGGCCCGTGCCCGTCATGGCGCCGTTCGCGTATGCCGTTTCGCATTCGGTGAGACGGACCGCGGCCGAGCGGAGGGCGAGCGGGAAGGGCTCGTCAAGCTCGTGGCCTCGCCGAACGGACGACTGCTGGGAGCGGCGATCGGCGGCAAGGGCGCAGGCGAGATGATCTCGCTATGGACGCTTGCGCTCACCGAGAAGATGAGGCTCTCGAAGGTCGCAGGTCTGGTCACGCCCTACCCGACGTTGAGCGATGCTTCGCGTCGCGCGGCGCTCGAATTCTATGCGCCTTTGGCGAAACGCCCCTTCCTGCGTCGGTTCATGGGCGTGCTGCGCAAATTTGGATAGACCGCGATGGATGACGTCACCCAGCGCACGGCGACATACGCGCTTCCGGATATCGGGGCTCTCGTTCGCGCCCGTCCAGGGCTTTCCGGCAAGCTTCTCATACTTACGATCGCCTTCGTCATGTTGGCCGAGGTGCTCATCTTCATTCCTTCGGTTGCGAATTTCAGGCGAAGCTGGCTGATGAACAAGATCGCGGCGGCTTCCACCGCGGCTCTCGTGTTCGACGCTGCTCCCTCTGGCATGGTGCCGGCGGATATCGGCAAAGAACTTCTGAGGCAGGTCGGCGCTCTCACGATCTGGGCAAAGCGTGCCGACTCGCGCATGCTGATCGCCAGCGTGGACAACCCGCCGCAGGTCGATGTCACGACCGACATGCGCGAGACGAACCCGTTCCATCAAATCACCCAAGCCATGGGAACGCTTGCCGCTCCCTCGGGCCGCATCTTGCGCGTGACGGCGCTCGGGATGGGCGTCGAGATCAACATGACGATGGAAGAGGACTTGCTGCGCGCCGCGATGTGGGGCTTCGCCCGCAACATCCTTTTGCTGTCCCTGCTCATATCGCTGATCACCGCTGGCCTCGTGTATCTTTCGCTCATTCACATGATCGTGCGGCCGATCAAGCGGCTTTCCGAGAACATGGCGAGCTTCGAGCGTGACCCTGAGAACGATGCGCGCGTCATCACGACGGGTCCGCGCGACGACGAGATCGGCTTCGCCGAACGTTCCCTTGCGAGGCTCGAGGTCAAGCTCGCCGACGAGCTCCGCCGGAGCAAGAAGCTCGCCTCGCTCGGATTGATGATCGCCAAGATCAGCCATGATCTGCGCAACGTGCTTTCAGGCGCGCAACTTTTCTCGGAGCGGATCGCTGAGCTGAAGAACCCGAGCGTGCAGCGGCTCGCGCCTCGTCTCGTCGACGCGCTGCGTCGGGCCATCGATCTTTGCGAGGGCACGCTCGCCTATGGGGCGGATCAGAAGGCGGCCTTGAAGCCTTCGCGCTTTCAGCTCGCGCGGCTCGTCGCCGAATGCTGGGAGCTCGCCCTGCCGGTGAGTCGAACGGCATCGGTGCTCCTCAACGAAGTGCCGCCCGAATTCGAGATCAGGGCCGATCGCGACCAGATCGCGCGCGTTTTCCTCAACCTCATGCGCAACTCGCTTCAGGCGATCGCGCCCCCGCCAGGCCAGGAAGCGGAAGGCGAAGCCCGCCTTACCGTTTCGGCCGAGCGTGAGACGAACCGCGCTCTCATCTGCATCCAGGACAATGGTCCGGGAGTATCGGCCGCGGCGCGCCAGAGATTGTTCGAGCCTTTCTCGGTTTCGTCCAGCCGGCGCGGCAGCGGACTAGGCCTGGCGATTGCCGCCGACATCCTGCGCGCCCATGACGGCGAGATCCGCCTTGTGGAGAGCGTCGCCGGCGCTCGCTTCGCGATCACCTTGCCTCAGCGCTGATCGGGAAAGATCGCCTGACATCCGCGGCCGCGACGCGCATCAGTGCGACACGGGGCGTAAATCCAGGCTCCCAGCCCGTCGTCATCAGCTCGGCTGGTGAGACGACAAGATTGCCGAGGAGCTTCGCCCTCATTTCGCCCATGCCGGGAAGCGCGAGCGCAAAGCGCGTCAGGGAATCGGGTACGGCGAACAAGTCCGGTCGGCGGTTGAGGCCCTCGCGCAAGGCGGCCAGCATGGCGCCGACCTCGATCGGCTCCGGATGTGCCACGATGTAGGTTTTGCCAAGATGCGTCGGCTCAACGAGGACATGCGCGATCGCCGCGCAGAGGTCCTCCCGATCGACCAACGAACGGCGCGCCTTAAGGCCGCCCATCGGCAAAGGAAGCTTGAGGCGTGCGAGGCGAAGCAAGGCCGCAAGATTTCCGCTTGGCCGCGGTCCGGCGACCAGCACAGGCCTCAAGATGACGAAGGGAACGCCCGCCTGGAACAGCGCCTCCTCGGCGGAGAGCTTGGCGCGGCCATAGGCGTCCGAAGGGAGAGCCTCGTCCGCCTCGGTCAATGTCCCGGCAGCGCAAGAGCCGCTCTGTGCCCGGATGGAAGAAAGGAAGACCAGCCGCTCGACCCTCCCCCGCGCGGCACCCGCAAGCCTCGCCACGGCGCGGTGGTTGACGAGACGCTGCGCCCTTTCGTCGACCCCAGCCGTATGCGCGATCGCAGCCGCATGGACGATTGCGTCCACGCCGTCGAGGAGAGGCGCCCAATCGACGTTTCCGGCGAGATCAGGCAAGTTCGCGGGCTCGATACCCATTCCCGCCGCAACCGTTTTGCGGCTTGCGGCACGTACCGCATAGCCATGCTCGGCAAGGTGAGCGACGAGCGCACGGCCGATGAAACCGGACGCGCCGGTGACGAGAATGCGCTTCAAGCGGAGGTCTCGCGCATGGCCGAGGGGCCAGCCGTCAGTTTCGCGCAGCTTGCCGCGACAAGCGCCACGGCAACCACCAGCACCAGCGCCGAGACCGACATCGAATCCTGCCAGACGCTGATGAGCGCGAGCCCGCCGAGCAACAGGTCGAGGATGAAGATGTGGGCCACCACCGCGGCCACGCTCCATCCGGCATCCGTCGCACGTTGGTAGACATGGCTTCGATGAGCTTCCCAGAAGGCCTCGCGCCGTGAGAGGCGCCGCAGCAGCGTCGCGCCCGAATCCCACAAATAGTAGAGCGGCAGGATCAAGGATGCGGCGAGATGGCCGCCGAGCGCCAGTCGATAAAGCCCGTAGCCCAGGATGAGGCCGATCGGGAGGCTGCCGACATCGCCGAGAAAAACGCGAGCCACCGGCTTGTTGAAAGGTGCAAACCCGATGAGCGCACCACAGAGGGCGGCGGCCAACAGGGGCATTGCTATTCCTTGCAGCGTCGTCACGGCGCCAAGCAACGTCAGCGCTGCGAGCGGCACGCCACAGCCAGCGACCGTGATCCAATCGATTCCGTCCATGAAATTTACGAGATTGACGAACCAGATGCCGGCAACGATCGCGAGCGCACGCTCCATGCCGAGCGGCAATGCGGGAAAGAGCCGCGCCTCCGGCGGAGGAGCGAGCAGCACCACGAGGCCGACCGCAACGACTTGCGGGACAAGCTTCACGACCGGACCGAGCGGCCGCAAATCATCGACCGCTCCGGTTATCGCGAGAAGGACCGATGCCGCGAGCACGACCACGGCCTCACGCACCGCATCGTCCTGAGGAACCGCGACGAGAAGCCCGACGCAGGTCGCGAGCAAGGTCGCGAGCACGACCGCGACGCCGGCGCCTTGCGGAATGGGCTCCGCGTGGCTCGAGCGCGCATTCGGGCGAGCCAAGGCGTAGCGGCGCAAGAGCGGCATCATCACGACGACGAGACCCGCCGAGCATGCCGCCGCGACCGAGAGCGTCACGAGGATGGCAAAGCGCATGCGACAGGTCCTTGCCGCAAAGCGTAGTAAGCGGCAAGCCGATGCGGGCCTCCGGTTGTGTGGCGGCGAGCCGTGTCACGGCGCGCGAGGTTCGCCATTTCTCATGACGCATTGCCAATTCGGGAGGTGGCGGGTAGACACTCCCCCGCCACTGGGGCGTCGCCAAGTGGTAAGGCAGCGGTTTTTGGTACCGCCATTCCTAGGTTCGAATCCTAGCGCCCCAGCCAGCAATTAACTAGTTGATATAACGGTATTATTTTTTGTTGCCGCGAGTCCTTAAGGTCGGGATTTGCCGGCCTTATTTGGGGTCGCGCCGGGCCCAGCATGTCGCAGAGATGAATTTGTAGGTCTCCTTGGCCTAAGGAGCGGCAAAAATCTCTCGGGCGCCCTTTCGTGGTTTACTTTTTCCCCGCGCGCCAGCGTACTGGTAGTTGTGATGTGTCCCATGTACCTCTACCTGACCACCACTGGCCGCGTCACCGGTCAGCCGCGTGAAGTTGAGATCTGGTTCACTGAGCATCGCGGGCACTTCTACCTTGTTGCCGAGCGCGAGAGCGCCAACTGGGTGCGCAACAGCGAGTCGCAGCCGCAGGTCATGGTTCGGATTGGCGACGATGAATTCAACGCCATTGCGCGCGTCGTGCACAATGACCGCGAGCCTCAGCTCGCGGCCACTGTGAAGGCGCTCTTTGATGCCAAGTACAGCTGGAGCGACGGCCTCATAGTCGAACTCACGCGCGCGTAGGGCTTCCGGCTGGGGGCGGACGCGAGGCGGAGTAGTTGCGGAACCAGCCTCGGCCTTCTTGGCCGGCGCTGGTTGGGCGGCGATACGCTGCCCCTCCGTGGAGGGTGCGCTCCTCGCGCACCACGGGAGCGCCCGGTTGGCGAGTTGACCTTCACGTCCCTCGGCCCTAGCTCCTGCTCATTCAGGCGTAGGCCGCGAGCCAAGGAGGCCGATCATGCGCGTCGAGGTCGTTATCACCTCCGATTTCATCTGCCCTTGGTGCCTCGTCGGCGAAAGGCGCTTGCGCAAGGCCATCGCGACCTTGCCGTCGGAGATCACGGTCAGCCTCGCCTTCCGCCCCTTCGAGCTCAATCCCGATATGCCGCCCGAGGGGCGTGACCGCGAGAGCTACCGCGTGGCGAAGTTCGGCCTCGCCCGCAGCCAGGCGATGGACGCGCAGATGACCGAGCTCGGCCGCGCCGAAGGCATCTCCTTTGCCTATGACAAGATCACGCGCACCCCGAGCACCTTTGCGGCCCATCGGCTGATGTGGCTCGCCGAGCGTGAGGGCGAGCCGGAGAAGCTCGCCGACCTTCTGTTCACGGCCTATTTCTCGAAGGCGGAGGATATCGGGGATCCGGCAGTTCTGGCCCGCCTCACGGCCGAGGCGGGGATCGCCTCGAATCGCGCCGCGGCCTTCCTCGCGGTTGAGGAGGGCGTCAAAGATGTGCGGGCGCTCGAGCTCGAGGCCTATCGCGCCGGCATCAGCGGCGTGCCCGATTTCCGCATCGGGGGCTTCGAGATCGTCGGCGCGCAGGCGCCAGCGATCCTCGCTGATGCGCTGCGCCGCGCTGCCGGCATCGCGGCCTCGGCGGCCTAGGCCTCGCGCTCCGCCCCGGATCAGAACATCGACTCGCGACGATGCTGCTTCTGCTTGCCGGGGCGTTCCCAAACGACGCCCGGATAACCTTTTAGCGGTACCAGCCGCTCGCCCATATAGGTCCAGTCCCGCAACTCCTCGATGCCGAGATGATAGCGCGGCTCGCGCCCGGTGCGCTGCTCGAAGAGGGCGCGCGGCACATTGACCATCTGCGGGGAATGCGCCGCTTCGTAGAAGAGCGGTGTGCCGCAGGTCTTGCAGAAGCTGCGCGCCGTGCGCGTCGCCTGGTGCTCGAAGCGGGTGACGTTGTCCTCGCCCTCGGCGACGCGAAAGCGCTTGCGCCAGCTGCCAACGAAGGTCGCGTAGGCTGAGCCATGGGCGAGGCGCGCCGCGCGACGGTGGTCATGCCACGCCCAGCGCGCCGGGACGCCGATCTCGATCGTCACGGCGCCGCATAGGCAGCTCCCCGAAACG
>JAFBAK010000365.1 GCA_019247795.1 Hyphomicrobiales bacterium | reverse complement strand
GCCCGCCCGGCACGGTGATGAAGAAGCGCTGATAACGCGCAGCCGACATCGCGCCGACCTCGCCGCATGCGACGAAACCGGCCATTCGCCGGTCGCGCTTGATCACGAGCCCACGCACGAGAGGCGCGTCGTCCGCAAAGCGCCGCGCGAGCGTCGAGAGCACCGCGGCCGAAACGTCGCCTGAGGCCGGTGAAGGCTCGCCGGGCGCCGCGACGAGAAGCGCGACGAGCGGAAAGGCGAGGCTCTTGGTGAAAAAGGGCATGGTCTACGGTTTTGGTAGCTACGGCGTTTACGGACGAGGGTGGAAGGCGCAGTCCCATGGTGGGCCGGCAGCGCTACGAAAAAGTAAACGGAGAGACAGGGGGCCTATGTCACCCTGGCGAGCAAAACCCGATACCTGCTTGCTTGAGTTGCTTCAGTCTGATAACTTTTGTGGCATGACGAAGCCTCGTGACACGACCCTCGATCTGCTCGTCGATCTCGATGGGCAGGTCCTCGTGATCGATCCCGAGGGCGGTTACTGGATCCGGTTTGCGGTCACGCTTGTGCCTGTGTCGCCGGAGAGACCCCACGGCGTCGACTACTCGCTTACGCTGCATGGGCCAGACGGCGCGAGATTGATCGGCTTTGACAACGCGCATCCGGTCCTGCCGCGAAAGCGCGGTGCGCCGCGGGACCATCGGCATCGGCTGCGAAGAGTCAGGCCTTATGAATACCGGGACGCGGCGACCCTGCTTGCCGATTTCTGGGCAGCTGTGGATGCGCTATTGCGCCAGAGAGGAGTCATCAGATGTCTACCCTGAAGATCGGCATCGCCAGCTACGAGGAGATGAAGGCGCGGACCTTGGCTGTGGCACGCGGTGAGCGTCGCGTCTTGTCCAACGAACCGAGGATTTGGTTCACGTCGACCGAGTCTTTCGCCAAGGTCCTGTCGGCCGGCAACCGTAAGCTTCTCGGTGTCATTGCCGAGAAAGCACCCGGCTCGCTCGACGAACTCGCGCGGCTCACCGGCAAGCGCAAGTCGAATTTGTCGCGCACATTACGGACCATGGAGGGCTACGGGCTGATCCGGCTCGAACGTGGCGAACGGGGAAAGATCAAGCCCAAGGTCATGCATGATCGCGTGCGGCTCGAGCTCCCGCTCACACCGTCGCGCAAGGCAAGCTGAATAATTCCGCCTGGACACATGCAGGCTGGACGACAAGGCGCCCTCCCTCTTCCACTTTGCTCCCGCAAACGGAGAAGGAAGACGACGTGAGGCGAGCGGCGCGAACCGGGATGGATGTCCAGAGACCTCGGCGAAAGAAGCTGGGCGCCCTTCCCCTCGCGGCCTTCGGCCGCTCGGCCAAGAATGACACGCGCTATTCCCCTCACGATCCTTCGGATCGCTCGGCCGGGTTTGCCACGGGTCGCCTCCTCGTCCGCCCCTCAATCCAGCGCCTGCGCGAGGTCGGCGATGAGATCGGGAGCATCCTCGATGCCGATCGAAAGTCTGAGCGTCGCATCCGTGATCCCGAAGGAAGCGCGCTCGCTCGGGCTCAATGAGCGATGCGTCGTGCTCGCCGGATGCGCAATGAGCGAGCGCGTTTCCCCGAGATTGACGAGGTGCGAGAAGAGATTGACGCGAGCGAGCACCTGTTTCGCCTTCTCGGCGCTTTTGAGGGTGATCATGAAGATCGAGCCGAGCCCGTCGGGACAATAGCGGCGGGCGAGATTATGGTTCGGATGGCTCGGCACGCCAGGATAGCTCACGCTCGCCACGGCTGCGTGCGTACTCAGGAAACTCGCCACCGCCTCGGCATTCTCGCAATGGCGCCGCATCCGCAGTGGAAGCGTCTCGATGCCGGTGAGAATGAAGAAGGCCGTCGTTGCCTGCATGCCGGGCCCGAGCTCGCGCAAGCCGAGGAGACGCGAAGCCGTGGCGAAGGCATTCTTCGGGAAACGGTCCGCCGGGACGATGTTCTCGTAATCCTCCCAGGGTCCTGCAACGAGCGGAAAGCGTTCATCGTTCTGCCAGGGAAATGTGCCGGCATCGACGATAAGGCCGCCGATGGAGGTCCCGTTGCCGACGAGGAATTTCGACGCCGAATGGATCACGACGTCGGCCCCATGCTCGATCGGGCGCAAAAGCGCAGGTGACGCGAGGGTCGAATCAACGACGAGCGGCAGTTTGTGCGCCTTCGCCACTTCGGCGATGCCATCGAGGTCGACCACTTCACCCGTGGGATTGACGATGGCCTCTATGACGATTGCGCGCGTTCGCGGCGTGATCGCCGCTTCGATGCGATCGGGTGTTGGCTCCGCGAACGCGCATTTCACGTTGAGACGCTTGTCGAGCCGCTTCATCAAACCGAGAGAGCCGCCGAAAACCTGGCTCGAGCCCACATATTCGTCGCCGGTCGCGCAAAGCGTGAGCAGTGCGACGAGCCAGGCTGATTGTCCGGAGGCGAGCGCCACCGCGGCAGTGCCGCCTTCGAGCGAGGCGATGCGGCGCTCGAGCGCCGCGACCGTCGGATTCGAGCCGCGCGAATAGGAGAAGCCCTGCCGGCGCATCGCGAAGATATCGGCGCCGTGTTCCTGATCCTCGAAGACGAAACCGTTCGTCTGAAAAATGGGGGTGACCCGGGCACCGGTGGGGCGGTCGGGCTCAGCGCCGCCGTGGACCGCGCGCGTGGCGAGCGCGGGCAGGGATGGCTGGGTCATCGTTGGATCTCCGTTTCTTCAGCCGAGCCTCGACGCTTCGTTGGACATCTTCGGCCAGCTGTTTCTCATCTCGGGCAGGGATCGAATTACCATTCCGTTTTAATGGTTTACCGTGCAATCCATTCGATCGGCGGGGAGAAAATTCATCTCCAAACCGGGGAGAAATTTGGCAATTCCACCTACTCTCACTGAATTGAATCATGCTGCGCCGCAGCCTACGTTTCGAGTTCTATCTAACGTCGGCATCGTTCCGTTATAACGAACGGAGATCGCGTGGGCAAATCCTTCGCGACACCTGTTCGACAGGCGGAACGGATGAGCTCGGGATGCAAGGGACCGCGATGAGTATCGTCAGAACCATCTCTTCGGGTCGTCGAAGCCATCCGATCCGCGATGCCAGGGAGAATGCGTGATGGCCCTTCCCAAGCGGCCGCCACTTCCCGTGATCCTCATCGCCAATGACCTTCTCGATGGCGAGGTGGTGTTTCGCACGGCGAATGGCTGGTCTTGCGATTCCCGCGAAGCTTTGATCGCCGGCAATGCCGAGGCTGCCGATGCGCTCGAAGCTGAAGGCGTCACCGAGATGAGCCGCAACAAGGTCGTTGACGCCTATCTGGTCGATGTCGAGCTCGGCGAGCAGGGTCCGCAGCCGCGCCATTTCCGCGAGCGTTTGCGCACACTCGGTCCGAGCATCAGAGCCGATCTCGGCAAACAGGCGTCGAGCGACAAGGCGCGAGGCGGACAGCATGTACCGGTATGACGAGTTCGATGAACGCTTCGTGCGCGATCGCGTGCGCGAGTTCCGCGCGCAGGTGCAACGGCGCCTCGATGGGTCCCTGACGGAAGACGAGTTCAAGCCGCTGCGCCTGCAAAACGGCCTCTACCTGCAATTGCACGCCTATATGCTG
>JAFBAK010000284.1 GCA_019247795.1 Hyphomicrobiales bacterium | reverse complement strand
CTCTTTCGCTTTCATCGAGGGCACGAAGCCGGGGTACACCCAATCGCTGCCGTCGGAACGCTTGATCGCCTGCGTCACCTCATGCATCTCGCGCAGCTCTCCCGCGCCGAAGACTTGCGGATGGCTCGACAGGATCTGCTCGACGAGCGTCGTGCCCGAGCGCGGCATGCCGAGAATGAACACCGGCACCTTCGATGAGGCGGCCTGGCCTTTCTTCTCGCGCATCAGCTTCTTCGGGAAGGCGGCGATGATCTCATCGAAAAGGGCGAGATTGGCGGGCTCGTCATATTCGATCTTGCCGCGTTTCATCTTGTTGCCGCGCAGCATGTGATCGAAGGCCTCGCGATGGCGCTCGAGATCCGCATAGGCTTTGGCGACGGCGAAATGAAGCTGCGTGCGGTCGGTCTCCGAGAGGACGTCGCCCTCGGCGATCATCGCTTCCATGGCCGCAAGATGCGCGTCCCCTTCCTTGAATTTTTTGGCATCGGCAAGATTGAAGTAGGCGCCCGTGGAGCGCGCGTCGAGCTCGAGCGCCTTCTCATAGCTCTCGGTTGCCTCGGCGAATCGGCCGAGCTCTTTCAGCGCATTGCCCATGTTGTTGTAGGCATCCGAAAGATCGGGCTTCTTTGCGAGCGCCTTGCGGAAGCATTCGAGCGCTTGCTCGGAGCGCCCTTCTTCGAAAAGCACATTGCCCATGATGTTGATCGCGTCGGCGTCGTCGGGCGCTAGCGAAAGCGCCCGCTCGACGGCGGCGCGCGCTTCTGCAGCCTTGTGTTGCGCGAGGAGCGTCGAGGCGAGATAGGTGTGCGTCTGGTGGTTGTCGGGGCGAATCGCGGCCGATTGCGAGAGCAGCATCAAGGCTTCGTCGAAGCGGTCGAGATCCTTCACGGCGAGCGCGAGATTGTTGAGCGTCAAGGGATCGATCGGGTTGAGCGCGAGCGCGCGGCGATAGGCCGCTTCCGCCTCGCCGATGCGCTTGAGGTCACGCAAGGCCGTGCCGAGATTGTTGTGCGCTTCCGCATAGCCGGGCTTGAGCTCGAGCGCGCGGTGATAGGAGGGGAGCGCTGCCTCGAATTGTTTCTTGGCGCGAAGCGAATTGCCGAGATTGCTGTGGGCCTCCGCGTAATTCGGCGAAAGCGCGATGGCGCGCCGGTAGTGCCTGATCGCCTCGTCGAATTCGTCCCGGTCGTAATGCGCGATGCCGAGATTGTTGAAGGCCTCGGCGTAATCGGGACGAAGCGCGAGCGCCTGGCGGCCTGCCGCGAGCGCCTCGTCGAGCCTTCCTGCGAGCCGGCACATTTCGCCGAGATTGCAATGATAGAGCGGCACGCGTCCTTCGGACGCGATCGCCTGTCGCAAGAAATCGATCGCGATGGGGAGATTTCCGGCCTGATGCGCGATGATGCCGAGGAGATGCAGCGTCTCGGCATGGCCCGGCACGGCTTTGAGGATCTGCCGGCACAGATCCTCGGCGGCCGACAGACGCCCGGCCTGGCGGTGCTGCTCGGCGAGCGCCAGCACTTGCGGGAGCGGCATGACCTGTTGCGTCTGGGCAGGCGCCGCTTGGCCGTTCATGGTGCTCATCTAATGTTTCCGTCCTGCGCGAGGTCGTTCAAGGCTTTGGCCACGGCCTCGATGGGCGCGCGCCAATCGCCGCGCGTTCGCTGCCGAAAGAAACGAAGCGTCGGATACCAGGGGGTGTCCTCGCGCTCCAAAAGCCATCGCCAATCGGGCACGAAGGGCAGGAGCATCCAGACAGGCTTGCCCATCGCGCCTGCCAAATGGGCGGGTGCGGTGTCGACGCTGATCAGAAGATCGAGCGCCGCCAGCGCGCCGGCGGTCTGCGCGAAGTCCGTGAGCTCGGCGGAAAGGTCGTTGACGTGGTCGGGGAGAACATCACCCTTACGAGCGCCGATCTGCAGGCTGAAGAAGCGCACGCGCTCAATCGAGAGAATCGGAGCCCATGTCGAAAGCGCCATCGTGCGATCGACATCGTTGAGATGCTTCGCGCTGCCGGCCCATACGATACCGACCTTGAGCTCTCGCCCCTTCCCGAGCCTCGCGGCAAAGCGCGACGCGTCCTCTTCGCCGGCGTGAAGGTAAGGGATGTCCGCCGGGATCGTCTCGAGCCTCGTGCCGAACAGATGCGGCAAGCTCAGCAAGGTGCATTGCGCGTCAGTCGCGGGAAGCGTCTCGCCCTCGGCCACGAGCTCGAGCCAGGGCATGGCCATATTGATCAGCGAACACACGGGGCCTTGCGCGCTGAGAACCAGCTTGGCGCCCCGCGCGCGCAGAAGCGGCAGATAGCGGCAGAACTGGAGCGTGTCGCCGAGGCCCTGCTCGGCATGTACGAGAAGACGCTTGCCCGCCGGATCTTCGCCTCTCCAGGCCGTTGCGATGTGCGGACGCGATGGGAGTTCAGAGGAACGCCAGCGCCATTCGTATTCGACCAGGCCTTCCGCCATCCGGCCGCGCAAGAGATGGTTCAAGGCAAGACCGGTATGGGCATTGCCATGTAGCGGCTCGAGCGCGATGGCGCGCCGGAAATCCGCCACGGCATCGTCGAAGCGGCCCATGAGATGAAAGGTCAGGGCGCGGTTGCTATGAGCGTCGGCAAAGCCGGGCTTGAGTTCGAGCGCGCGCGTGTAGCTGGCAATCGCCTCATCGAGGCGACGCAGGGCGCGCAGCGCATTGCCGAGATTGCTGTGGGCTTCCGCATAGCTCGGCGCGAACTCGAGGGCGCGCCGATATTGGGCGGCCGCCTCGTCGAATTCGCCGCGGTCGTAATGGGCAATACCGATATTGTTG
>JAFBAK010000183.1 GCA_019247795.1 Hyphomicrobiales bacterium | reverse complement strand
GGTCGCGGCGATGCCATCTGCCTCGGCGAGCGCGACTGCTCGTTGCAAAGACGGCATCAGAAGGTGTGGGAGGAGGGGCCTTCGCCGGCACTCAACGAGGGGCAACGCGCGCAAGTCCTCGATACGGTGCGTCGCGCCATGTGCGAGCTTCAATATCTCGGCGCCGGCACCGTCGAATTTCTCTACGAGAACGGCGCCTTCTATTTCATCGAGATGAACACGCGGATTCAGGTCGAGCATCCGGTCACCGAGATGATCACCGGCATCGATCTCGTCAACGAGCAGATCCGCATTGCGGCCGGCGGCGATTTGCCGGTTCGGCAGGACGAGGTGCGGCTGATGGGTCACGCCATCGAATGCCGCGTGAACGCCGAGAACCCGGCGACCTTCCGCCCCTCACCGGGGCGCATCGACTATTATCATCCGCCGGGCGGCCTGGGGGTTCGCGTCGATTCGGCCGTCTACCAGGGCTATTCGATCCCTCCGAATTACGATTCCCTCATCGGCAAGCTCATCGTGCATGGGCGCACGCGCAATGAATGCCTGATGCGTCTTCGCCGCGCGCTCGACGAGTTCGTGGTCGCCGGAATCGACACAACCTTGCCGCTCTTTCGCGCCCTCGTGCGCAATGGCGATGTGCAAAACGGGGATTACGATATTCACTGGCTCGAGCATTTCCTGGAAAACCCCGAGACGATCGAGGCCCTCGCCTGAGCTTGCCGAAATCGGCGGGCGTCGACGCGCAAAGCCTTACCTCGCGTTTCCGCGATCCGGCACGTCGAGCGTTGCGGCGACGCAAGCTCGCTGCGTCCATTTTCCTGTGAATTGGCCGGCGTTCTTCATCGCGCCGAGATGACCTGGTCTGACCGACAGCGCGCGCAGCCTCATGCACAGAAAGCCGTTTTTTCTCCTCGGCCCAGGCAAATATTCGTAGAAATCAACCGCGGATTGAAAGTCGCCGAAGTGAACAACGTCCCAATCATGTGCGTATTAACCAAGGACTGCTAAAATGAGCGTAAAACTATTTACTTTCGATAATGCACTGTTAACCTTACACCGACTTCAGGGTGTTGCGTTGGAGAGAGTCGATGGGCGCGTTAGCTGTTCTGCCTGCTCCAAGTTTTGCCGATACTGTTCAGGATCTTGTTGAGCGAGTGGACTACCGGCGCGCCGATACGCCGGATGAACGGGAAGAGATCTATCGCCTTCGGTATGACGCCTATCGGCAAGAGGGCGCGATCGATCCCAACCTCGCCCGCAGCTTTTCCGACCGCTTCGACCAGCTCGACAACGCCTATGTGTTCGGCGTGCATGTCGACGGCAAGCTCGCAAGCTCCATAAGGCTCAACATTTCGACCCCAGAGAACCCCGAGCTGCCGGCGCTGGGCGTCTTCCGCGATGTTCTTCAGCCGGAACTCGAAGGACGCAAGACGATCATCGACCCGACGCGCTTCGTCGTCGAGCCGAGCATCGCGCGCGCTCTTCCGAAGATTTCCTACGCCACGGTGCGCATCGGCTGGATGGCTTGCGAATATTTCGACGCCGATTGGGTTTTGGCGACCGTGAGAGTGGAGCATCAGGCCTTCTACAAGCGTTTGTTCGGCCACAAACCCTTATGCAAGGCGCGTCCTTATCCAACGCTCACAAAGCCGATCTCGTTGATGGGGCTCGAATATCCGGCCGCGAAGGAACGCGTGCACCAGCGCTACCCCTTCTTCCGCTCGACCTATTTCGAGCGGCGAATGCTTTTCGAGCGCTTCATCCAACCGCCGCACATCTTGCGCCCGGGAATGCCCGCCAACGGGTGAGACGATCGTCGCGGCGGCGAAAAACTCCGAAAACACAGGCGTGCCGCCGAAGCATCGATTTCAGCCGCGGCTCGCGAGTTTCCTCACGGATGCGTGCGCCATGACCATTGCGCCGATGCCGAAGATGGCGCCGGCGGCGAGCGTCGCCGCGATCACGCCCTTGGGTCCCGCGTAGTACGCGCCGAGCAGCGCGAACGGCAAAGTGCCGAGCGTCGCCCGGCTCCAGTTCATCGCGGTCGCGCGGAGCGGGAAGCCCAAATTGTTGAAGGCCGAGTTGGCGCAGAACAACACGCCGATTCCGGCCCAACCCGGTCCGCTCACGAGACAGAAGAAGCGGACGAGCTCCGCGGACTCGCCGGTGAGCTGAAAGGCAAAGACCACGACGTCGCGCGCGACGAAGACGACGAGCCACATTGCCGTGACGTAGACGAGCGTGCAGATGAGCGCATCGTCGAGCACCCGATGCATTCTCGGAAACAGGCGGGCGCCCCAGTTCTGGCCGAGCACCGGGCCGATCGCCCCCGATAGCGCGAACACGCCCCCGAAGGCGAGCGGAACCACGCGATCGATCACGCCGCTTGCCGCGACTGCCGCGACGCCGTAGTTCGCCATGACGCGCGCCAGCACCGCATTGGCGGCGGGCGTCGCGAGATTGGTGAGCACCGCAGGAAGCGCGATGCGCGCGAGCGGTTTGCAATCGCCGGCAAGCGCCGCGAGGCTCGGGCGGCCCACGAGATCATGCTTGGCCACCGCGCCTCGATAGCCGACCGCAACGAAGATCAGGCGCGACAGCAAGACCGAGATCGCCGCGCCCGTCACATCGAGGCGCAAGCCGAAGATCAGCACGGGATCGAGGATCGCGGTCGCGATCCCGCCGGAGAGCGTGACCCACATGGCGCGGCGCGCGTCTCCGGCCGCGCGCAGCACGGCCGAATAGGCCATGCCGGCCGCCAGGAGGGGATTGGTGGGCAGAACGATCTCGAGATACCGCCGTGCGATCGTCGCCGTCTCGCCTTGGGCGCCCAGCCCGGAGAGGATCGCGCCAAGGAACGGAAAGGCGAGCGCCGCGAGCAGCAAGCCGAGTGCCGTGCCGAGCGCCACGCCCGAGCCCGCCAGACGCCTTGCCTCGCCACGATGGCCGGCGCCCAAGGCTCTCGAGGTCAGAGCCGAGATCGCGATCATCATGGCGATGTTCGTCGAGATCAGGAAGAACAGCACGATGCTCGCGAAATTGATCGCGGCCGTCTTCTCGGTCGAGCCGAGCCACGCGACGTACATCAACGACAGGAAGTCCACGAAGAAAATCGCGATGAGCCCGACGGCGCTCGTGAGCGACATGACGAGCACGTGACGCATCGTCGAGCCTTGCGTGAAGCGGCCTGCGTGCACCTGCGCCGAGCCCGGAGATCGTGGACCCGCGCTCGATGCGCTTCCCCCAGCCCTCTCCAACTCCGGCTCGCCGCTGCTCGCGCGTGCTTGCGCGCGCTCGTTCGCCCGGGGTTCACCTTCTGGTTCCGAGCCTTGGAAGGTCGATATTGTTTCCGACGACGATTCCCGTCGCATTGATCATTTCCATCCGGGTTGCGCCGAGTTTCGTCGCAGAAACGAGCAGGCATCCGGCGAGCGGCGCGAAACGCGAGGCCCTTTTCTCGCGACCGCCGCTTGGCCGCTCCTCGACGGGTGTGTTTAGACCATAGCAGGTTTAAGTCGAATAGCCGTCACAGGCGCAGCCTTTGCGCCCGCCCCCGCGTCACGGTCACGCCTTGACAGGTGAAGCGCGGCTCATCACCACTCCACGAAACGACCGGAAGCTCCCCGATGAACGACGACGAGAGGCCTCCCCTCGACATTCTTTTGTGCGCGCCTCGCGGCTTTTGTGCCGGCGTGGTGCGGGCGATCGACGCCGTCGAGCGCGCGCTTTCGCGCTATGGTCCGCCGGTCTACGTGCGTCATGAGATCGTGCACAACCGCTACGTCGTCGACAGCCTGAAGCGCAAAGGCGCGATCTTCGTCGAGAATCTCTCCGAAATTCCCCCGACATCCGCGCCGGTGATTTTCTCGGCTCATGGCGTGCCGAAAGCCGTGCCGGAAGAGGCGTCCGGCAGGGGCCTTTTCGCGATCGATGCAACCTGCCCGCTCGTCACGAAAGTGCATCGCGAGGCGGAACTTCATCATCGGCGAGGCCGTGACATCGTGCTCATCGGTCATGCCGGCCATCCGGAAGTGGTGGGCACCTTGGGACAGTTGCCCCAAGGTTCGATCCTCCTTGTGCAGACGCTCGGCGATGTCGAGGCGCTGTGTCCGCGCGATCCCGAAAACCTCGCCTATGTGACGCAGACCACCTTGTCGGTCGACGATACGGCCGAGATTGTCGCCGCGCTCAAGCAACGCTTTCCCCACATCGCGGGCCCTCACAAGGAAGATATCTGCTACGCCACCACAAACCGCCAGGAAGCGGTCAAGCGCGTCGCACCGATCGTCGATGCCATCATCGTGGTGGGCTCGCCGAATTCCTCGAACTCGCAACGTCTCCGCGAGGTCGCCGAGCGATCCGGATGCCCGATCTCGCGTCTGGTGCTGCACGCCTGCGACATCGATTGGGACGAGTTCACGACCGTCAAACGGCTCGGCATCACGGCGGGCGCGTCGGCGCCGGAAATCCTCGTCCAGGAAATCATCGACGCCTTCAGTGAAAGGCGCAAGGTCACGGTCGAGACAATCTCGACGACCGATGAGAGCGTGTTCTTCCCGCTGCCGAGGGCGCTGCGGGACGACGCAGCCGCCTGAGGGTCGCGCGTGGCCGTCTATACCGAGGTCGCGGACGAGGAACTCGCCGCTTTCGTCAACCGCTTCGGCATCGGCAAGCTTTTGGCGGCGAAAGGCATTGCCGAAGGCGTCGAGAACTCGAACTACTTTATCCACACGAGCGAAGGCTTCTTCATCCTGACGCTTTACGAAAAGCGCGTGAGTGAGGCCGATCTGCCTTTCTTCCTCGGATTGATGGAGCACCTCTCCGGGAAAGGCCTCGTCTGCCCGCGGCCGGTGAGAGATCGGCAAGGCGAGGCGCTCGGCCGCCTCGCCGGGCGGCCGGCCGCGATCGTCACGTTCCTCGACGGCATGTCGGTGAAGCGGCCCAGCGTCGCCCATTGCCGCGCGCTCGGCGGAGCACTGGCTCGATTGCACAAAGGCGGGTCGGATTTCGCGGGAACGCGCAAGAACGCCTTGTCGGTCCAGGGCTGGCGGCCGCTCTTCGAGGCCGCGGCGCCCCGCGCCGACACGGTGCGACAAGGTCTCGCGCAGCAGATCGAGCAGGCGCTTACGGCTCTCGAACGAGAATGGCCCAAGGATCTGCCGCACGGCAACATCCATGCCGATCTTTTTCCCGACAATGTCTTCTTCATCGGCGATGAGGTCTCGGGCGTGATCGACTTCTACTTCGCTTGCACCGATGCGCTGAGCTATGATCTCGCCGTGTGCCTCAACGCCTGGTGCTTCGAGCCCGATGGCTCCTTCAACCTGACCAAGGGCCAGGCGCTGCTCTCCGGATATCGCCGGCTGCGAGCGCTCACCTCGGAAGAGGTCGAAGCCTTGCCGCTTCTTGCCCGGGGCGCGGCCTTGCGCTTCCTTCTCACGCGTCTCGTCGATTGGCTGAACGTTCCGCCCGGCGCCCTGGTGAGGCCCAAGGATCCGCTCGAATATCTGCGCAAGCTCCGCTTTCACGCGCGGGTGGCAAAGAGCGCCGAATATGGCCTTCCGGCATGAGCGGCGTGGCAGGCGACGGGGCCGAGAGGGTCGTGATCTTCACTGACGGGGCTTGCTCGGGCAATCCGGGCCCCGGGGGTTATGGCGTCGTTTTCATCGCCGGGAAGCACCGCAAGGAGATCAAGGGCGGGGAGGCGCAAACCACCAACAATCGCATGGAGCTGATGGCCGCGATCGCCGCGCTCGAAGCCTTGAAAAGGCCTTGCGCGGTCGAGCTGCACACGGATTCGCAATATCTTCGTCTCGGTATTACGCAATGGATACCGATCTGGAAACGCAATGGCTGGCGCACCGCCGCGAGGAAGCCCGTGAAGAACGATGATCTTTGGAGGCGCCTCGACACGGCGACGCAGCGACATCGCATCGAATGGCATTGGGTCAAGGGCCATGCCGGCCACGACGAGAACGAGCGCGCCGACGAGCTTGCCCGGGAGGGATTGCGGGAGGCGAGACCGTGAGCCGTCACGACGGCGCTTTCGAAGCGCGGCTCGGCAGCGTGGCGCTCGACGTCGAGAAGACGCTTGCGGCGCGCCTCGATGCCGGAGGTTCAGGCGGCGGCAAGCATGACGTGCCGGAGCGGCTCGGCGCCGCCATGCGGCACGCGGTGCTCGGCGGAGGCAAGCGGTTGCGGCCCTTCCTCGTCATCGAGACGGCACGCGTTCTCGGACGCAATGACAATGGGCCGCTCATCGCCGGTTGCGCGCTCGAACTCCTGCACTGTTATTCGCTCGTGCATGACGATCTGCCGGCCATGGATGATGACGATCTCAGACGCGGCCGGCCGACCGTGCACAAAGCCTTCGACGAGGCGACCGCCATCCTCGCCGGAGATGCGTTGCTGACGCTCGCCTTCGAGGTCATGGCTTCACCCGAGATCGAGCCCGATCCCGGCATCCGCATGGAGCTGGTCATGGCCCTTGGCCGCGCGGCGGGGGCCGCCGGCATGGTCGGCGGCCAAATGCTCGACCTTGCGGCGGAAGGTCGGTTTCACCGCGGCGAGCCGCCGCTGGCCGAAAAGGATATTCGCCGCTTGCAGGCGATGAAGACGGGAGCGCTCCTTGCCTTCGCGGTCGATGCGGGCGCCTTGCTCGGGCGGGCCTCGGCCGGCGAACGTGCATGTTTGCGAGAGTATGGGGAGGCGCTCGGCGCGG
The DNA here is from genome assembly GCA_019247795.1 of Hyphomicrobiales bacterium. GTDB lineage: Bacteria > Pseudomonadota > Alphaproteobacteria > Rhizobiales > Beijerinckiaceae > GAS188. The sequence continues at coordinate 12,667 of JAFBAK010000183.1, read as the reverse complement.
CTTTTCAGGTGGCCGACGACATCCTCGATGTCGAAGCGACCGAAAGCGCGCTCGGCAAAGCGACCGGCAAGGACGCCGCCAGAGGAAAGGCGACCCTCGTCGCGGCGCTCGGCCTCGAGCGAGCCAAGTCCGAGCGCGATGCGCTCGCCACGCGAGCCATCTCTTTATTGTCGGGCTTCGATGCCCGGGCCGATCTTTTGCGCGACGCGGCGCGCTTCACGATCCAACGACGCAAGTGAGCCGAAGCACCCGCGTTTTTCGGTTGCAACCACCGGAGAAGGACGCAGTGCGATGAGCGGCTGGATCGCCGGCGTCGATGGGTGTCGGGCCGGATGGATCGTAGCGCGCCGGTCGCTCGAGGGCGACCGACGCATCGGCATCACCGTCGTGCCGCGCTTCGAGGCGGTCCTCGACGGCGCCGAACCGCCGGAGTTCGTCGCGGTCGACATGCCGATCGGTCTTCCGGCGCGCATTGGAGCGCAAGGGCGCGGGCCGGAGCGCCTCGTCCGGGCCCATCTCGGCGCGCGGCGTTCTTCTGTTTTCACCATTCCGTCACGGGCAGCGGTCGAGGCGCAAGACTACCCCACCGCCTGCGCCATCGCGGCTGCGACCTCGGAGCCGTCGCGCCGCATCTCGAAGCAGGCCTTCATGCTGTTCGGAAGGATCAAGGAGATCGATGTTTTGTTGCGCAAGCCAACGGCATGCCGAGCGCCGGCGTGGCGGGAACGCGTCTTCGAAGCCCATCCAGAGCTTGCGTTCTGGCGGCTCAACGGAGAACGGCCGCTGTTTCATCCGAAGAAGATAAGGGGCCGGCTCCATGCGGAGGGCTTGCAGGAGCGAAGGCGCATTCTTCAAACGTCCGGGTTGCCGCCGAGCGTCGTCGAAAGTCTGCCGCCGCGTGGCGCTGGAACGGACGATCTCCTCGACGCGCTCGCATTGCTGCTCATCGCTCAGCGCCTTCGCGACGGCCTCGCCAAGTCCTTTCCTCACCCTCCGGGTCAGGACGAGCACGGTTTGCCGATCGCCATCTGGGCGTGAGGCTTGTTGATGCGGATGATCGGTTCAGGCGCGACCCGCAACCCTTGGCGTCCATCATTTCATCGCGTCGATCGCATGAGTTCCTTCAGGAGCCCTGCGACCCGGGCCGGCGCTTCGAGATGGGGCATATGGCCGAGCTCGGGAAAGCAGTGGATCGCGACAGCTCCCGGGAGCCCGGTCATGTGCTGCGGCGGAATGATCTGATCCTGCGCGCCGAAAACGATCTTCGCCGGAATGGCAAGCGAGTCGAGGGTCGAGCGGACGCTGAAGCGCTGTGTGCCGCCGGGGAACAGGGCCGCGGTCGCTTCGTCGAGTTCCCCGCCGTCCCGCTTCTGTCGTTGGCGAAGCGTGGCCTTGATGAAGGAGGGGCCGAGAACCGCCGGATCTTTAACAAGCAGAGGGATGAGGCGCGCGAGCTCGCAGGCCGTACGTGCCCGCGGAAAGTGCGAGATGAAGTCCTCGTTGATCTTTGGCCCGAGGCCGGCGGGCGCCACGAGGAAAAGGGAGAGAGCCTCGATGCCGGCGCATCGGCTGAGCGCTGCCGCGACGGCGCCGCCGAGCGAGTGTCCGACCAGATGCAGCGCGCCGAGGCTTTCGGCCCGAAGCCTCTCGGCGACCTCCTCGAGCAACGCCTCGAAGCTCGCCACGCGGCTCTTCACCGACCCTCCATGACCCGGCAGGTCGATGCCGAGCACGGGTGAGCCGAGACGCGCGGCAGCGAGAAAGAGACGCCACGAATTGAGGTCGGCGCCGAAGCCATGGATAAGGACAACAGGCGCGCCCTCGCCGCGACGCAGCCATTCGGCATGAAGAGGAGTGCGTGAGACAGAACCGGCGAACATCGATATCGGGGGCTTCGGCTTTGCTTCGAGATGCGCCTTCTCGACGTCCTCGCCCTGAACGCGGCCCTTCGGACCTGTCCCCGCGAGAGAGAAGATGTCGAGGCCGCGCTCTCGCGCCAATTTGCGCGCGAGCGGCGTGGCACGACGTGAAGATGCCGCATCGCCTTGCGCGCTCGTGACATGAGGCGCGATCGTTGCCGCTGGCTCGGCTCGATGCTCGGAAGCGACCGGCCTCGGCGCGCTCGCCAATCTCGGTGCAGGCTCGCGACCCGGCGGCGCCGCCGCTGCAAGCTCGCCCGCGTCGTCGATCGTGGCAATGACGCTGCCGACCGGGAGGGGCACATCGAGCGTGGTCGAAAGATCGCGGATCACGCCGGAAGCCGGAGCTTCGACCTCCATGGCGGCTTTTTCGGTTTCGATCTCGAAGATCGGCTGTCCCTTCGCGACCTTCGCGCCTTCCTCGACATACCAGCGCGAGATACGACCCTCGCTCATGTCCATATCCACGCGGGGCATGATGACCTCGGTGGGCATGAATGGTCAGCGTCTCCCGTGGACGAGATCGCGCACCGCCGCAACGATCGAGGGCGTCTGCGGCACGGCGGCCTTCTCGAGTTCGGGATTGTAAGGGATTGGGCATTCGGCGCCTCCGAGCCGCAGGATCGGTGCGTCGAGATAGTCGAAAGCATCGCTCTCCGCGATGCTCGCGCTGATCTCTGCACCGATGCCGAGCGTCTTGACGCCCTCGTAGACGCAGACGAGACGATGCGTGCGCTTGACGCTTGAGGTCAGCGCATCGCGGTCGAGCGGACGCAGCGAGCGCAAATCGATGACCTCGGCTTCAATCCCCTCGCCGGCGAGCTCCTTGGCGGCGGCGAGCGAGCGATGCACCATGATCGACGTCGCGACGATCGTCACATCGCGTCCAGGCCGGCAAAGCCGCGCCTCGCCGAGCGGCACCGTGTAGTGGCCGCGAGGCACGTCGCCCTTCATCTTGTAGAGGAGCTTGTGCTCGAAGATCATCACGGGATCGGGATCGGCGATCGCTGCAAGGAGGCATCCCTTGGCGTCGTAAGGCGTCGATGGCTGCACGACCTTGAGGCCCGGCACATGCGCGAACCACGCCTCGAGGCTCTGGCTGTGCTGCGCCGCGGCTCCCGTCCCTGAGCCGGAAGGGAAGCGCATGACGAGCGGCACCGAGACCGCGCCTCCGAGCATGAAGCGCAGCTTCGCGGCCTGGTTCACGATCTGCTCCATGGCAAGCGCGGAGAAATCGGAGAATTGAAACTCGAAGATCGGCCGAAGCCCGGTGAGCGCCGCGCCGATCGCGACGCCGGCGGCGCCAAGCTCGGAGATCGGAGTGTCCATCACCCTTTCGGGGCCGAAGCGCTGCACGAGATCGCCGGTCACCTGAAAGGCGCCCCCATAGACGCCGATATCCTCGCCCATCAGGAAGACCCGCTCATCGGCCTCCATGGCAATGGCCAGCGCCTCTTGAATCGCCTGCGCGTAGCTCAATTCGCGCGCGCCGGTCGCGCGACTGCGAATGCGCCGATGGGCGGCGCAAGCATCTTGCGGCCGCAGGACCGAGCGTTCCTCAGTCCGAGTAGACATAGCGCGTCAGTTCCTCGACCGTGGGAGCCGGGCTCGCCGTCGCGAACGCGATGGCGTCTGCGATCTCCCGTTCCACGTCGGCGCGGATCGCGTCGATCTCGCTCACGGTCACCACGCCTTGCCGCAGAAGCTGGCGCTCGAAGGCGCCAATCGGATCGCGTGCGAGCCAGGTTTCGATCTCTTCCTTGGTGCGATAGCGATTGCGATCCGAGCGCGAATGGCCGCGAACGCGGTAGGTCTTGCTCTCGATGAGCGAGGGCCCTCCACCTTGCTTGGCCCGTTCGACGGCCTCGAAGGCGGCCGCCACCACTGCCGCGAAGTCATTGCCGTCGACGACGATGCCCGGCATTGAATAAGCGCTGGCGCGTTCGGCCACGTTCTTGACCGCGGTCGAGCGTTCGGTCGAGGTCGACATCCCGTAACCGTTGTTTTCGCAGACGAAGATGACGGGAAGCTTCCAGATCGACGCCATGTTGAGGGCTTCGTGGAACGCACCCTCATTGTTGGCGCCGTCCCCAAAAAAGGAGGCGACGACCGAGGAGCGCTTCTGCTTCTTCATCGAGAGCGCGACACCGACGGCGATCGGGATGCCGCCGCCGACGATGCCGTTCGCTCCGAGATTGCCGGTCGACACATCCGCGATATGCATCGAGCCGCCACGGCCTCGGCAGTAACCGTCTTCCTTGCCGAAGAACTCCGCGAACATGCGCGACACCTGCGCGCCCTTAGCGATGCAATGTCCATGACCGCGATGGGTCGACGTCATATAGTCGGTGGGCTCGAGCGCGGCGCAGATGCCGACGGCGCTCGCCTCCTGGCCGATCGACAGATGCATGGTGCCGTGCACGAGGCCGCGCATATAGGCGTCCTCTGCGCTTTCCTCGAAGCGACGGATGAGGTGCATCTTGTGCAAGGCCTGCCGCAAGCTCTCGTTCGACAGGCGCGGATAGGTCGCGGGCGACATGGGCACGGCATCCTCGACTGTCCGCCGGGCGCGCGCCGCCGCGCTTCTCTCCCGAAGCTCGATGTCCTCAACCCCCATCCTCAGCTCCTCCCGGGCGCGCTCGCGCCGCCCATCGAGGGCGGCAACCGCGCATCCATCTGATCGAGACGGCGCCTCGTCTGTGTCACGACGAAGTCGTCGGCAGGCACGCAGTTCTCGTAGGTGAGCTGCTCGCCGATCGCGATCGGTTTCACCACGCGCGCCGCCTCGGCGAGCCCGAGCGGAAGGGCACGCGCCTGTCTTGCCTCGAGCCAGCTCATGGCGAAGCCGCGATAATCGTGCTCGCCGATCCTGCCGAGCGCCTGTCCAGGAGCGAGAGGCCGCTTCGCCAGCGCCGTGCATTCCGCGACCGGCCGATCGAGCGGCTGCATGTCGGGCCGCTCATGCATGACGGCACGCACGGCCGAAAGCGGTGTCTCGAGGCTCGTGAGATGGTAGGGCCGCAAGAGCGCGTAGCAGGGGCCCGGCCCCACTTTGAGGTCCGTCATCCGCTCGCTGACGCGGCCGTGGCGTGGCTTTACGATGCAGAACACGCCAGGCGCGACGCCCTTGCCGATCGAATAGTCGACCACGCCGGCGCGCGACAGGATGCCGCCATCGGCCTCGGTGGCGAGCACCTGTGCCAGCTCTTCGCGCGTCGCGGCGGGGCCATGCATGCCGGGCACATCCGGAACGAGGCCGGTGGCGTTGGCGACCGCGACCATCTCGACCATCGTCTTCGAGCCGTCCACGAACTCGACCAGCATGCGTGCATTCATGTTTCGGGCTCGAGCCTCCGCCTCGTAGGCTTCGGGCGTGGCATCGAATTTGAGCGGGTTGTTTTTTCCTTTGCCGGCCGCGACGATCTCAAATCCGAGGCTTTGGGCAAAGCCGATGAGCTCGATGGTAGCCGCAGGTTCATCCCCGGCCGCGCCTGTGTAAACGACGCCCGCGCGGCGCGCTTCTTCCTTGAGAAAGCGGCCGACCGTGATGTCGGCCTCGACATTGAGCATCACGACATGCTTGCCGTTGCGCATCGCTTCGAGCGCGACGAGCGTGCCGATGTTCGGGTTGCCGGTCGCCTCGATGACGACGTCGATATGCCCGGCGGTGCAAAGCGCGTGATAGCTCTCGGTGACCGCGAGCTTGCTGCGCTCGATAGCTCGATCGATACCTTCGGCGGTCTCTGCGCACACGATGTCGCTCGCCGCATGGCCCGCCATGACCGCCGCATCGATCGCCGCCTGCGGCCGCACCTCCGCGACCGCGCCGATGCTCACCCCGGCCATGAGCGCAACCCCGACCACGATGTCGGTGCCCATCTGGCCCGCGCCGGCAAGGCCGATCGTGATCGGCCCATGCCGATCCGCATAAGCCGCGATCTCGGCCGCCATGCCGATCCGCCCAATGCCGTTGTGACCGATCAAGCGAATGCCTTGTGAGCGCGATTCGAAGCGCGTGAACTTTTGTAATTTGAAAAGTGCTAATGTGCAAGTTGATGAGAACCGCTTTCGCGCGCTCGAGCCGGCATCCCGTGGCAAATCGATGAGGCGCCCGCCGGCCTGCTTGCGCGAGCCGATTTTCCTTGTAGAGCCTTCGCGGACGGGAGCGGGGAATGGCAAAACGAAAAGGCAAGGAGAGTTTCGAGCCGCGCGCCACCGCATTCGCGGCGGAGACGGAGCTCGGTTCCGGGCGACGCTCGGCCCGGCTGCGCTTGCGCGCCGCCTGGATGTATTATGTGGAGGAAATGACGCAAAATGTCATCGCGGACCGGCTGGGGATCGGCCGCGTCACCGTGGTGCGTCTCCTGAACGATGCCCGCTCCCTCCACGAGGTGCGCGTCTCGGTGAGCCGGGACCTCGCCGAGCTCTTGGAGCTTGAATTCGCCTTGCAGCAAGCCTTCGGCCTCAAGGAGGCGATCGTTGCCCCGCTCTCTGCCCGGGATGCGGACCCGAGCGTGCCCATCGGCGCCGTCACCGGCGAATATGTTTCGAAGCTGCTGCGTAACGATATGAGGATCGGCCTCGGCTGGGGGCGCACACTCATCAACGCACTGCCTTTCGTGAGCGAGCGGCCTGTCGCCAACCTCTCGGTCATCTCGCTTCTCGGCGGCATCACCAAGACCAAGCAATACAATCCCTCCGAATTCGCCTGGCAGTTCGCCCGCTTCTTCCAGGCCGATTGCTATCTGATCGCGGCGCCCGCTCTCGTCGACAGCATCGAGACGAAGCGCGCGCTCATCGAGCGTTGCGGATTGAAGGACATCCTCCACCTCGCGCGTTCACTCGACGCAGTTGTCGTGGGTGCCGGCGGCATGTCGTCGGACGACACTATCTTCCGCTTCGGCTTCGTCGGCGAGCGCGAGCGGCGCTCCCTCACGGCCAAGGGCGCGGTGGGCGATCTTTTGTGCCATTATTACGATCGGCAAGGCCGCCTCGTCGATCACCCGATCAACGAGGCCGTGATGGCCGTGCCGATCGAAACCTTGACGAAGGCCAAATCGCGCATCCTTGCCTCGGGCGGCCCGCACAAAACCGAGGCCATCCTCGGGGCCATCGCAGCGCTGCGGCCGACGGTGTTCATCACGGACGAGGGGACGGCAAAAGCCTTGCTTGCGGGAGTAAAGGGGTGAGAAGTGAGGGGTTGGTCGCAAGAGGGAAAAGCGGCCGGGCATCGTGAGAGCCCGCTTCCCTCTTCACTTCTCCTCTTCGCCCATCTCGTTCTAGGTCTCGTCCTGCACAGAGCCAGCCATGACCCTTGAAGCCACCCCGTCCAAAAGCCCCATTCCACCCTTCTCGGCGCCTTTCGCGCCCGATGATGCAAAGCTCGCGCGGCTTCTCTTCAGCCGGGCGGAAGCCTCGCCTGCCGTCGAGGACAGGGTCGATGCGACGGCGCTGAGGCTCATCGCTGCCATTCGCTCGCGAAGCGGCGGCATCGGGGGCGTCGAGGAGGTCTTGCGGGAATATGCGCTCTCCACGAAGGAAGGGCTCGCGCTCATGGTGCTCGCGGAAGCGTTGTTGCGCGTGCCCGACGCCGCCACCACCGATCGCCTGATCGAGGACAAGCTCGGCCAAGCCGATTTCGCTCATCACGAGACGAAATCCGACGCGCTCCTCGTTTCGGCTTCAGCTTGGGCGCTCTCCATCACCTCGCGCATCATTCAACCCGGCGAAACGCCGCACAGCATCGTGGCGGGTCTCGCCAAGCGCATCGGCTTGCCCGCGGTTCGCACCGCGACGCGCCAGGCGATGCGCGTGATGGGCAATCACTTCGTGCTTGGTGAGACGATCGAGGCGGCGCTCAAGCGAGCCGGATCGGGCTCCGGCCGGCTCAAGCGCTATTCGTTCGACATGCTGGGTGAAGGAGCGCGCACCGCCGAAGATGCGACGCGGTACTTCCAGAGCTATGCCGACGCCATCGAGGCGATCGGGCGTGCCGCCGGCAATGTGGGGCTGCCCGAAAGGCCTGGCATTTCGGTGAAGCTTTCGGCGCTGCATCCTCGCTACGAGGCGACGAGCCGCGACCGCGTGATGTCGGAGCTCGTGGGCCGCGTCATCGAGCTCGCGCGAAGGGCGAAAGCGCATGATCTCAACTTCACCGTGGATGCGGAGGAAGCCGATCGGCTCGAGCTCTCGCTCGACGTCATCGGGGCTGTCGCGGCCGATCCTTCGCTGGCGGGCTGGGATGGTTTCGGGCTTGCGGTGCAAGCCTATCAGAAAAGGGCGCTCGCGGTCATCGATTGGGCGGCGGCGCTCGCCGAGGCCCTCGATCGGCGATTCATGGTGCGGCTCGTCAAGGGGGCGTATTGGGACACCGAGATCAAGCGAGCGCAAGAACGGGGCCTTGCCGGCTATCCGGTGTTCACGCGCAAGGCGATGACCGATCTCAACTACATGGCTTGCGCCGAGAAGCTCCTCTCTTTGCGGCCGCGCATCTATCCTCAGATCGCGACCCACAATGCGCTCACGGTGGCGAGCGTGCTCGAGAGGGCAGGCGAGGCGCCCGGCATGGCCCGTGCCTCGGAGGCGGGCTTCGAGTTTCAGCGTCTCCACGGCATGGGCGAAGCGCTCTATGCCGAACTCGCCGAGATCGCGCCGCATGTCGCTTGCCGCACCTATGCGCCCGTCGGCGGCCATCGCGATCTCCTGGCATATCTGGTGCGGCGCCTTCTCGAGAACGGGGCCAATTCCTCCTTCGTGAGCCTGGCGGCCGATCCGGACGTCCCGGCCGAGAGCTTGATCGAGCGACCGAGCGCGCGCGTCGGCGACGCGGCAAAGGCCGCCAATCCGCATCTACCGCTCCCGCCTGATCTCTACGGAGCTTCGCGCAAGAATTCCTCGGGCGTCGAGTTCGGTCATCGCAAGAGCCTCGAAGCCTTTATCGGCGCGGCGCGAGAGGCAAAAAATCATGGGTTTCGCGCGACCCCGCTCGTCGACGGCAAGGCGGGACCGGGCAAGATGCGTCCGGTGACGAGCCCGATCGATGACGCACGCGTCGGTGAAGTGGTCGAGGCGGACCCGGCTCTCGCCGCGCAAGCGGTCGAAAGCGCCGCTCGCGCGGCCTCGTCCTGGGATGTAACGCCGGCCTCGAAGCGCGCCGCCTGCCTCGAGCACGCCGCCGATCTCCTCGAGGCGCGCCACGGCCGTTTCACCGCACTTTTGCAAGCCGAAGCGGGCAAGACGCTCGACGATGCGCTCGCGGAGATCCGCGAGGCCGTCGATTTCTGCCGCTATTACGCGATGCAGGCGCGCGCCCATTTCGGCGAGGGCGAGCTTCTTCCCGGCCCCGCCGGCGAGGAGAACCGTCTGACGCTTCGCGGGCGCGGTGTTTTCGTCTGCATCAGCCCGTGGAATTTCCCTCTCGCAATCTTCCTCGGCCAAGTCACCGCCGCGCTCGCGGCCGGCAACACCGTCGTCGCCAAGCCCGCCGAGCAGACGCCGCTCATTGCCTTCGAGGCCGTACGGCTCCTCCACGAAGCGGGCGTGCCCGCCGGCGTGCTTGCACTGGTGCCGGGACCGGGCGAAATCGGCGCCGCCCTCGTTGCCCATCCCGCCGTGGCCGGCGTTGCCTTTACGGGCTCGACAGAGGTCGCGCGCCTCATCAACCGCAAGCTTGCGGAAAAGGACGGGCCCATCGTGCCGCTGATCGCGGAGACCGGCGGCATCAATGCCATGATCGTCGACGCGACGGCGCTCCCCGAGCAGGTGTCCGATGACGTGATACTTTCCGCCTTCCGCTCGGCCGGGCAGCGCTGCTCGGCATTGCGGATGCTTTGCCTGCAGGAGGATGTCGCTGACCGCATGCTCGAGATGGTGATCGGCGCCGCAAAAGAGCTGAAGCTCGGCGATCCGCGCGACCCTTCCGTGCAGGTCGGCCCGGTCATCGATGCCGAGGCGAAGCAGAAGCTCGACGGCTACGCGGCGCGCATGCGCGCCGAAAATCGGATCCTTTACAGCGGCGCAGCGCCGGCGAAGGGCACTTTCGTGGCGCCGTCGGTGGTGCGGCTCGAACGCGCCTCGGAACTGAAGCAGGAAGTGTTCGGCCCGATCCTGCATGTCGTGCGCTATCCGGCCGGGGCCTTGCCCCGCCTGATGCAAGAAATCAACGCATCCGGATATGGCCTGACGATGGGCCTGCATTCTCGCATCGACGACACGGCAAGGACGGTGCGCGAGCTTTCGCATGCCGGCAACGTCTACGTGAACCGCAACATGATCGGCGCCGTCGTCGGTGTCCAGCCTTTCGGCGGTCACGGACTTTCCGGCACGGGCCCGAAGGCCGGAGGCCCGAACTACTTGAAGCGTTTCGCCGCCGAGCAGGTGGTCTCGGTCAACACGGCCGCCGCGGGCGGCAATGCGAGCCTCCTCACGATGGAAGACTGACGAGACACTCGCGGCGACGCGCGACCGCTTCGATCATCGTCCGGCAGCCGCCGCCCTGCGCGGCGTTCGTTTCGCCGCTGGTTTGCGCCTCGCTAGTGTCGGCGCACGCTCCCTCGGCATATGCGCATGTGCGTGCGCGATACGATCCTTGATATGCGCCTTGATCTTCGCGTGCAGCTCGGCCTTGTTGATCCCGGGCGGATGCCGGCCTTTGGTGACCGCCGTCGCCATCCGCTCGAGAAGCTCGACATCGTGCTCGTCCCGATAGGGTTTGAGGTCGAGATCGGCCGGCACCTTCGTGAGGCGCTCATCTCCCATCTTCTTCACATATTTCTGCATGAAACGGTCGTAGTCGCGCCAGGAAATGCCGGCGGCACGCACGGCGGCCTCCTCGGCTCTCGTGGCGATCTGGTGAGCATGGAGGTAATGGAGGTCCAATTGATCGATCAAGGTCTTCTCGACCTCTTCATGCAGCAAGAGGAAACGATCGGTGTTGATCTTGCGCCCCTTGTATTCCATTTCGCTCGGCAGATGACGATCGATGTAGATCGTCTTGCCGTCCTTCGAGTAGCCGGCGACGTAAGGAACGTCGTGCTTGCGGTCGAGGCGCTTCACCCTGCGCGCCACCGCATCGAGTGCGCGATCCATCATCAAGCTCGACACATACCAATTCGGCATGCGCAACCTTTTATGCGGCGCGGTCGGATGGCAGTAATCGGTCATGACTTATTCCCCTCGCGAATCGGGTTGGCGACAGGACGGATGATGAAGGATGAAATGACGATCGCAAAGGGTCGAGAGCGGAATATCCTGCTCCTCGATGGCGATCCGGGGTAAGCGCAAGATGCGTGGAAATCTCGTCAGCAAGTCGAACCGGGTGCGAGAAGCCGGTGCGCCCGGCCCCGCAGGCGCGCCGAAATGAGAGGGCTCCCTCGCGGGCGCTGGCCATGGCTCGATGTTTTGAGCTCACGATTGCGTTCGCCGCGGATCAAACCCTGGCGCTCCAGCATTCTCGGCGAGGACGATGTACCGCCGGAAGCCAGGACCGACCTGCCGAGACCAAAGACGCTGCCGCCCGGAGAACGCGTCTACGCGGTCGGCGATATTCATGGGCGTGCGGATCTCTGCGCCGACATGCAGGCGCTGATCCGCTCGCATATGGCGCAAACGCCGAGCGCTTCAGTCACGGTGGTCTGGCTCGGCGATTATGTGGATCGCGGTCCCTCCACGCGCGAAGTGATCGATCTGCTTCTCGCTTTTGCCGAGAAGCGAATGCGCTCGGTCTTTCTGATGGGCAATCACGAGGAGGCGCTCTTGAGCTTCCTCGTCCACCCGCGCGAGAGCCTTCATTGGTTCAGGCTCGGAGGGCTCGAGACGCTCGCCTCTTATGGAATCGATATCAAGGCCTATCATTTGGGGCTCGGCCCTGAAGACATCCGCGACGCTTTTTTTGCCGCCTTGCCGGACCGGCACCGCGGCTTCTTGCTGTCGCTCGAGCTTTCACACGTGATCGGAGATTTCTTCTTCTGCCATGCGGGCGTGCGGCCGGGGATCGCGCTCGAGGCGCAAGACCCGCGCGATCTGATCTGGATCCGCGAGGAATTCCACAATGCGCAAGAAGATTTCGGCAAGCTGATCGTGCATGGCCACACGCCGGTAGCCAAGCCCGAGCTGCGGCCAAACCGGGTGAATGTCGACACGGGCGCCTTCGCGACAGGGCGTCTCACTTGCGCCGTGATCGAAGGCAGCGAGATCGGATTCCTGTCGACGTGATCGGGGCAGCTGCAGGACGCAAGCTTACGCACACGTCGAATTTGCCATCCCCTCCCCCCGCAAGGAAGGAGCGGTGGGTAGGGATGGCCGGCGCCGCGCGTGTGAATTGCGGGGGAGCGTCTCGGCTTCGTGGGAGGCCGCTCTCAGGCCAGTGCGTGCTGGCCCCGCCCGAAGATCTTGTCGAGCATTTCGGGTTTTGCCTTGTCGAAAGGCGTCAGAGTCTCGCGCATCTTCTCGACCGCGGCGACGGCGCGGACGACGGCAGGACGCTTCTCGATCTTGTCGACCCAGGCAAGCACTTTCGGATAGGCGTTCGCGCCTTCGCCCAGCAACATCTTGACGTTGCGTCCCCAAGGAAAAGTCGCGATGTCGGCGATCGAATATTCCGCGCCCCCGAGATAGGGGGCCTCGCCGAGCCTCGTCTCCAGGACCTCGCAAACGCGCTTCACCTGAGTGCGGTAGCGGCTCACCGAATACTCGTTGCCCTGAGGCGCGAAACGGAAGAAGTGCACGAATTGCCCGAACATCGGGCCGAC
>JAFBAK010000152.1 GCA_019247795.1 Hyphomicrobiales bacterium | reverse complement strand
ACCATCAACAATGGTTGTTCGGTGGGCTGAGCGCGCCGATAGCGGACGCCATCGCCGCGGACTATGATCCGGAAAATACCTTGATCGCAAATTACATCCTGGATTATCGAACCTGGCTCGTGACCAGGTAATCGAAAAGTCCCGTCGCGGCAGAAGAGTGCCTTAACCGGGGCGAGAGATGATCATGAGGGTCGAGAGCCTTGCATGCCCGCTCACGTCGCTCCATTCCTCCCCGATCGCTTCCGCTCCGCGGTCCCTTTTTATGTCGAAGGGCGTCTCGATTATCCACCTCGCCTGATCGGAAATCTGGCGGCGTGGCTCGGCATCTCAAAAGATGCGCGCGTGCTCGACCTCGGGTGCGGACCGGGATTCCTCGCCATGGCCTTCGCCGAGCTTGGTTGTGCGACGGTCGGCATCGATCCCGACAAGGCAATGCTTGCCGCCGCGAAGGAACTCGCATCGAAGCGAGGCGTCGATTGCGAGTTTCGCGAGGGCTCGTCCTATGACCTGAGCCCTGCCCTCGGGTGCTTCAAGCTCGTCACGATGGGGCGCTCCTTTCATTGGATGGACAGGGAAGCGACACTGGCGACGCTCGAGACCGTTGTGGAACCAGGAGGCGCTGTCGCCCTGTTTCACGACCATCACATCAAATGCCGGGAGAACCGTTGGGTCGAGGCGTTTGAAGGCGCGCGGTCGCGCTTCGAGCATCGCGACGAATTCACGAAAAGACGACAATCCGGCGAAATCGACGCGCATGCCACCATGCTCCTCAATTCGTCCTTTTCCTGTCTCGACATCATGGGCATGATCGAGCGACGACGAATCACACTCGACGGATTGGTCTCGCGTGCCCTCTCCTTTTCCGCCTCTTCGCCTGAGAAGCTCGGCAAGCAAAGGCAGCAATATGAGGCGGCAGTCCGCGACGCGGTGACCCCTTTTGCGGAGAGCGGTGCCTTGATGGAGCTCGTCGAGTTCAGCGCTCTGGTCGCCAGAAGGCCGAAAGCTTGACGGCTCGCAAGCCGTTTTGCGCGTGCACGTTGTCGAGCGAACCCTGCGAGCCGATCGTTTGATCTCGAGACTTCGATCATCCGGCTCGAAAAGCGAAAAACTTTGCGGAATGGATGGCCGCATGGTGCACACGAGTTTTAGAAACGAATGACAATTCCACAAATCTCGCCGTGGCATCGAGGGGCGCGCGTCTTGCCTATCCGTTTCGGTGATTTCTCGCATCCTCGATTGTGCTTTAGCCAATCTTTAGATGCTGTTGCGCTTAGCTGCGGGAATATCGGCAGCGAAGAGCCGCCCATGGTGCAAGAACGTCGCAAGACCTACCGCTTCGAGTGGAACGCCTTCGCCTTCATCTATGATTGCGGGGGCAAGTGGGGCCACCCGTGCGTCATCAACGATCTCTCCCGAGGAGGTGCAAAGATTTCGGGGGTGATCGTCGCCAACATTCCCGACGAATTCATGCTCCGAATTTCTCGCGCCAGGGGGAGCCGCAAATGCCGCGTCGTTTGGCGCGATGGCAACAAGCTCGGCGTCGGCTTCATCGAGCATTTCGCCTGCGTGGATGAACCGAACAGCGACCGCTTGCGACGAGCCCCGGCACGGAGAGCCTATGCCTGAGGCAGCGCCACGGCTCGCGGTTCCTTTCGTTCGCCACCCGCCGGACTTACCTCAAACGAGTAATTGGGGGCGTGCGGCGCGAGTGCTAGCGTCACGAAAGCCGTGGGCCAGTCTGCCCCCCAGCTAGCCGCGGTCAGGGCCCTGCCGACTTTGTCGGCGGGGTCCGCTATTTTTCAGCATGGGCCAAATCTGTCGACCAATCGCCCCGAAACGGGGCGTGGTCATATGATCAAGCCACGCGCAGGAGCAACCCTTTCGGATCCCGGAAAGACATCGCGCGAAAGCGTCGTCGCGGAGGCATCGAGGAGGTCGACCGCGATGCCCTTGGCGATGGCGCGCAAATCCGTGGTGGCGGCAAGGTCGCGTCCGTCGCGCAGCTGCGCTTCCTTGAGGCCTGGCCAATCGGCGATCACGCGCCCGCCTTTGACGGCCCCGCCCACAAGGAAAGCCGTCGTGCCGGTGCCGTGGTCCGTTCCCTCGGTGCCGTTGACGCGCGCCGTCCGGCCGAACTCGGTCGCAACGAGAATGGCGGTATCCTTCCAGGACGGACCGAGCTCCTGCTCGAATGCCGCGAAAGCCCCGTCGAGGCCGGCCAAGAGGCGAGCGAGACGCCCGATCTCCTGGGCGTGCGTGTCCCATCCCTCGAAGGCGAGCGCTGCGACGCGCGGGCCGTCCGGCTGCGCCAGAAGCTTCGCGGCGCCGGCCGCGAGATGCTTCATGCCTTCCGGGTCCCCGGGGCCGCCGCGACTGGCGTTATCGAGCCCGGTCGCGATCTTGCCTGTGGCGATCCCCTCTTGGAGCGCATGCGCGAGACGCGGATCCCGCTGGCTGTAGAGATCCATCAAACGCAAGGCGAGATCGTCGCCGGCCGGCGGCAGCGTGGCGGGCGCCCAACCAAGCACCGGTGCGCCACCTCGAATAACGAGCGGCGCGTTCGCACCCACCGCAAGGCCGATCACCTTTTCCGCTGCGCCAGGCGCGACCTTCTCGCCTTTCGGCAAGCCGATGAGCATGCGGTTGAGCCAGCCGGAATCCACTTTTCCCGGTATCTCATAACCCGATTCGAGCACATCCTGGCCGTCGAAATGGGAGCGATCGCGATAAGCCGTGGCGCACGCATGAATGACGCAGGCTTGGCCCGCCCGGAAGAGCCTCGCAAAATTCGGCATGGACGGATGCAGCGCGAAAAAGCCATCGAGCGGCAAGGCCGCGTTCGCCCCTTCCGCATGGAGCGCGATGCTCTGGCGCAGCGCCTCGTAATCGGGGTCGCCGAGCGGGAGCACCGCCGTCAGCCCGTCGAGCGCGCCTCGCAGGATGATGGTAACAAAACGTGCGTCGCGACCGCGGGCCGCGAGCGCATGGCGTGGCATGAAAGCCCAGGCGAATAGCGCACCTGAGGCCCCGAGTACGGCACGCCGCGACGGTGAGATGGTTTCACACTGCATGTTCATCGCCTCTGAAACTCCGGTGACATGAAGGCAATGGCGAGGCCTTGAGCGCGGCTTTCGGCGCGTCCGACGGCAGAACGCGTTTCTTTTGAGAGAAGCGGGCCAAGGCGTGTTTCGATGAAGTCCGGCGGGTCGAAATAGTCGGCGCCCTTGGTCGCGGCGACGTTGGCGATGTCCATGCGCATCTTCAGCCCTTCGGGCGAGGCCCAGGCATCCACGAGGTCCGAGAAGCCATTCGGTCCTGACGGCTGCCAATAGGGCTGCCCCATCACATAGAGCCCTCCGAGAACCGGCTGCGGCTCGGGCTTCGCGCCGGTCGCCCGCAAAATCGCGATGCTGAATTCAAGGGGCGAACGGACCTTTGCGAGCTGCGGTGTCCAGGATTCCTTCGCTTCGACGAGCGCGGTCGAGACCGCGGCCAAGTCTCCATCGGTCGCCATGAAGGTTTTTGCGAGCTTGTCGACGAGGGCAGATGGTGGATCATCGGACACGAAGTGCCGCGCAAGCTTTTGCGCCAAATGGGCGGCGGTCGCGGGATGTCGCGCAAGATGGAGGAGCGCCGCTTTTCCCTGCTCGAAACCGGCCTCGGCATAGATGTTGCCGAGCAATTGCTGATCGCCCGGTTCGTGCGCGTTCGCAAAGAAGACGAAGCTTCCCGGAGTTCCGAGGCGACCTTGCCGTCCGACCACGGTCCAACCCGTGATGATGCGGGCAAGCGAGGTCACGTCGTCTTGCGTGTAGCCGCCGTTCACGCCGAGCGTGTGAAGCTCGAGAATCTCGCGTGCCAGATTTTCGTTCAAGCCGCGCTTGCGATTTTGGCCGGCAGGCGAATTCGGACCGAAGGATTGCTGATTGTCGAGATAAAAGAGCATCGCCGGATGTGTCTCGACCGCCAGCAACATGTCGGCGAACCGCCCGAATACATGCGGCCGGATCGTTTCGCGCTCGAACGCGCCAGCGATCACGCGGACATTGGGCCCCTTTGCTGCCGAAATGGCGAAATGATTCGCCCAGAACATCGCAAGCCGCTCGCCGAAACCAATGCGCGGAGCGTGGATCGTCCCGGAGAAGCGCGCCTTCGCCTCGGCAAGGAATACCCGTTGCGGGAAAGGCACGACAGGCTTTGGCTCGTTCGCGCCTTTCATCGGTGTGCCCGGCGCGCCTGTCCCCGCCGCTGAACCGGCTTTCTCGCCCGCCATGCTGGATGAAGAGGACAGGGCCTCGGCTTTCATCGCGTCGGCTTTTCCGGGCTGTTCGCCCGACGATGGCGGTTGCGGCACCCCGCCAGCGGGAGTGCTGATGCCTTCGGCTGCCTTGCGCTCGCGCATCTCCTTTTGCGCCTCTTGGAAAGCATAGAGATCGTTGAGCAGCTCCGCGGTGGGCTTCAGCTCTTCGCCTGCGGGAGACGGAACGGTCCGGTTCGCGATCTCTTCCTTCAATGCGCCGCGCGGATCGGACGAGATCGCCTCGAGATCGCCTTGGCGCGCACCCAATCCGAAACGCGAGAGCGCAAGCGCAGCTTCAATCCGATCTGGCGATTGAACCATGGTTGTTCTTCCTGCTCGGCACAATCGGCAAAAGCGAGCCGAATTCGTCGCGCCTCGAGCATGAGCTGGAAAAAGCGAGACCCGCTTCTCCGAAAAGATCATGCTCCACTTGCACCAAGACCATCACAGCAGCGGTTAAGCTGCGATGTCCAAGAAATGAACATATCGTAGGATCGATGAACGGGCGCTGAGCGAAGCCGATGATAATTTCCGCTCTCGCCGAGATGACCCGCTCGAATTCCCTCATGCTATAATGAATGCATTGCCAGTCCGACGGTGAGCGCATGGATGAAGCGCGTTTGCGCCGCAAGATCGCCGTCATCATGGCCGCCGACGTCTGCGGCTACAGCCGGCTCGTCGCCGAGGACGAGGACGGTACCTTGAAGCGGCTCATGGAATACCGGGAGCTCTTCGCGGAGTTCGTGAGCAGAGGACGGGGACGCATCTTCAACACCGCAGGCGATGCCGTGCTCGCCGAATTCGACTCCGCGGTCGAGGCCGTGCGTGCCGCCATGGACATCCAAGAGGCGCTGAAGGCCCGCAACGCTCCGGTGCCTGAGCCGCGACGAATGATCTTCCGCATCGGCGTCTCGCTCGGCGATGTCGTCGAACGCGATGGCGATCTCCTCGGCGACGGCGTGAATATCGCAGCTCGTCTGCAGGGCCTCGCCATGCCCGGCGGCATCTGCGTCTCTCGAGCGGTGCAAGAACAGGTCGTCAACAAGGTGTCGATCCTGTTTCGCGATATCGGCGCACAGTCGGTGAAGAACATTCCCCAACCGGTGCATGCTTTCGTGATCGCCGATCCGCCAGCGCTCGGCGATGCGCCTCCTGCGACGAAGCTCGAGCTTGCGGAAAGGAGCGTCAAGGCCCGCCGTCTCTCGCCCGCGCTCAAGATCTCCGCGGCAGTTCTCGCATTCGTCCTTCTCCTCGGCGGGGCCGTGCTCGTTTTCAATGCGCGCTCGCGGATTTCGTCGCAATCCGGCGGGCTCGCGACCACGGGCGCAAATTCGACCGATGACGCCGCGAAAGCTTCGACCACAGCTTGGGCTTCCCTTGCCGGAACTCCGCTGAAGCCCATGGAAGTCCCATTCGTCACGCATGACACGCAACAAATCATCCAGCGCCAATACATGACGCAAATGGGTCCGAAAGCGCTCGCGATCGCAGGAGCGGCAATCGGCATGAGCCGGAATGCGGCCGATGAGGAGGCCGCCAAGCAGGAGGCGCTTGCCCAATGCGAAACGCATGCGATCGCATCGCGCAAATGCGAGCTCTTCGCCGTGGGAAACACGATCGTATGGGACCACCCGGCGCCCCGCATCGCGAAGGAAGGACCGCTCGCGCCGCGGTTCGTCAAGATGGCCACGGTCGGCGAGGACAGCGTCCCCTTCATGTCCGACGATGCGCACAAGAAAATCCTCGACGAGTACATGAAGATGTCTTCGCCGAAGGCCATGGTGGCCGGCCCTTACGGCCGCCTCGACTACGCGATGGGCGCCGGCTCGACGGACGACATCATTCGCCGTGCGCTGCAAATGTGCGCGGATCGCGCTCACCTCCCCTGTCTTCTGGTCGCGGTCGGTGACGACGTGGTGACGCATGTGCCGCAAACGATGCCGCCGCAAGGGCTCGTCAACATGGAGGGCCAGAATGCACTGCCTGCTTCAGCGCGTCAGGAGCTCATGAAGGCCGCAGCGGAAAACTCCTGGTACGCGCTCGCCAGGGACGCGGGCGGAACATTCGGAATCGGCACGTCGAGCATCGGTGAGAAAGAGGCCATCAACGCAGCTCTCGCGGAATGCCGCAGCAAAGGCGGCGGGACCGGCTGCACCATCTCGGCAATCGGCCCTTTCATGGTGAAGCCGAAATCGTAGAGTGCGCAATTCCCGCAGATCGAGCGACCGCTGCCAATGCTTCGCGGCTACGGGCCGAGCAAATCGATAAGAGCCGGGATCAACGGGGCATCGGCGGGAGGCATCGGATAGTCGCGCAACTTGCCTGGGCGGACCCAGGCGAGGTTCTGGCCTTCGCGCGGCGCGGCGAAGCCTGTCCATTTGCGGCAGACATAGAGCAACATGACGAGATGAAAGCTTTCGTAGCGATGGCTTGCGAAGGTGAGCGGCGCAAGACAGGAAGTCTCGACCACGATGCCAAGCTCTTCCTTGAGCTCTCGAACGAGGGACGTCTCCGGCTCTTCGTTCGGCTCGAGCTTGCCGCCCGGAAATTCCCACAATCCTGCAAGCGCTTTCCCGGCCGGTCGTTCGGCGATCAGCACGCGCCCATCAGCATCCACGAGCGCGCAGGCAACGACGAGGAGTATCGGCGGCGCTGGCGCCGCCTCGCTATCAGCCATGGAGGGCGATGTGCAAGAGGCCCGTCACTCGGCCGCCTGAGCTTCTGTCGAAAGGGAACGTCGCAAGCTTTCTCCCTCCTCGGCTTCGGCGCGCTCGAGCGCTTCGCGGGCCGCATCCATCTCGCGTTGGCGGTTCCACAGCGCCGCGTATAGCCCATCGCGCGCGAGCAACTCGGCGTGCGAGCCGCGCTCGGCAACGACACCTTGATCGAGCACGATGATCTCGTCGGCTTTCACCACGGTCGACAGCCGGTGGGCGATGACGACGGTCGTTCGCCCTTGGGCTACCCGATCGAGCGCCGCCTGGATTTCCTGCTCGGTGAAAGAATCGAGCGCCGATGTCGCTTCGTCGAGGACAAGGATTGGCGGCCCCTTGAGAATGGTGCGCGCGATGGCGACCCGCTGTTTTTCGCCGCCCGACAATTTCAATCCGCGTTCGCCGACCGGCGTGTCGTAGCCTTCGGGCAAGGACCTGATGAATTGCCCGATCTGGGCAAGCTCGGCCGCTTCTTCGATCTCGGTTTCGGAGGCATCCCAACGCCCGTAACGGATATTGTAGCCGATCGTATCGTTGAACAGCACCGTGTCCTGCGGCACCATGCCGAGAGCTCGCCGCAGCGTTGCCTGGGTCACGAAACCGATGTCTTGACCGTCGATGAGAATGTGCCCGCTCTGCGGCTCGTAAAAACGGAAGAGGAGGCGCGAGATCGTCGATTTGCCCGCGCCCGAAGGTCCGACGATCGCGATCGTCTTGCCCGCTGGGACATCGAAGGAGATGCCCTTCAGGATGGGCCTGTTGCTTTCGTAGGCGAAGCGGACATTGTCGAAACGCACCGCGCCTTGCTTCACCTCGAGCGGCCGCGCTCCCGGGCGATCTGCGATTTCGGGATTTTGCCCGAGAATCGCGAACATCTCCTCGATGTCGATCGTCGCCTGCTTGATCTCGCGGTAGACCATGCCCATGAAGTTCAGCGGGATGTAAAGCTGCACCATCATCGCGTTGACCATCACGAAATCGCCGACGGTCTCGCTCCCTGCCATCACGCCGAGCGCGCAAAGCGCCATCGCCAAGGTAAGCCCCACCGTGAAGATCGCCGCCTGCCCCGTGTTGAGCACGGCGAGCGAGGTGTAGGAACGCACGCTCGATTTCTCGTAGCGTTCCATCGAAACATCGTATCGCTCGGTCTCGCGCTCTTCCGCTCCAAAATATTTGACCGTCTCGTAGTTGAGGAGGCTGTCGACGGCTTTCGTGGTCGCCTCGGTGTCCGAATTGTTCATGATGCGGCGGATGCCGATCCGCCAATTCGTCGCAATCACCGTATACGAGAGGTAGATGGCGATCATCACCGTCACGAGAACGACGTAGCGCCAATCGAAATGCAGCCAGAACACGGAGATCACGAGCGCGAATTCGATGACGGTCGGGATGACCGTCATCATCGTCAGGCGTGACAATTCCTCGATGCCTTGCCGCCCCCGCTCGAGAACGCGCGTGAGCCCACCCGTCTTGCGTTCGAGATGAAAGCGCAAGGACAGACGATGCATGTGTTCGAATGTGCGACGCGCCAGACGCCGCACCGCGTGCAGCGCGACGCGGGCAAATAGCCCTTCCCGCATCTGGGTCAACACGACCATCAGGATGCGCACCAGGCCATAAAGGAAGGTGAGCGCGAGCGGTCCCCCGATCGCGACGAAGAGAATCGTGTGGGAGACGCTCGTCCCCTTCGCCGCGTTCGCGAGCGCGTCGGTGGCCCATTTGAAGGTGAAGGGGACGGCGATCGTGACGAATTTTGAAACGACGGTGAGAGCGAGCGAGGCCGCCACGCGCAGTTTCAGATCGACGCGGCCCGATGGCCAAAGATAGGGCCAGAGCCGCACCATGGTGAGGAGCAAGCTCGACTCGCGCTTGCGCTCGCCCGCCTCTCCAGGCGGTTCGACCTTCGGCGAGGAGCCCCGTGCGTTCGTTTGCCGGGCAAGGCGAGGGACGGATGACATTCCAAGCTTTCGTTCAAACACGATTGGAGCGGCACGCGGCAGGCATATTCACCCCATAATCACCGCGAAACCGCGCTGAACCAAGGATTTCGGACGACGAACTCTGTCCGCCGAAGGGAATCGGCACGCAACGGCGGCTCTCTTCATATAAGTGTTCGCATGCCGTGTCGCCCGCCTTGAAAATTAGGCTTTCAACCACCTTGGCCGTTGACGCGCCCCCCTTTCATGTGTGGTCTTTGGCCATGCGCCCGATTCGATCGATTTGCGTTTATTGCGGCTCCGGAGACGGCTCCGACCCCGTCTTCGCTGCCTCGGCACGCGTACTCGGTCGCATGATGGCACAGGCGGGCATTCGCCTCGTCTACGGGGGAGGGCGGATCGGCCTCATGGGAGAAATCGCCCGCGCAGTGCTCGACGGCGGCGGAACGGTGACGGGCATCATCCCCGAGTTCCTGAAGGCGCGTGAGGTCATGCTCGCGGACGCGCAAGAGCTTCATGTCGTTGCGGACATGCACGCGCGCAAGAAGCTCATGTTCGACAAGGCCGACGCCTTCATCGCGCTTCCCGGCGGCGTCGGCACGCTCGAGGAGCTGGTCGAGCAGCTTACCTGGGCGCAGCTCGGTCGGCATGACAAGCCGATCCTGATCGCCAACATCAACGGATTCTGGGGGCCGTTGCTCTCGCTCTTCGAGCATATGCGCGAGCATGGCTTCGTCCGCCCCGGCCTCGAGGTGAAGTACCTCGTGGCCGACCGGATCGAAGAGGCCCTCGATCTGATACTTGCCGCAGCCCGCGCCGCAGCCGCGCCGGACCGGGAAGGAAGCGATGTCATCGAGCACATGTGACAAGGGGCGTTCGCGCGCCGGATCGCGTTGATTCACGCGTTGACTCAAGTGTGATCCGTGATTGCGCTCCAACCTGTCTTTTTCGCGGAGTTTGCGGAACGCGAATTTCACTCTAGGCGACGCCGCCGAGCCTCGCGCTTGCGACGATTTCCGCGAGCGAGGTCACCTCTTCCATATGACCCCCGAGCGTTTTGTAGGCATCGCGCGGCATCGTGAACTCGATCGGCGCCACCAGAGCCGGCGTCGGCACCGAGCCGAAAGCGTTGCGCGGCAGCTGTGTCACGTCGGCCATGACGGTAATCCCACCGCCGGGCCAAAGGTAGACGGGGGCGCCGCCCATCGTGACCCGCACGCCGAGATCGTGAATCGAGCGCGTGAGGAGCACAGGGTTTTCCGTGACGCCCGCCCGCAGCGATCCGCCTGCCCCGGCCATGAACAGGACCGAAGCGAGCGCCGGCTCGCAATTCTCCCCGATACGATCGACCACCTTGGTGACGGCGGCTGGCATTCTGGCCGGCACGGGACGCAGCTCCTCGTCGAGCACGCAAAAAAGCGCATCCTCTCCGGTGGTGGATGTGAAGAGAAGGCGAAGCCCCGGCCAGGCGAGCTTGGGGTCAATCGACTGGATGAGCGAAAGCGGGTCGGTGATCGTCGTGCCGCCCCAGCCCGTGCCCGGCTCAGCGACCTGAAAGATGCGGCCGGGCGTCGATTTGCGGCCGCGCACGCGCACGCCGCTGGGGCGCATACCCAGGAACTTGCCGGCTTGATGCTCCGAAAGCACACCCGTGATGTGGTCGTCCACGACCACGACTTCGTCGACTTCGCCGTGCCATTGGCGCGCGAAGATGCCGATCGTCGCCGAACCGCAACCGACGCGCATGCGCTCTTCCTTGGCGCCGTTCACGATCGGTGCGGCGCCGGGCTGAAGCACAAGGCTCGCCCCCCCATCGATCGTCATCTCGACGGCTTCGCAATTGCAGAGCGCCAGCAGTGCCTCGCAAGTGACGTTTCCTTCGAGCTTGCTGCCGCCCGTGAGATGCCTCACCCCGCCGAGCGCGAGCATCTGCGACCCATATTCGGCGGTCGTCACGTGACCGACCTGTTCGCCCCGAACACGCACGGGCGCGGCCTCCGGACCGAGATGGCGGTCCGTGTCGATCTTCGCCTTGACGCCGCAATAGCTGAAGATGCCTTCGGTGACGACCGTCACCGTGTCGACGCCGTCGTACTCGCCGGAGACGATGAAAGGCGCGGGCTTGTAGTCCGGATAAGTGGTGCCCGCGCCGATCCCGGTGATGAAGGCTTCTTCGGGCGGGAGCAGCCCGCCATCCCAATCGACCGCGGCATCGAGGAAAGGCCGCACGCTGCCGCCTTCGTCAGCGACACGCCGGGTGAGCACGATCGGATCGGTGCGCACCAGCCGCCCATCCTCGTTGGCGTAACGTGAGCAGGCACCTGCCCTCCCCGGCCGGATGCGGCAGAGCACCGGGCAGGCATGACAGCGCACAATGCCTTCGTCGCCCTCCTCGCGAGCCCCGAATTTGTCGGTCTGGTCGGCAAAACGCGGCGCGCTCACGTCAAATCTCCCAGGCCCGCCCGGCGGCTTCGAGAGCCGCTCGGACGCGATGCGGCAGCGCCGGGATTTCGCGGATCGAAACACCCGTCGCGTGGCGGATCGCCCCCAGGATCGCCGGCGCTGCCGGAACGAGCGCCGGTTCACCGACGCCCTTGGCCCCGAAGGGGCCGAGGGGCTCTGCCGCCTCGACAAGGATGATCTCGATCGGCGGCACATCGCCGAAGGACGGGATGAGATAGTCGTGCAGATTCTCGGTCCGCCCGGGAACATATTCCTCCATGAGCGCGAGCCCGATCCCTTGCGCGATCCCTCCATGGATCTGGCCTTCGACGAGGGTCGGGTTGATGGCGCGCCCGACATCATGGGCCGCGACGAAACGCTCGAGCCGCACCGTGCCCAGGGCCATGTCGACATCGAGCGCCACGATCTGCGCAGCGAATCCGTAGGTCGCGTAAGGCACGCCTTGGCCCTTGATGTCGAGCGGCTCGGTCGGCGGATCGAAATCTCCCGCGCCCTCGAAGACGATACCGTCGGCACCTGCCGGCCAAGCGGTCAGATCGATGACCGTGCTTTCGGCCTTGCTGTCGATCTTGAGCTGACCACCCTCCAGCGCGAATCGCGCGTCGGCACCGGCATTCGTGTGCCGCAAGATCTCGGCGCGCAAGGCAAGCGCGGCGTTCTCGGCGGCCTTGCCGGAGACGAAGGTCTGCCGCGAAGCAGAGGATTTGCCGGCATCGGCCGTCTTGTCCGTATCTCCGGTGACCAGGGTGAAAGCCGAGACAGGAAGGCCGAGCGCTTCGGCGGCGATCTGCGTCAGCACCGTGGTCGATCCTTGTCCGATATCGACGGCGCCGTTGAAGAAAAGGACCCGCCCTTCGCGCGTCAAGGCAAGGCGCATGCGGGATGGATTCGAGAGCGCGGTGTTGCCGATCCCGTACCACATGCAGGCGATGCCGACGCCTCGGCGCATGACGGTTGCCTTATCGTTGAGCGTCTCAGCTTCTTCGAGCATCTTGTGCCAATGCGGCCGCAGCGCTTCGAGGCAGCGATCCAATCCGACGCTCGCCTGCAACACCTGCCCGGTCGCGGTTTCATCGGCCACACGAAGCGCGTTGAGCAGACGGAACTCGAGCCGGTCGAGCCCGGCTTTCTCGGCAAGCTCGTCGTAAAGCGCCTCATGAGCGATCGCCGCTTGCGGCACGCCGAAGCCGCGAAAGGCTCCGGCGATCGGCCCGTTGCTGTAGATGGCGCGCGCACGGTTGAGAACGTTCGGCACCCGATACGGCCCTGTGCCATGCACCGGCACGCGTCCGGCGACGGTGGGCCCCCACGAAGCATAAGCGCCCGTATCGAAATCGGCCTCCATCGCATAGGCAGTGATGCGCCCTTGCGCATCGCATGCGGCGCGTGCGGTGATGGCGGCCGGGTGCCGCTTGGTCGTCGCCGCCATCGATTCCGGGCGGGTGTAGATCGAACGGATGGGCACGCCCATCTGCCAGGCGGCGACCGCGAGCATCGGTTGCAAGGAGACGTCGAGCTTCCCTCCGAATCCACCCCCGCAGGCCGAAGGGATGATCCGCACATCGCCCGGCTCGAGGCCGAGAACGCGCGCGACCTCGTCACGGCTCATGTAAGGGGCTTGTGTCGAGGCAAACACCTCGACCCGCTTCCCGACGCGGCGCGCGAAGCCGGCCTCCGGTTCGATATAGGCATGCTCGACAAAACGCGTGGAGAACAAGCCCTCCGCCCTGTGGGAAGAGCCGCGAAAGGCGCTTTCGATGTCGCCCTTCTCGACCCAGCCGCGCACGAGGACATTGTCCGGATGGGCGGGATGGGACGCGTGCGCATTGGGCGAAAGAGCCCCATCGAGCCCGATAAGCGGCTGGAGAGGATCCCATCGAATGGGAAAGCGGGAAACATCGAAGCCGTCGATCGCAGCACGCTCGCCGATGACGGCGGCGACCGCTTCGCCGCGATAGCGCGTTTCGCCTTCGGCAAAGACCGGTTGATCTTTCATGTCGGGAAAGATGCCGAACGAATTCTCGCCGGGCACATCGGCCGCGGTGAGCACGCGGAAGATTCCGGGCTCGTTCGAAACGAAGGTGCGAAGATCGCCGATGACGAAGCGGGCGCGCGCGTGGGGAGAGCGGATGGCGCGAAGCCAAAGCGCATCTTGCGGCGCCTTGTCGGCTCCGTAGACTTCCGTGCCATCGAGCTTCGGAAGACCGTCGAGTCGCGCCACCCGTGCGCCGACCGAAACGCCGTTCCCCGGCAAACCTGCTTGAGAGCCTGTGGGTGGCTTCAGCTCCCCGATGGATGCAACTCCATTCGCGGAGATCGCATCTTCATCGAGACCTTCGTCGGGCTCGAGGAAACGGCCCGCGTCGAGCACGGCCTCGCAGATTTTCAGATACCCCGTGCAGCGACAGAGCACGCCGCCGAGCGCCGTCTCGACCATGGGCAGATCGACCTTCTCGACGCGGCGCAAAAGATCGAGAGAGGCCATCAGCATGCCGGGCGTGCAGATGCCGCATTGGGCGGCGCCGTGGTAATGAAAGGAACGCTGCAACGCCCGGCCGATGGGATCCTCGGCAAGCCCTTCGATGGTCTGGACTCGCCTGCCCTCGAGCTGCGCAACCGGAACGAGGCAGGCGCAAGCCTGCTCCTCCTCGATGAGTACGGTGCAGGCGCCACAATCGCCGGCATCGCAGCCGACCTTGGTGCCGGTGAGGCCAAGCTCTTCCCGCAGGACGCGCGAAAGCCGCATATCGGGGCGCGCCGCGATCTCGACCTTCTTGCCGTTGACCGTGAGCTCGACAGCTCCCGTGAATTCCTCGGCGATCATGCGGCGAGCTCTTCGGCGCGCGGACCGATGCAAGCCGCAAGCCCTCGCCGCACGAGAATCCGGGCGGCCTTGCGCCGGTACGTCGCGCTCGCGCGCACGTCGTCGAGCGGCGTCAAGCTTGAAAAAAGCGCCGGTGTGACGCGCTCGAGCAAGGCAAGCTCGAGCATCTCCCCGCGCAATTCCGCTTCGAGTGCGGCAAGGCGGGTCGGCACGGCCGAAGCCGCGCCGACCGTGACGCGGATGTCCGAGATCGTGCCGTCCGCGGCCTGGTCGACGAGCAAGGCGGCCGAGACGATCGAGATCACGAGATGAGAACGCGCGCCGAGCTTCAGGAACAGCGAACGGGAGTTCGCCCCGTGGAGCGGCACGCGCAGCGCGACGACGAGTTCGTCGCTCGCCAGATCGGTCTGGCGGTTGCCGCGAATGAACGTCGCAAGCGGAACGCGACGCTCTCCGCGCGTCGAGGCGATCTCGACTTGCGCATCGAGCGCAAGCAAGGGCGGAACGCCGTCGGCCGCCGGAGAGGCATTGACGATGTTGCCGCCGAGCGTCGCCCGGTTCTGGATCTGCAAACCGCCCACCTGAAGCGCTGCTTCTTTGAGCGCATCGAAGGCAGGCGGAAGCTTCGCCGCGACGAGCTCTGTCCAGGTTGTCAGGGCTCCGATCAGGACGGCCCGCCCGTCCCGGCGAATTCCCTTGAGCTCCGGAATTTGCGTGATGTCGAGAAAATCGCGAGGGAAACTCTCGAGCCAAGCCTGTTTGCCAGCACGCGCCGGGTAGATATCGGTCCCCCCTGCAAGCACCGTCAGCGGGTGTCCGGAACGTCCTTTGCGCGCGCGCGCCGCCTGCGCCAGGAGCGAAAGCGCCGACTTCAACGAGGCGGGACGCAAGTAGATCGGCATCGCCTCCTGTCCCTGTCCTTGGCAGATCCGCTCCTCCCGAAGCGGACCCAGGTTTCCCGAACCTGGCTGAAAGCAGGTCTTTCGTTGTCGCGAAGCGCGTAACAGATCGAGCTTCGCGCCTCAGGCAACCTTGAGCTTCTTCTGCAAGCTCGTGGAAGAGGTCGTGTATTGAAAAAGCAGCTTCTTCTCCGGGTAGACGTAGCGATGCACTTTCTGGGCCGCGAGCGCCGCTTCGTGGAAGCCGGAAAGGATTAGCTTGAGCTTTCCCGGATAGTGATTGATATCGCCGATCGCGAAAATGCCCGGCGTCGAAGTCTCGAATTTCTCGGTGTCGACGGGCACCAGGTTTTCGTCGAGGTTGAGTCCCCACTTGGCGATCGGGCCAAGCTTCATGGTGAGGCCGAAGAAGGGGAGCATGGCGTCGCACTCGACCTCGAAAGTCGAATTGTCGTCGCGGCGGATGACGGCGGCTTCGAGCTTCGGCGCACTGCCTTTCAGCGAGACCACTTGACCAAGATGCAGGTCCATGCGCCCTGCCGCCACATGCCCGCGCATCTGCTCGACCGAATGGGGAGCGGCCCGGAACGCGTCTCGCCGGTGCAAGAGGGTCACGCGCGAGGCGACATCATGGAGGTTCAGTGTCCAGTCGAGCGCCGAGTCGCCGCCGCCGACGATCAGCACCTTGCGGCCACGGAAATTCTCCATGCGTCGCACCGCGTAAAAGACGCTCTCCCCTTCGAAGGCCTCAATGCCGGGGATCGGTGGCCGCTTTGGCTGAAACGAGCCGCCGCCGGCGGCCACGACGATGCTCTTGCACAGGAAGCTCGTGCCCGCGTCCGTGACGACCCTGAAACGCGGCGCCTCGGGCGTGCCGAGCGTCTCGACGCTCTCGACCATCTCGGAAAGATGAAACTTGGCCTCGAACGGCGCAATCTGCTGCAGCAGATTGTCGGTGAGCGCCTGGCCGGTCACGATCGGCATTCCCGGGATGTCGTAGATCGGCTTCTCGGGATAGAGCTCGGCGCATTGGCCGCCGACCTTGTCGAGGATATCGACGACATGCGTCTTGATGTCGAGAAGGCCGAGCTCGAACACCGCAAAAAGTCCGCAAGGACCCGCGCCGATGATGAGAACGTCGGTCTCATGCGCCGCGCCGAGCCCCGCCTCGTCCACGGAAGGCTTCACCATCAGCATCCGCCACTCTCCGTCCAG
>JAFBAK010000274.1 GCA_019247795.1 Hyphomicrobiales bacterium | reverse complement strand
GAGAGAATGCCGCGACAGCGCCGCACCTCGTCGCGCAAGAGGCTCACATCCTCGGCCATCGGCCCGTCCTTCGGCACGACGCGATCGAGCTCCTGGGCGACGAGGGTGATCGTGGCAAGCGGCGTGCCGAGCTCATGCGCCGCCGCGGCAGCAAGGCCGTCGAGCTGGGAAAGGTGCTGCTCGCGCGCCAGCACCAGCTCGGTCGCTGCGAGCGCTTGTGCGAGGTCACGGCCCTCCTTGGCGATGCGCCAGGCATAGACGCCGGTGAAGCCGAGGCTCAGCATGATCGCGGTCCAGATGCCGAGCCGATAAAGGTCGGGGAGCGTGACCGAGGCATCGGCGTACCAAGGCAGTGGCAGATGCGCCAAGGCAAGCGCGGTCACCGCGCAGCCGGCGAGCACGCCGAGCCCGAGTGTTCGCCCTGGCGCCAACGCCATCGCCGAGATCAGGACCGGCGCCACGAAAAGGATCGCGAAGGGGTTGTCGAGGCCTCCCGTGAGATAGAGGAGGACCGACAGTTGCAGAATATCGGCTCCGAGAAGAAGGGCTGCGAGACGGTCGCTGAGACGGTGGCTCATCGGGAAACGCAGCGCAAGGCCGACATTGAGGACGGCCGAGGCGAGGATCACCAGAAGCGCCAGCATGATCGGCATGCGGAAGCCGAGCCCGAAGCAGACGACGGTGACCGCGATCGTCTGCCCGAGAATTGCAAGCCAGCGCAGCCAGGCGAGAGTACGCAGGCGCAAGCCTTGCGCGCCGGAGAGAAAACTGATCGCGTCGTCGTCGGCCATGAATCAGCGCCTTTCTGCAGACCGCGGCCCTGGTCCGATGCGAACGCGGAAAGCCCGCCGGCGCAGCGCGTTCGGCCTCAGCCGCTCCCAAGCCGCATCTTCGGCATTTTGGCGGTCTCCCGGCGGATGGCTTGCGTGTCGGCGCCGAGTTCCGGGACAGCGCCGAGCCGCCGCGGTTTGCCGTCGAAGATCGCAGCCGGAGCCGGATAGGAAATCTCTCCGTTCGGAGTCGCAAGGCTGGCGCGCCGCAGATGCGGGTGGCGCGACAGCTCTTCCATGCCGTTGACCTCCGCAAAGGCGATATCGGCTTTCGTCAGGCGTTCGACAAGCTCGTCATGAGTTGCGGCTGCGAAGGCTTCGGCCACCCTGCCATCCGTTTGCGGCCGATGGCGCACACGCGCCAGATTGGTGGCAAAGCGTGGATCCTCGCCGAGCGAGTTTTCCCCGATGATACCCTTGCACAAGGAACGCCACTCCCGATCGTTCTGGATCGAGATCAGGATCGGCTTGCCGTCCTTCGACGTGAAAACGCCGTAGGGCGAGATCGTGGGATGACCGAGCCCGACGCGTTTCGGCGGCTTGCCCGCCTCGGCATTGAGGAGCGGCACCGTGAGCCAATCGGCCATGACGTCGAACATGGAGATCCGAATATCGCTTCCCTTGCCGTTCACGCCGCGCGCGATCAGCGCTTCGAGGATCGCCGCATGCGCCGTGGCGCCGGTCGCGATATCGACGATCGAGACGCCCACGCGGCCCGGGCTTTCGGGGCCGCCGGTGATCGAGGTGAGTCCTGTCTCGGTCTGGATCAGAAGATCGTACGCCTTTCGCTGGGCAAGAGGGCCCGTGTCCCCATAGCCGCTGATCGAGCAGCAGATGAGAGCCGGGTGTCGGGCGCGCAAGCTTTCGACCGGAAATCCGAGACGACCCAGCGCACCCGGCTTCAGATTTTGCACCAGCACGTCGGCCTTTTCTATGAGGCGGCCGAGCTCGGCCCGATCCTCTTCGGCCGAAAGGTCGAGCACGACCGACTCCTTGCCTCGGTTCAACCAGACGAAATAGCTGCTTTGTCCCTTGGCGGCATCGTCATAGCCGCGCGCAAAATCCCCCTCGGGCCGTTCGATCTTGAGTACACGTGCGCCCGCATCCGCGAGCCGGCTCGTGCAGTAAGGCGCGGCGACGGCCTGCTCGACGGCGACCACCACCAAACCCTCAAGCGGACGCACCACTGTGACCTCCCGAAAAGATGCCGCACGCGAATTCGCTTCTCACGGTATACGCTTTAACCTGCCGTGCGAAAAATGGACTTTCAATTCCGGGGCAAGCGAGAGGCGGATCATGGCGAGCGGAGAAGTTGCAGGCAAGGTCGCGATCGTGACCGGGGGTGGGCGGGGCATCGGCCGCTCGATCGCGCTGGCGTTGGCCGATGAGGGCGCCGCGGTGGTCGTCGTCGATATCGGGGTCGCCCTCGACGGCTCGGGCGGCGATCCCGGACCGGCCGAAGAGGTGACCTCGATGATCAAGGCGAAGGGTGGGAAGGCGATCGCCTCGACCTTATCCATCGCGGAAGCGAAGAATGCGGAAGCGATCGTCGAGGCGGCGCTCGGCGCCTTCGGCCGCGTCGACATCCTCATCAACAATGCCGGCATCGTGCGCGATCGGATGTTCCACAAAATGAGCCATCTCGACTGGCTCGACGTCATCCAGATCAACCTCAACGGCGCCTTCAACATGGCGCGCGCCGTCGCTTCACATTTTCGCGAACAGAACAGCGGCGCGATGGTGCATATGACCTCGACTTCGGGCCTCATCGGCAATTTCGGCCAGGCGAATTACATGGCATCCAAGCTCGGCCTGCACGGATTGTCGCGTGGCATCGGGCTCGACATGCAGCGCTACAATGTGCGCTCGAATTGCATTGCGCCCTTCGCCTGGAGCCGGATGACGAGTTCGATTCCAACCGAAACCGAGGCGGAGAAAGCGCGTGTCGCGCGCATCCAGCAGATGACCCCCGACAAGACGGCGCCGCTTGCCGTATTCCTCGCCTCGGACAAAGCGAATGGGATTTCGGGACAGATCTTCTGCGTGCGTAACAACGAAATTTTTCTTTTCAACCAGCCGCGGCCGATCCGCGCCCTGCATCGAGGGGAAGGCTGGACGCCGGCCACGATCGCCGATCAGCTTCCCGGCGCCTTCAAACCATCCCTCGTGCCTCTCGAGCGCTCGGGCGATGTGTTCGCCTGGGACCCGGTTTGAGGACGCAGCCCACCTTCAGCGTGCGACCACCGGATGAGGTTTTTTCCCGGATCAGCGACCGAACTTTGCATCGGTTCGATCACATGATCTCATCGCAAGGACGTCCGTTTTCGCGGATCGCGCCTAAGCCACCGCGCCGGAGGCGCGCAGCTTTTTGATTTCCGCAGCGTCGAGACCCAGCACCTCGCCAAGGATTTCGTCCGTGTGTTCGGCGAGACGCGGCGGCGCCGAGGGCTCGCGCGGAGGCGTGCCGCGAAGCGCGAGCGGAGAGCGCATCAGCCGCACTTTGCCGTGGCGCGCGTCGGGCACCTCCGCAACGAGGCCGCGCGATGCGACCTCGGGCGAGGCGAAGACTTGCCTGAGATTGCGCACCTGGCCGCACGGCACTTTCTCGCGCTGGAGCGCTGCGATCCACTCGGCGGTCGGACGTGTGCGGAAAACCGCGATGAGCTCCGGGATGAGCGCATCGCGATTGAGCACGCGATCGCGCGACGTCGAAAAGCGCGGATCGGCGGCGAGATCGGGCCGGTGGAGCACCTTCTCGCACAAGGCGCGGAATTGCCCGTCATTGCCAACCGCGAGCACGAAATCGCCATCGGCGGTCTCGAAAAGCTGATAGGGCGCAAGCGAGGGATGGGCGTTTCCGAGACGGGGCGGCTCGTCCCCCGTCACGATATGGCCGGAGGCCATATTGGCGAGAAGCGCGATGCCGCAATCGAGCAAGGCCATGTCGATCAACTGGCCCTTTCCGTTTCCGGTGCGGGCGCGTGCGATGAGCGCCGCGAGCACCGCTTGCGCGGCGTTCATGCCGGTCACGAGGTCCGTGATCGCCATGCCGTGCTTCATCGGCACCCCTTGCGGCTCGCCGGTGATCGACATGAGCCCGCTTTCGGCCTGGATGGCGAAATCATAGCCGGGCTCGTCGGCGCGTGGGCCGGTGCGACCGTAACCGGAGATCGAACAGTAGATGAGGCCTGGATTGAGCGGAGCCAGATCCTCATAGCCGAGGCCGAATCTTTCAAGCGTGCCGTTCTTGTAGTTTTCGACGAGCACATCCGCCTTGGACGCCATCTCGCGAACGATCCGCTGACCGTCCGGATGCTTCATGTCGATCGCGATCGAGCGCTTCGAGCGATTCGCGGACATGTAATAGGTCGATTCACCCCCGATCTCGGGAGGCATCCAGCCGCGCGTATCGTCGCCGCGCTTCGGTTCCTCGACTTTCCACACGTCCGCGCCAAGATCGGCAAGCGTCTGGGCGCACCAGGGGCCCGCCAGCACGCGCGAC
>JAFBAK010000360.1 GCA_019247795.1 Hyphomicrobiales bacterium | reverse complement strand
CCCGCCGGCGCACCAGAAGTATCAATATTGGACCGATGGTCCCGTCGGGGATTCCTTCCTCGAATGGGTCGAGCGTGCCAAGGAAAATCCGGGTTCATGGTGGCCGGACTGGATGACCTGGCTCGCGCGGCAAGCACCGGAGCGCGTGCCGGCTCGCATTCCCGGCGACGGCAAGCTCCGGCCGCTCGACGATGCCCCCGGGACTTATGTGAAGGTCAAGGCTTGAGAGGGGCAGTCTCGGATATCCGCCAACTTTGCCGATCGATTCGCCTATGCGTGCGTACGTTATTTCGGCGAGCCGTTGATGTTCATGGGCGTAGATTTTCCTCAAACCGAATCGAAGCAGCCTGAGAGGCCTTTGTCCCGCCCGCTTACGGCTTTCGGATGATCGGCTGCGTAACGGGGATGGTCTCGACCGGGTTGTCCCAGCGATAGGTGAGCGAGGCCGAGACGATGTCGAAACGCGCGTTCTTCACGCTGGCGATGAAGGGGAGCCCCACGGTCGGGAATTGCGGGTGTCCGGGCACGACCGCGATATTGTCCTTCGCGACGAAGCCGTGGCTGTAGCCCAAATCGAAGGAGAGCTTCTCCGAGTAACGATAGCTCGCGCCGATCGACGCCCAGATCCGATTGGCGTCGGGCAAAAGCACTTCGCGATTGGAGATGTCGATCGGTGAGCGCTCATAGGCGATACCGGCCCGCAAGGTGATTGCCGGGCTCCATGAATATTCAGCGCCGAGCGAGGCGAAATAGCCGTCCTTGTATTTGAAGGGCACTTCGCTCACAGGAATGCCGCTCGAAGTCACGGGCACGATGCCGAGACGGCTCCAATTCGTCCATTCGAAGCCGCCGAGAAGCGTCCATTGCGCGTCGATCTTCTGTCGCACGCCGAGCGTGAGCTCCTCGGGAAGGTTGATCTTGGCCTTCACCGGCAAGGCGCCTGCGGGCGTCGTCAAGGAGCCGCCGACATCCTCATGCACCGATGACCGAAAGCCTAGCCCCACCTCGGTCCATGGAGTGGGCTTCAAGGTCGCGCCGAGCGTGTAGCCGACGCTCGTGTCATCCCCTTCGAGAATGGCGCTCGGAGAGGTGGGGAGCACGCCGAGCGCCTGAGACAACCTCGCCTTGAAATACTCGACCTGCAATCCTGCCGCGATGCTGATCCAGTCGTTCATCTTATAGGCCACCGAAGGAGCGGCGTCGTAGGAGACGATCCGCGCCGAACGGCCATAAACCTGTCCGGCCCAGGCGAAACCTGGCTTGCTCTGCAGACCGAACGGCGTGTTGAACGAATAGCCGATCCAAAGCTGATCATTGAATTGATAGGCGCCGTAGCTCGATGCAAGCCCGCCATCGAGAATCGATCCGTTGGAGCTGCCGAAGATTGCGGTCGGCGTGAGCGGGTTCGGGCGGATCGACCCGTTCGGAAAGATCGCACTGCCGACATAAGAGCTGGTGATGCCCGGATAATCGGTCATCGTCGCCGGGTTCCAGAACATCGACGAGAGGCCACCGCCGCCCGCCGCAACCCCTGCGAAAGATGCACCTTGGCCTTCCGCGCTCTGCTCTCTCAAGCCGAAGGCCCCCGCGAACGCCGGCAAGGCAGTTGTCGAAAGGAACCCGGCCGAGGCCGCGATCAAGGCGAGAGACCGTCCTGCCGCTATCATGTGAGACCCCCAGTCCTTTCGAAATCCGTCGTCGGGCGCGGTGGCGAAAGAATCGCTTTCGGCGCTTTCATCACTTTGTGTCAAAGACGACAAAGGGTGCAACTGACGAGTATTCCTCATCGAAGGTGGTGCCGGGCGCTCGTTTTCGAGTTTTTCCGGCAATCGGCGGAAATTCGGAACGTTTTCACTGGATCCGATCAAGAGCCATACTTTTGGAGCCCGAAAATCATCATTTGCTCGCGTCCGAAGGTGATGGACTCGTTTCAAGACCGCTAACGATACTTTCGATTTCGCCCTTCTGTGGCTGATGGGTGACACTGCGACTGCCTTGTGTGCTGTGGCGGGCGCGGCGAGCGGCGCCGCGCTTGTTTTCGTCGTGGGTTTTCCGCAATGTGGCGAAGGCGGGGCGTCACCTATTTTCGAGGGATTTCACACAATGAAGCTCGTCAGATTTGGCAAACCCGGCAAGGAAAGACCGGGACTCATCGACGGCGATGGCAAGATCAGGGATCTGACGGATGTCGTGCCGGATATTTCCGGCGAGACGCTGGGCCCAAGGACCCTCGCCAAGCTTCGCAAGATCAAGCCTCACTCGCTGCCGCTTGCCAATTCCCGTTCGCGCGTCGGACCTTGCGTGGCTCGCGTGGGCAACTTCATTGCGGTCGGCCTCAATTTCGCTGATCACGCCGCCGAAACGGGCGCCAAGATCCCCTCCGAGCCCATCCTGTTCAACAAATCGCCGTCCTCGATCATCGGACCGAACGATCAGGTGGTCATTCCCAAAGGCTCGAAGAAGACCGATTGGGAGGTCGAACTCGCGATCGTTATCGGCAGCCGCGCCCACAACATCAGCGAGGCGCAATCGCTCGCGCATGTCGCCGGTTATTGCATCTGCAACGACGTGTCGGAGCGTGCTTGGCAATCGGAAGGCACGGGCCAGTGGATGAAAGGCAAGAGCTCGCCGACTTTCGGCCCCCTCGGGCCATGGCTCGTCACCCCCGATGAAGTGCCCGACCCGCAGAACCTCGCGATGTACCTCGATGTCAACGGGAAACGTCGGCAGACCGGATCGACGAAGACGATGATTTTCGGCGTCAAATATCTCGTCGCCTTCATCAGCAAATTCATGGTGCTGGAGCCGGGTGATGTGATCACGACCGGCACGCCGCCGGGCGTGGGGCTCGGCATGAAGCCCCAGCTCTTCCTGAAGGCCGGCGATGTGATGCATCTCGGGATCGACAAGCTCGGCGAGCAGACGCAGCAATGCGTTGGCTACGCGGCCTGACGGCCGGAGCTCGACTCAAGTCGGGGTTCCGCCTTCGTGCTCACACG
This sequence comes from Hyphomicrobiales bacterium, assembly GCA_019247795.1. Taxonomy (GTDB): domain Bacteria; phylum Pseudomonadota; class Alphaproteobacteria; order Rhizobiales; family Beijerinckiaceae; genus GAS188. The sequence goes on along the minus strand of JAFBAK010000360.1, from coordinate 8,443 downwards.
AGCTCGACGCTTGGCGCGTCGAGCGCTGCGAGGCGGTCGATCAGGACGACCTCGATCGGTTGATCGAGACCGCGCATCTCTTCCGTCTCGACCTTGTGGGCCGCGATGTCGAGCGCGGCCCATTCGGCGGCCGCGCGCGAGAGCGCAAGCTCCACGCCGCGTGCCTTGGCGACCGCCTCGAGCCGGCTCGCGACATTCACCGCGGGGCCGATCACCGTCCGCGTCGCCGCCCGCCCCGCGCCGATGCGTCCGCCCACGAGGCGTCCGCCATGCAGCCCCATGGCGATGCGCAAGGGCTCCCTGAGCTCCGCCGCGAGATCGCGATTGACCGTCGCAAGCTCGCGTCCGATCGCCGAGGCCGCCGTGAGCGCGGAACGACAGGCATGATCGATGCCGCGAGGGTCGACAAAAAGCGCCATCAACCCGTCGCCGATATATTTGTCGACGCGACCTCCGGCTTCGTGGACCGCAAAATTCGCCGCCGCGAAAAAACGGTTGAGAATATGCACCACGTCATAGGCGAGCTTATGCTCACTCAAAGCCGTGAAGCCCCGGATATCGGCGAAGAGTACCGCGGCGTCCGTGTCGACGCCATGGTCATCGGCCTCCCGCTCCAAACTCGAGGACGCGCCCGCGACGGGTTGCACGAGGCGCACCACCGTGACCTCGCCGGTGGGCCGCAACTGACAGGCGAGGCGAACATCGGGCGCTGCCCCGATGGCGCGCAAGGTGCGCGCCTCTGCCTCACCCAGCGGCGGCAAGGGAAGAGAGTGCGCGATGATCCTTACGCGGCAGGTGGAGCAGCGCGCTCTCCCGCCGCAAACGGACACGTGGGGAATGCCGAAGCTACGGCTGATCTCGAGCAAGGTCGCGCCCGCCGGAACACGCACGGTCGGTCCCTCGAGATACGCCACGGTGACGCCACCGGCCCGCCGACGCCACCAGGCGGCACCGCCGATCAGCAGGATGAAACCTGCCAGAGGCGCGTAAAAAGCAACTCTCGTCTCGTCGCGCCAGAGCTGGATCTGCCCCTGCTCCGCGCGTGGAGGCGGCCGCATCTCGTCCCGCAATTCCTGGGATTGGATCGGACCCGCGAGATCGCCGGTAAGCGAGCGTGCCTGCATCATCACGCCGGCAAGTGCGGCAAAAGGGATGAGCAACGCCAGCGAGAAGAGCAGCGGCCGAAGCCGGTCATATCCCGGCGCGATCCTCAGCCAGAAATGCAGGCCGATGCAGGCATGCACCCAGACGATGAGAAGGAGGAGGGTCTGATCCAGAATGGTCGCCGGCCAGATGCGCGCCAATTCGTAAGGATAGCCCGTATCGATGCCGAACATGAGCGCGGTGATTCGCGTGCCGACGATGTGCGGCAAGAGAAGGAACGGGATCGCGAAGCCGAAGGCGATTTGCGTCGCCTGCCAAGGCGGCAAGCGCCAGCTGCGTATCCCCGCGATCCGCGCAATCGCGAGCGCGACGTGAATGAGGAGCGCTGCTACGAGGACGAGCGTGCCCAGCGCTGAGCGCGTGACCGCCACCCGCCAGTGATCGGCGCTGATCATGGCATCCAGGCTGACGAGGCCGACGGCGTGGTTGAGGAAATGCGTGAGCACGTAAGCGAACAGCACGAGTCCCGACGCCAGCCGCAGCCGCTGCACCCAGGAGCCGCGCCACAGAATGCTCATCGGCCGCTCCGGCCCGGCAATCGGGCGTAAGCGCGGCTTGCCGCCTTCGAAGATCTTCGGCTCAAGGGTGGGCATCTGCCCTGATCGGCGCCAATAGAACCAGATCGGTCGACAGAACCAGATCGATTGAGCACTTCAAGCTTTTGCCCGGCACGTGATCTCGCCCGAAACGCAGTGCTTGTTTCGAATTGCCTTCGGCGTTCCGCGCCAAACTAGGAGGCGAACACGCGGCAGACAAGCAGGCCCGTGTCCCAGGACGATCAATATCGCGAGAGGGTGCCGCCCTCTCATTCGGGTGACCGCCCTAGGGCCAGGCGCGTGGATCGAGCTCGCCTTCGCAGAATTTTGCCCAATCCGCATGCGTGCCCGCGAACGCATTCTTGTCGACAAAGCCCGAAATGCCGGGAAGCGAGCCTTTTTCGACGTATTGCCAGAAATGCCAGCGCCGATCGCCGTAGCGCTTCGCCGGGAAAGATTTCACGCTGCGCAGCCAGAAAGGATAAGCATCGAACGCGCCTTCCAGCACATCGCGGTGAAAATCGATGCTCGAATAGATGACGGGCCGCTTGCCATAATGGCGCTCGAGTTCGTCGAGGAAGCGTTGCATGTCGGCGAGGATCTTCTCGCGCGGCGGGTGTATCCGGCACGTCTTCGATTGCGGGTTCCATTCCATGTCGAGCGCGGGAGGCAGCGCGTCGGGGTCGACCGGTACATGCGCCTCGAACCAGGCGATCTGCTGCTCGACGGGTCGGCAGAAGTAATAGAAGTGATAGGCGCCGCGCTGGAGGCCCGCGGCGCGTGCCCCTTCCCAGTTTTCATCGAAACGCTGGTCGGCCACATCGCCGCCTTCCGTCGCCTTGATATAGGCGAAGGTCGTGCCGTTGGCGCGCACGCGCGGCCAATCGATGTTGCCTTGATAATAGGAGACGTCGATGCCGTGGATCGGGTAGCTCGACGGCGTCGGATCGGACAACTGATAAAGCTCGTCAGGTGAGCACGACGAGAGGACGAGCGCCATCATCGCCCCGATCAGAGCGCCTGGGCACCGCCAGCCGAACAACGGAACGCCGAAGCGCTCTGTTTGGAACCTCATGAGACCATACCCATATCTCACCGCGAATCGCAGGCCAACTGAATTTTCGGTGCGCGAAAATTTCAGTGGGCGCCGAAAGCACATTTTGCCCGATCGCCTTAATGAAGCGTTCACAAGCCTCGCCTGGGCGAATGCCGTCGCGGCCTGAGCCGAGAGACGGCCAAAGCGCGGCGCGACGCGCCTCGTCGAGCACGGTTCTCGCCACAGCCTTGTGGCTGGCCCTGGGCGTGCTTCTGTTCTCGGAGCCGCTTTCCGGCGCAGCCGCTTGCGATAATGGCGCGCTCGGCACGTCGCGAATCTTGCCGGTCGGAACGCAAGGAGGTCTCGAGATTGGCCTCAAGACCTATCCGCGCACCTTGCCGCTGGCCGATCACGAGGTGGTTCTCACTTTCGACGACGGCCCGCTCCCGGCGACCACGGGCAAGCTCCTCGACGCGCTGAAGGCTCAATGCGTGCGCGCGACCTTCTTCATGGTGGGGCGGATGGCGGCGGCAGCACCTTCGCTCGCCAAGCGCGTCGCCGCCGAAGGGCATACGATCGGCTACCACAGCTTCTCGCATCCCCTCATGCGCATGCTGTCGGACGAGGCCGCGCGCGCCGATATCGAGAAGGGCTTCGCAGCGGTCGACCAAGCCGTCTACGGATCGGCAGCCGACACCCCGCGAACGCCCTTCTTCCGCTTCCCGGGATTTGCCGATACCCCCGCGCTGAACAACTGGCTCGCCTCGCGCAACATCGGTGTCTTCGGCACGGACATGTGGGCGGCCGATTGGTGACCGATAACGCCCGAGGCCGAAGAGGCCGCGATGCTCACCCGCTTGGAGAAGGAGAAACGCGGCATCATCCTGTTTCATGACATCCGCGCGCAGACCGTCGCCATGATGCCGTCCTTCCTGCGCGAGCTCAAGGCGCGGGGTTTTCACGTGGTGCATCTCGTGCCGGGGCCCGGCCACGCCGAGACGCGTGACGCGTCACCCGGCTGGTCGAGCGAAACCGAGCGTGTGCTCGCCGAGATCCTCGGGCACTCCCGCTCGGATCGCAATTGAGCGGGGTTGCCGCGGCTTGGCTCAGGCGCTGCGCTTCAACCAGGTCCCTAGCCGCTTTACGCCTTCGCGGACGCTCTCGGGCGAGCCGGCGAAAGAGAGCCGCACATGCCGAGTGCCGCGCGATCGGTCGAAATCGACGCCCGGCGTGAGCGCGACGCCCGCCTCGAGCAGGGCGCGGCGGCAGAACTCGAGCGAATCATTGGTGAGGCGTGTCACGTCCCCGTAGACATAGAAGGCTCCGTCGACCGGGAGAAGATCGCAAAGGCCGAGCCGGGGCAAAGCGTCGAGCAGGAGTGCGCGGCTTTGCGCATAGCTCGCCCGCACCGCCTCGAGCTCATCGCTCGCCCCGAAAGCCGCTTCGGCCGCGATCTGCGAAATGAATGGCGGTGAGATGAAGAGGTTTTGCGCGAGACGCTCGACGGGGCGAAGCAGCCGTTGCGGAAGCACGAGCCAGCCGATGCGCCAGCCCGTCATGCAGAAATATTTGGAGAAGCTGTTGACGATGATCGCGTCCGCGGAAGCGGCGAGCGCCGTGCTCGCTTGCGCCTCATAGGTCAAGCCATGGTAGATCTCGTCGGAGATGAACCATAGTCCGTGCTGATTGCAGGCGTGAGACAGGGCTGCGATTGCGTCCGCGCTCATCATCACGCCGGTCGGATTGGCGGGGCTCATCACCAGGACGCCCTTGAGCTTCTGTTTGGCGTGCGCGGCGCGAATTGCCTCGGGCGTGATCGCCCAGCGGTCCGAAGAGCCGGTCTCGATGACCACGGGCTCGATGCCCAGCGCCTCGAGAATGTTGCGGTAGGCGGGATAGCCCGGCGAGGCGATCGCGACACGGTCGCCGACGTCGAAACAAGCGAGGAATGCCAGGATGAACCCCGCCGATGAACCGGTGGTCACGGCGATGCGTTCGGGATCGACGCTCAACCGGTAGCTATCGCGGTAATGGCGCGCGATGCGTTCGCGCAAGCTTGGGATGCCGAGCGCGGGCGTATAGCCGATCCGCCCCTGCTCGATGGCGCGTTTGGCGGCTTCGCGCGCCACGCGCGGAGCCGGCGCCCCCGGCTCGCCGAGCTCCATATGCACGACGCTTCCTCCCTTCGCTTCGAGGGCGCCGGCCTGCGAGAGGACTTCCATGGCGATGAAGGGAGCGACCGCGGCGCGCAGCGCCGGCCCTGCTCTCGATGCGTCCTGAGAGGCTCTTTCGCCCAAAAGAGGCTCACGATGCGGCTTTATGCTCGCTTTGCCTTGGCCCTGCCGCATTCCCGGCTCCCTGTCGATGTGATGGGCAGCGGCGCCGATTTTCGCGCTACTGCTCGACCTGTATCACGCGCCGTTGGAAACCTTCGTTCGCCGCATGATGCGCGACAAGGCAGCATATGCGATAAGATCAGGCGAGACTGGCGAGAAACATAGTGAGAATGCCGCGCATGTCGAACGCGTCGCGGTCCGGGAGATGAAGATGATCCGCTTCAGAGGTTTGCTGGCCGGGCTCGCCGCAATCGCGATCGCCGCTCCTTTGCTGATGTCGCGGCACACGGCTCTGGCAGAGGATGCGCCGGCTTTTACGCCCGAGCAGAAGGCTCTCGTTGAGCAGACCGTCAAGGAATACATCATCGCCCATCCGGAGATCGTGCAGGATGCCTTGCTCGAGCTCGATAAGCGGCAGAAGGAGGCTGAGACCGCCGCCGTGAAGTCCGCGCTCAAGACGGAGGCGAAGGCGATCTATGACGTGAGTGCCGGCACGGTGGTCGGCAATCCCAAAGGCGATGTGACCCTCGTCGAGTTCTTCGACTACAACTGCCCCTATTGCCGCAAGGCGATGACGACGCTCGATGCCCTCCTCAAATCCGACCCCAAGCTCAGGATCGTGCTGCGCGACCTGCCGATCGTGCATCCGCCCGAATCGATCGAAGTCGCCAAGATCGCGCTTGCCGCGAAGAACCAGCTTTCCCCGGACAAATTCTGGGAATTCCACAAAAAGCTGTTTTCGGCCTCTCGCGTCGTCGCAAAACCTCAGGCGCTGCAAGTCGCGAAAGATGCAGGGCTCGACATGGCACGGCTCGACAAGGACTCCGAAAGCGATGTCGTGAAGACGGCGCTCGTCGATTCCGATCGCTTGAGCCAAATCCTCAATCTGCGCGGAACGCCGGCCTTCGTGCTCGGCGACGAGGTTGTCTTTGGGGCGCAGGACGACGACGAAATGAAGGCTCAGATCGGCGCAGTTCGCCAATGCGGCCGAACGGTTTGTTGAGCCGCACGAGCTTTCCGGCTCAGGAGAGGCAGCTTTCCCTTTCCTGGATCATGCTCTAGAAGCGGCGCGACGGCATGTTGCCCACCAAAAACGCGAGCCCTCATCCTGGATGACCAGCGCCGCCCGGTTTCGTCGGGGCGATCTCGAGCCATCACGTCCGACCGCTTCGCGAGTGCGAATGACCGGCACGACGAAGCAAGGCGAGCTTGAGCAGCGCGGGAAAGCACCGCGCTCCAAACGGCGCATTCACCTTTCAGATACTCAGATCAGGCAAGAGAGAACGCCTATGAGCTCGTACCATGCTGCCGAACCATCCGATCTCGGCGAGCCTTGGCTGCGGAGAAGTTCTTGGCCACGGAAAAGTTCTTGGCCACGGAAAAGTTCTTGGCCGCGGAGATTTTGAGAGAGCATGCGAAAGCCAAACCCCTTCGACACCGAAAACGTTCGCCAGCTCGCAAACCTGCTCGCCGAAACCGATCTCACCGAAATCGAGGTGCAGAAGGGCGATTTACGGGTGCGCGTTGTACGCAACCTGACCGTGCCGGTCGCGGCGATCGCCCCTGCGGTCGCTTCGGCACCGATGGCCGCAACGGCGCCGGCCGCGTCCGCGGCGTCGCCTTCGCCAGAGGCCTCGAGCGCTGCTTCACGCAAGCAGAACACCGTGACCTCCCCGATGGTCGGGACCGCCTATCGCCGACCGGCGCCCGAGGCCAGGCCGTTCGTCGAGATCGGTTCTTCCGTGAAGGAAGGCGAGCGCATTCTTCTCATCGAGGCGATGAAGACCTTCAACGAGATCACGGCGACCCGCTCGGGGACCGTGAGCGAGATCCTCGTCGAAGACGGCCAGCCGGTGGAATTCGGCGAGCCGCTGATGGTAATCGAGTGATTCCGGTGCCCGGCCTGCGAGTCCCGGCCTGAGAATGTTCGACAAGATCCTCATCGCCAATCGCGGCGAGATCGCACTTCGGGTGCTGCGCGCCTGCAAGGAGCTCGGCATCGCGACGGTCGCGGTCCACTCGACGGCGGATTCCGATGCCATGCATGTGCGGCTTGCCGATGAGAGCGTCTGCATCGGTCCCCCGCCGGCGCGCGACAGTTATCTCAACATTCCCTCGCTTCTCGCCGCTTGCGAGATCACGGGTGCGGATGCAGTGCATCCGGGCTACGGCTTTCTTTCCGAGAACGCGCGTTTCGCCGATATCCTCGCCGAGCACGACATCGGCTTCATCGGTCCGAAAGCCGATCACATCCGCCTGATGGGAGACAAGATCGAAGCCAAGCGCACGGCAAAAAAGCTCGGCATTCCCGTGGTGCCAGGCTCCGATGGCGGGGTCACCGACGAGGCGGAGGCGAGGCGCCTCGCCTCCGCGATCGGCTATCCGGTGCTGATCAAGGCGGCAGCGGGCGGCGGCGGGCGCGGCATGAAAGTCGCGCGCAGCGAGGCCGAGTTGATGAACGCCGTGCAGACGGCGAAGAGCGAGGCCAAGGCGGCCTTCGGAGATGATGCGGTTTATCTCGAGAAATTCCTCGAAAAGCCCCGCCATATCGAGATCCAGGTGCTGGGTGACGGTCGCGGCGATGCCATCTGCCTCGGCGAGCGCGACTGCTCGTTGCAAAGACGGCATCAGAAGGTGTGGGAGGAGGGGCCTTCGCCGGCACTCAACGAGGGGCAGCGCGCACAAGTTCTCGATACGGTGCGTCGCGCCATGTGCGAGCTTCAATATCTCGGTGCCGGCACCGTCGAATTTCTTTATGAGAACAACGCCTTCTATTTCATCGAGATGAACACGCGGATTCAGGTTGAGCATCCGGTGACCGAGATGATCACCGGCATCGACCTGATCGCCGAGCAGATTCGCGTCGCGGCGGGGCAGCCCTTATCTCTGAATAAGGATAAGATCCGCTTCCGCGGCCACGCCATCGAGGTGCGGATCAACGCGGAAGACCCGGATACCTTCCTGCCCTCGCCCGGCACGATCAAGCAGTTCCACGCGCCGGGCGGCCTGGGCGTGCGCTTCGATTCCGCCATCTATGCCGGCTACAGCATCCCGCCTTTCTACGATTCGATGATCGGCAAGCTGATCGTCCACGGCCGCACGCGGGAGGAGGCGATCCGGCGCCTGCGCCGCGCCATCGTCGAGACGGTGGTGGATGGCGTCAAGACGACGCTGCCGCTGCATTACTGGATCACCGAGCAGCCCGATTTCGTCGAGGGCAGCTACAACATCCACTGGCTCGAAAAGAAGCTGGCGGACCGTTAGCCGGGCGCGGGCGTTTTCCAGCAGTCTTTCTTTTCTTCGCTCTCCAGCACGCGGATAGGCAACGCATCCATTCCTGTATATTTAAGAGTTAATCCGCACACATCTTT
>JAFBAK010000344.1 GCA_019247795.1 Hyphomicrobiales bacterium | reverse complement strand
AGGAACCACGCGGCGGCAAGCGTGAGCGCGATCGAAAGATAGACGATGACGTCGTAGCCGAACGCGAGGCGAAGGATCGGATGACCGGCGATGCTCTGAGGAAACAAAGCCGGAAGCCTCGCGATCGTCGTGCCGACGAAGCCCGCGCCCGCGAGCGAGGAAAGCCCCGTACCGAAAATGGTGAGCGCAAGGCCGGTCGCCACCTGGTTCGCCCCGATCGTCAAGGCGAGCACGCCGAAGAGGAGAGAGGCGCAAAGCCCCGCGAATGCGGCAGCCGCATAGCCGGCCGGTGTGAACCCCGTCAGCGATGCGGTGATGAAGCCCGCGACCGCGCCGACGAGCATCATGCCTTCGACACCGAGATTGAGCACGCCGCTCTTCTCCACCACGAGCTCGCCGAGGCCGGCGAGCAGGATCGGCGTCGCCGCGATCACGAGCGTCATGACGATGGAGATCGCGATCTCGAGGCTCATGAGGCGTGCTGCACGACAGAAGGTACGAGCCGGACGCGATTGACCACGAAAAGATCGACGCCGAGAAGAAAGAACAGCATCATCGCCTGGATCAGCCCCGTCGCCGCCTGGGGGAGGGCCGACGCGGTCTGGGCGATGTCGGCTCCGATATAGGAGGTTGCAAGCGCCAGCCCGCCGATGAGCACGCCGATCGGGTGGAGGCGCCCGAGAAAGGCGACGATGATGGCGGTGAAGCCGTAATTCACCGGGAACTGCGGCGTCAGCTGACCGAAGGTCGCCGAGCACTCGACGATTCCGGCGAGCCCGGCAAGCCCGCCGCTCACGAGCATCGTCATCATCACGGTGCGGTTTTCATGGAAGCCGCCGAGGCGCGCCGCCATGGGCGCGAGGCCGACAACGCGCACCTGATAGCCTGTGAGCGTGCGCGACATCACGAACCAGGCGATGAGCACGGCCAGGAAGGTGAGCAGCACGCCCCAATGCAATTGCGTCCCTTCGAGAAGGTTGGGAACGGTCTCAGCCTCGCTGAACATCCGTGTTTGCGGGAAGTTGTAGCCTTCCGGATCGCGCCACGGCCCGCGCACGAGATAATAAAGGAGCTGCAGCGCCACGTAAGTGAGCATCAGGCTGGTGAGGATTTCACTCACCTTGAGGCGAATGCGCAAGAGCGCGGGGATTGCGGCCCAGGCCGCGCCGCCGATGAGGCCCGCGACGAGCATCGACGGGAGAACCCACCAGCTTTCGATGCCGTAGGTCGCGAGCGCGATCCCCGTGCCGGCGATCGCGCCCACGATGTATTGGCCCTCGGCCCCGATGTTCCAGACATTGGCGCGAAAGCCGATGGCGAGCCCTGTTGCGATCATCACGAGAGGGGACGCTTTCACCGCGATATCCGGCCACCGTTCCGGCTCGAGGAGGGGCTCGATGAAGATCTCGAAAACCGCCCCGGCGCCCCGGTATCCCATGAGCGTGAACAACACCATGCCGGCGAGCATGGTGAGCGCGATCGCCGCGACCGGCGCGCCGTAAAGCGCGAGATGCGAAGGGGCCTTGCGGGGCTCGAGCTTAATCCACATGGGCAACCTTGATCTTCGATGTGTCGGCCTGTCCGTGCACCCCGCCCATGAGCAAGCCGATCTCCTCGATCGAGGCTTCGCCCACGACGAGCGGGCGCGAAAGGCGCCCCTCATTCATCACGCAGAGGCGATCACAAAGCGACAGGAGCTCGTCGAGGTCCTGCGAGACGAGGATCACGGCGGAGCCTCGCGCCGCAAGATCGACGAGCGCCTGGCGAATGGCGGCGGAGGCACCTGCATCGACGCCCCAGGTCGGCTGATCGACGACCAGCACATGAGGTTCCTGCAGGATTTCGCGACCCACCACGAATTTCTGGAGATTGCCTCCGGAGAGGCTGCGGGCCGGCGCCTCGGCGCCGGTGGTCGCCACTTTGAAGGCGCCGATCACGCGACGCGCATAGTCGCGGATGGCGCCGGGCTTGATCACACCGCGAGCGCTGAGTTTCTTGCGCTCGCGCGCGGTGAGCAACGTGTTCTCGGCAAGGCTGAAGGCGGGGACGGCCGCATGGCCGTTTCGCTCCTCGGGCAAGGCGCAAAGGCCGCGCTTGCGCCGCGCAGGAGGCGGCAAGCTTCCGATCGCGACACCGTCGAGGCAAATGGCCTTCGCCGGTGAGGCGGTCTCGCCGGAGAGCGCCAGCATGAGCTCCTTTTGTCCATTGCCCGCGACACCGGCGATGCCGAGGATCTCGCCGGCGCGCGCCTCGAAGGAGATTTCGTCGAGTTCCGTGCCGAAAGCTTCATCGGTGGCGACGCTCAGCTGATCGACGACGAGGCGCGGACCTCCGGCTTTCCGCCTGCCGCCTCGTTCGACATTGGCGAGCTCGGAACCGATCATGAGCTCGGCGATGCGCTGAGCCGTCTCGACGCGCGGGTCGCATTCTCCCACGACCCGCCCGCCGCGCAAAATGGTCGCGCTCTCGCATAACGCTTTGATCTCGTTCAGTTTGTGGCTGATGTAGAGCACGGTGCAGCCTTCGCGCGCAAGCTTGCGCAAGGTGTCGAAAAGCTGCTCGGCCTCTTGCGGAGTGAGTACCGAGGTCGGCTCATCCATGATGAGCAGCTTCGGCTTTTGCAGAAGACACCGGACGATCTCGATCCGCTGACGTTCGCCCACCGAAAGCGTGTCGACATGCCGGTGGATGTCGAGCGGGAGCCCATAGGCGGCGAGGATCGCGGAGACCTCCCGCTCGAGCGTGCGGCGATCGAGCGCCTGATCCATGCCGATGGCTATATTCTCGAGCACCGTCATCGGCTCGAAGAGCGAGAAATGCTGGAAGACCATGCCGATGCCGCGCCTTCTGGCCGCGCGTGGCGAAGTGACGATGACGGGTTCGCCTTCGAAGCGTATCTCTCCGGCGTCGGCCTGGAGAACGCCATAGATGATCTTGACGAGCGTCGATTTCCCGGCGCCGTTCTCGCCTATCAGCGCCTTGATCTCACCCTTGTGAGCCGCAAGGCTCACCCCATCATTGGCGAGGACCTCGCCGAAGCGCTTGGTGATTCCCTTGAGCTCAAGCCGCGTGATGTTTCCGGCCAAATCCCGCCCCTGAAACTCGTGTCCCCGAAAGTCTTGCCGCCGCGTTCGCCTTGTCGTTCTGTTGAGTTTTATTGGCGAGGAGATGCGACAGGATTTCTGCCGTCGCGAGAGCGGCGATGACGCTCGGCCGCTTGTCACGCACTCGCTTGCCGCCGATCGGGCATATGAAGCGCAAGAGCGCCTCTCTTGCACCGCCTCGCGCGAGGAACCAGCGTTCGAAACGCGTGCGTTTCGTCATCGATCCGATCATGCCGACATAGCGTGCATCATCGCGCCGGAGCGCTGCGTCCGCGAGACGGTAGTCGAGTGCATGGCTATGCGTGAGGACGACGAAAGCCGAATTCGCGGGTGCGGCTTCCACCTCGCCTTCCGGATCGTCGAGACGCTTGAAGCTGATCGCTTCGGGCAATGACAAGTGAGACGAGTCGCGGTCGTCGAGGAGGGTGACCGCGAGCGGAAGAGGGGCGAGCGCCTGAGCAAGAGCGAGCCCGACATGGCCCGCCCCGAACAAGAGCACATGAGGTTCCGTGCGCGCGGTGCGCTGCTCCTCCCGCGCAAGCTCGTCGAGCCTTGCGGGGCTGGCGGGCCGCAAGAGAAGCTCGACGCGTCCGCCGCAACATTGGCCAAGATGCGGGCCGAGCGGCAGATCGAGGCGTCTCTCCGGGGTTCCCTCTAAAATCATCTCGCGCGCCACATCGATGGCGTGGAACTCGAGCTGGCCTCCGCCGATCGTTCCAAAAATAGATTTTTGCGTAACGAGCATCGTTGCGCCCGTTTCGCGAGGCGTCGAGCCTTCGGCACGGGTGACGGTGACAAGAACGACCGTCTCGCCGCACGCAAGCGCGTCCCGAACGATGGGAGAAAGTTGCGTCACCGAACCGCCTCGCGGCAAAGCGTGGCGGACCTGGCCTTCATCTCCTCGACGGCAAAAAGCACCCCCTCAGGCGTCGCCGGCGCATCGAGGCGGGGGCAGAAGCGATGATCGGCAATGCTCGCCACGGCGTCCGAGAGCGCATGCAGCACGGATATGGCGAGCATCAACGGCGGCTCACCCACGGCCTTCGAGCGCCCGACCGTCGGCTCGCGATTGCCGCCCCCATCGAAAAACTCGACGTTGAAGACGCGCGGCCGATCCGACGCCACCGGGATCTTGTAGGTCGAAGGCGCATGCGTGCGGAGCCTCCCCTCCTTGTCGAACCAAAGCTCTTCGGTCGTGAGCCAGCCCATGCCTTGCACGAACCCTCCCTCGATCTGGCCACGGTCGATGGCGGGATTGAGCGAGTTTCCGCAATCGTGAAGGATATCGACGCGCTCCACGCGATATTCGCCCGTGAGCGTATCGATCGCAACCTCGCTCACCGCGGCGCCATAGGCGAAATAATAGAAGGGGTGGCCTCGACCGGTCTTGCGGTCCCAATGGATCTTCGGCGTTTTGTAAAAGCCCGCAGCGGAAAGCTGGATGCGGGCCATATAGGCTGCGTGCACGAGCTCTTCGAAAGTCATGCTCCTGTTGCGGGCGCGAACGAGCCCGGCTTCGAAGAGGATCTCTTCTCCAGGAACGGACCACTCCTCGGCGAGGAAGCCGATCAGGCGCTCCTTGATCATGCGCGCGGCGGCTTGGGCCGCCATGCCGTTGAGGTCCGAGCCGGAGGAGGCGGCCGTCGCAGAAGTATTCGGCACCTTGCCGGTCGTGGTCGCCGTGATCTTGACGCGATCAAGTCCGAGCTGGAACTCGTCGGCGACGACCTGGGCGACCTTCATGTAGAGCCCTTGCCCCATCTCGGTGCCGCCGTGATTGAGATGGACCGAACCGTCCTTGTAGACATGCACGAGCGCGCCCGCCTGGTTGAACCAGGTGGCCGTGAAGGAAATCCCGAATTTCACCGGGGTGAGCGCAAGGCCATGCTTGACGATGCGGCTCTTCGCGTTGGCGGCCCGCAAGGCTTCGCGCCGTTCGCGATAGCGCGAAGTCTTCTCGAGGGTCTCGACGATCTCCCCGATGATGTTGTCCTCAACCCGCTGATGGTAAGGCGTGATGTCGCGTTCGCCGCGCCCATAGAAATTGCGCTTTCTGACATCGAGCGGATCGAGCCGCGTCGCGAAGGCGATCTCCTCGATCAAGCGTTCGGCACCGACCATCCCTTGCGGACCGCCAAAGCCGCGAAAGGCCGTGTTCGAGCAGGTGTTGGTCCTGAACGGTTCGGAACGTGCCCGCACGCTCGGGTAGAAATAACAATTATCGGCGTGGAAGAGCGCACGATCGGTCACCGGACCCGAGAGATCGGCCGAAAAGCCGCATCGCGCCGCGTAGACGAGGTCCGAGGCTTGGATCACGCCTTGATCGTCGAAGCCCACCTCGTAATCGATGAGAAAATCGTGTCGCTTGCCGGTGATCGTCATGTCGTCATCGCGATCGGGGCGGCATTTCACGGCGCGATTGAGCTTTTTGGCTGCGAGCGCGGCGAGACAGGCGAAGAGATTGCCTTGCGTCTCCTTCCCGCCGAAGGCACCCCCCATGCGTCGAACCTCCACGGTGACGGCGTGGGATGGTATGCCAAGAACATGCGAGACCATGTGCTGGACTTCGCTTGGGTGCTGTGTCGAAGAATGAACCGTGACATCGTCGTCTTCGCCCGGCACCGCGAGGGCCACCTGGCCTTCGAGATAGAAATGCTCCTGGCCGCCGAGGCGCATCGACCCTGTGAGCCGGTGTGGTGACTGGCGCAGCGCGGCCGCGATATCGCCGCGCTCGAGCTTCAATGGGGGCGTCACGAACTCAGATCCGGCGCGGCGTGCTTCCTCGACCGTGACGACGGGAGGAAGATCCTCGTAGGTCACCTTGGCGGTGCGGCAGGCGCGCCTTGCGGCATCTCGCGTCTCTGCGACGACCGCGAAGATCGGCTGGCGATGGTAGGAGATGAGCTCGGAGGCAAGCAAAACCTCGTCATGACGCCCCGTCGAGCTGATGTCGTTCACGCCGGGGATATCGGCGGCCGTGAGCACGGCAAGCACGCCCGGGAAAGCCCGAACCTCATCGAGATGGATCGCCGTGATCTTCGCGTGCGCCCGCTCGGAGAGGCCGAGGTAGAGATGGGCCGTGCCGGCCGGCTCGGGAAGATCGTCGATATAAAGAGCTTCGCCGGTCACATGCTTGTGCGCGGAATCATGTGGCATCGCGAGATGCATGCGAGAGTTGACGAGGCGATCTGTCGGTTCGCGGGACGGTGCCGATTTCGCGGCGCGGCGCCCTCCCGGCTCCGGGGCCGCTCTCTCGTCGAGGGAGGATCGATCGACCATTCGTCACAATCCCCCTGAGAATGAGGCCTCGGCGCCCGCGCTTCTCACATGGTGGCGAGCCAAGGGGCCGGCAACACGCGTTTGGGTTTCAGCCTCGCAGCTTTCGACGGCAAAACGCTGCAACAAATTTTGCGCGCAACGCATGCGGTAGCGGGCGGAGGCGCGCCAATCGTCGATCGGCTCGAAATCCCGCTCGAGCGCCAGCGCCGCCTCTTCGGCGCTAAGCTCGTTCCAAGCCTTGCCGACGAGCGAGCCTTCGGCGATGGGGGCGCGTTTCGGCGTCGCCGCCATCCCGCCGTAAGTCAAGCGCGCTTCGGCAACGTGGCCGTTTGCATCGAGCGTGAGCCGAAATGCCGCGCAAACGGCCGAAATGTCTTCATCGAAGCGCTTGCTGACCTTCGATGCATGGAAAAGCGAAGTGGCGCCGAGCTTCGGCACACGCACACTTTCGACGAACTCGCCAGGGTGGCGATCCTGCCGCCTGTAGGCGATGAAGAATTTCTCGAGCGGCAACTCGCGACGCCGGTCTTCGCGTCTCAGCGTGACGGTGGCCCCGAGCGCGATAAGGGCTGGGGGAAGGTCGCCGATCGGCGAGCCGTTGGCAACGTTGCCGCCCAAAGTGCCGGCGTTCCTGATCTGCTCGCCGCCGAAGCGGCGAAACAACTCGGCAAGGTGCGGATGCATGTGACCCAAGGGCTTTGCAGCGTCCGCGAGACTCGTCATGGCGCCGAAAACGAACGCGTGCTCTTCTTCCACGACAGCTTCGAGCGCGGTGATCCGACCCGGATGAAGCACGGTGTCGAGAAGGCGCATCTCCTTGGTGATCCATAAGCCGACATCGGTGGCGCCCGCGAGGATCGTGGCGTCAGGATGGCGCGCATAGAATTTCGCAAAATCGTCGAGACTTGCCGGTGCGACGAAGCGCCGTGATCCCTTGACGATTTCCAGGCGCCGTTCGTCTTGAAGGAGCGCAAGGCGTTCGGCGATGTCGGTCGAACGCGCAGTCCAGGCTTCCTTGGCGGCGCGGCCCCTCTCGAACATCTCGCGGGCCGCCGCGATGATCGGCACGTATCCGGTGCAACGGCAGAGGTTGCCCGCGAGCGCGTCCTCGATGCGCTCTTCATTCGCCTCGCTCTCGTTCAGCCAAAGCGCGAAAAGGGACATGACGATTCCCGGCGTGCAAAATCCGCATTGAGAGCCATGTCGCTCCACCATCGCCTGTTGCACGGGGTGGAGATTGCCTCCTGCCTTGACATGCTCGACCGTGATCAATCGCCGGCCGTCGAGCGAGGCAAGCGGCGCGATACACGCGTTGATCGCCCGATACTCGACGCGTCTCCCGACAAGCCGACCGACGACGACGGTGCAAGCGCCACAATCGCCTTCGGCGCATCCCTCTTTGGTGCCCATGCGGCGTTCGCCGAGGCGAAGCCAATCGAGAATGGTGAGCGTCGGATCGAATCCTGAAAGCTCGCGCGAGACTTCGCCGTCGATGAAACGCAATGTATTTCGCGCTTCGCTCATGCCGGCTTCCGCGTCGACCCCATGTGGAACAAGGGCTTGCCGTGGTGAGGCTCTTTGGTCGGCGCCATCGCGTTCACCACGCTCAGCTCCCTCGATAGGTGGAATAGCCATAGGGCGAGATCAGCAAGGGTACATGGTAATGCGCGCCCTCATCCGCGATCCCGAAGCGGATGGGCACCTCTTCCAGGAAAGCCGGTTCCGGCAGGGCCACTCCACTCTCGCGGAAATAGCGTCCTGCGTGAAAGGCGATTTCGTAGCGGCCGATGCTCAGCTCTTCACCCGCGAGAAGCGGCTCGTCGCAGCGCCCGTCCGCATTCGTCACGGTGCGCTTGAGCTCACGCCGGCCGCCAATGTCGAGCGCGTAGAGCACGATCTCCATCGAGGCGGCGGGCCGCCCGGCGCTCGTGTCGAGCACATGGGTCGTGAGCCGTCCCTCTGCAGCAGGCAATCCCGGCAAAACATCACCTCCGAACCGGCGGGGTGACTTGCACCACGCTCTTGATTGGGCACAATGAAAAGGAGACATCCATTCGACCCCCTTTGCAAGGGGTTGCGGTGTCACCTTTTACCGCGCCGGCGGCCTGCGGTGGGCCGTTCCGGCGACTTCGTGAAACAGATCCCAAACGAGCCCTCATGCGCGAATAATGCCTGGCCAAACCCCTTACCCCCGCGACATGGTCGGTTATGGCCGCGAGCCGCCGCATGCGGATTGGCCGAACGAAGCGCGCGTCGCCCTGCAATTCGTCATCAATTACGAGGAGGGCGCCGAGAACAACATCCTCCATGGAGACGAGGCATCGGAAGCCTTCCTTTCCGAAATTGTCGGTGCGCAGCCTTGGGTGGGGCAGCGGCACATGAACATGGAATCCATCTACGAATATGGATCGCGGGCGGGCTTTTGGCGTTTGTGGCGCCTGTTCGCCGAGCGCAAGGTGCCGGTCACCGTTTATGCCGTCGCGGCCGCGATGGCACGTAATCCTGAAGCCGTGGCAGCGATGAAGGAAGCGGGCTTCGAGCTCGCAAGCCACGGGTTGCGCTGGATCGATTACAGGAACATCGCCCGCGAGGAGGAGCGAAACCACATCGAGGAAGCGATCCGCTTGCACACAGAGATCGCCTGTGAGCGCCCGCTCGGCTTCTATCAAGGGCGCTCCTCCGTGAACACGATCCCGCTCGCCATGGAGGAGCAGGGCTTCATCTATCTCGCCGACAGCTACGCGGACGATCTTCCTTACTGGATCGAGGGCCCGCATGGGCCGCAACTCATCGTGCCCTATACGCTCGATGCCAACGATATGCGCTTTGCGACGCCGCAGGGCTTCAACTCAGGCGATCAGTTCTTCGCCTACCTCAAGGACAGCCTCGATCTTCTGCATGCCGAGGGGGCCGAGCGGCCGAAGATGATGTCGGTCGGATTGCATTGCCGACTGGCTGGCCGGCCGGGGCGGGCAGCGGCACTCGCGCGCTTTCTCGATTATGCGCTTGCCAAAGGCGGCGTCTGGATGGCTCGCCGTCTCGACATCGCCCGCCACTGGATCGCTCGGCATCCTCCGTCGGGTGGTTACAAACCGAGCCGGATGCCGCGAGCGCTCTTCCTCGAGCGCTTCGGCGATATCTTCGAGCACAGCCCTCACATCGCCGAGAACGCTTATCGGGCAGGGCTTTCCTCCCGCCATGACGACGCACAGGGCCTCGCGCAAGCCATGTCGGCCGCCCTGCGCGCGCTTCCTCGCAATGAGAAGCTCGCCTTGATCAAGGCGCACCCTGATCTCGCAGGACGACTCGCGCTTGCGGGCGAAGTCACGCCCGACAGCGCAAAAGAGCAGGCCTCGGCAGGGCTCGACCGTCTCACCCCCCATGAGCTGGCCGCGCTCACGCGCATGAACGAGCACTATAAGGCTCATTTCGGCTTTCCCTTCATCCTTGCAGTGAAGGGACGCACCAAGGATGAGGTGATCGCCGCGATGCGAGACCGCCTCGGCGCGGATGCGGAGGTGGAGTTCGAGACGGCACTTGGCGAGATCGCGCGCATCGCTGAGCTGCGCATCAAGGATCGACTGCCATGAGAGACAATTTCCCGCGTTTCGGCGAGCGCGTGATGCGCCGCCTCGATGAGCTCGCGGCCGATACCGATGAACCGGGGAAGATCACGCGGCTCTTCCTCTCGCCCTCGCATAAGCGCGCGATGGCACGGGTGCGCGGCTTCATGGAAGCGGCCGCGCTTTCCGTCGAGGAGGACGATATCGGCAACGTCGTCGGGCGCCTGGAGAGCAGCGTTCCGGACGCTCCGGTGTTCATCCTCGGCTCCCATATCGACAGCGTGCGAGACGCCGGTCGATATGACGGCGGTTTCGGCGTGCTTTCCGCGATCGAGGTAGCGGACGAGATTCGCCGACGCGGCGACAAGCTTCCCTTCTCGCTCGAGATCGTCGCTTTCGGCGACGAGGAGGGGGTGCGCTTTCCGGCAACGCTGTCGGGCTCGCGCGCGCTCGCCGGCAATTTCGATTTTGAAAGCCTTGGAGCCAAGGACGAGAACGGCGTCTCGCTTGCCGAAGCGTTGCGCGGCTTTGGTTGTAACATCGAGGGCATCGGCAAGATCGCACGCGATCCGCGCCGAGCTTGCGGATATCTCGAAAGCCATATCGAGCAAGGGCCCGTTCTCGAAGCCGAGAACCTCGCACTCGGCGTCGTCACGGCCATCGCGGGGATGTGCCGCCTCAATGTCACCGTCGAAGGCGAGGCGGGACATGCCGGAACCGTTCCGATGGGAAGGCGAAAAGACCCGCTCGCCGGGAGTGCCGCCATGATCTCGGCGGTCGAGGACGAAGCCCGACGCACGCCCGATGTCGTGGCGACAGTCGGCGTGATCGAAGCCTCGCCCGGCGCGATCAATGTGATCCCCGCAAAGGTGCGCTTCAGTGTCGATTTGCGAGCCCCGGTCGACGAGGTGAGGGAGCGCGCCAAGGCCAAGGTCGAGGCGCGTTTGTCATCGATCGCAACGAAACGCGGGCTTTCGATCGGCTTCACCCCACTCGATGAGGCGAAAGCGACGCCGTGCGATCCCGGCATGATGCGTGAGCTCTCGGACGCGCTTGCGCGGCAGGGGCATCGCGTCTTCACGCTTCCGAGCGGAGCGGGCCATGATGCCATGGCGATGGCGAGGCTTTGTCCCGTCGCCATGCTCTTTCTTCGCTGTAAGGCAGGCATTAGTCACAACCCAGCCGAGGCGATCACGGTCGAGGATGCGCAGGCCGCCATCGAGGTGATGCTCGACTTCATCCTGCATTTTCGTCCAACGGCGCACGCTGAAGCCACAGAAGAGCGGAGCGTTTCCCAAGGGGGTCGACCGGCGGTCGTTGCGCAGATTTCCTCGCTCGACACGACGCCCTTGTCGAGGTGAGCTCGGCGACAAGCTGCTTGCATTGCGATCGGATTTTGCCGACGGATGAAGGCCTGCGTCCGAATCGAGCCCTAAGGAGAAGAGCATGGCCGCCGTCGCCTGGGATTGGGCGAATTTCGCCATCCGCTGGCTACATGTGATCACGGCGATCGCCTGGATCGGAGAATCCTTCTACTTCATCGCGCTCGATCTCGGCTTGCGCCGTCCGCCGAACTTGCCGCAAGGCGTGAGCGGGGAAGCCTGGCAGGTGCATGGCGGCGGCTTCTACCATTTGCAGAAATACAATGTGGCGCCGGCCGCTATGCCCGAGGAGCTGCATTGGTTCAAATGGGAATCCTATTGGACCTGGATCTCGGGTTTCGCGCTCCTGTGCGTGCTTTATTACGCCGATCCTGAACTCTATCTCATCGATCGGCACGTTCTCGATTTGCCTGTCTGGGCCGCCATCACCATCGGGGTCGGGGTGCTCGTCGCCGGATGGGTGATCTATGACGGGTTGTGCCGTTCACCTTTGGCGCGCGACGACAAGCTGCTTTCGCTCGCGGTCTTCATCTTCCTCGTCGCCTTGGCCTATGGGCTCACCTTCGTCTTCTCGGGGCGCGGCGTATTCATCCATGTCGGCGCGGTGATCGGCACGATGATGACCGGTTCGGTCGCCATGGTGATCATCCCCAATCAGAGGAAGGTGGTGGCGGCGCTCAAGGCGGGCAAAACTCCCGATCCGCGCCTGGGCCGCGAAGCTAAGATACGTTCGACACACAACAATTATCTGACGCTTCCCGTGCTCTTCCTCATGCTCTCGAACCATTATCCGCTCGCCTTTTCGAGTCGCTGGAACTTCATCATCGTCGGGCTCGTCATCATCATCGGCGTGGCCATCCGGCATTTTTTCAACACCATGCATGCACAGGGTGTGAAGCTCTGGTGGAGCTGGGGAGTCGCCGCTGTCGCGTTCATCCTCGCGGCATGGCTCTCGACCATTCCCGACACGCGCCGCGACATTGCCGAAGCGGGTCCGCCGCCGCCGAAGTTTGCGGCCGCGATGGCACAGCCGGAATTCGGCGCGGTCCGTGACATCGTCATCAGCCGCTGCAGCCTGTGTCATTCGCAAGAGCCGGTGCGGGAAGGGCTCGCGGCGCCTCCGAAGGGCGTGCGCCTGGATACGGATGAGGAGATCGCCGCTCACGCCCGCGACATCTATCTGCAGGCGGGAATTGGGCGCGCCATGCCTCCGGGCAACTTCACCGAAATCACGGGCGAGGAGCGTGCAAAGCTCACCGCCTGGGCGATGGCGAGTCTCGGCGAGCCTTGAACGTCCTCTCGATCCATTCGCATGTGAGCTTCGGCCATGTGGGGAATTCGGCCGCTGTTTTCGCCATGCAGCGAATGGGCGTCGAGGTCTGGCCGGTGAACACGGTTTCCTTCTCCAATCATCCCGGGCATGGCGGCTTCACGGGGCGAGTCGTTGACCCCGCGGAAATCGCGGACGTGATCGAGGGCATCGCGAAGCTCGGCGCCCTCGCGAGTTGCGACGCGGTGCTCTCGGGGTATCTCGGCGCGGTCGAGACGGGCCCCGTCTTGCTGGATGCCGTGGCGGCGGTGCGCAAAGCCAATCCGGGCGCGCTCTTTTGCTGCGATCCGGTGATCGGCGATGCGGGGCCGGGTTTCTACGTGCGTGCGGGCTTACCCGAATTCTTCCGGGACCGAGCGGTGCCCGCGGCCGACGTCGTGGCGCCCAATCTTTTTGAGCTCGAATATTTGACAGGTCAGAATGTCTCGACCGAACAAGGCCTCCTCACGGCGCTCGCTCACTTGCACAGGCTCGGCCCGAAGATCATCCTCGTCACCTCGGTCGTCGCGAAAGGAACGCTTGCCCCTTCGATCGATCTCGTCGCCTCCGACGGTCGCACGGCTCATTTCGTGCGCACACCGAGACTAGATCGAGACTTCAACGGGGCAGGGGACGCGCTCGCCGCGCTTTTTCTCGTGCATTATCTTCGCACTCGCTCGGTGCCCGATGCTCTTTCGGCTGCGACAAGCTCCATTTTCGGGATCGTGAAGCGCACGGCGAACGCGGGGTCGCGCGAGCTCTTGCTCATCGAGGCACAAGATGAGCTCATCCATCCGAGCGAGCGCTTTCGCGCCGAGTTCCTCGGAACCCTGAAATGAAAGAGGCGGATCATGTCGGCTGAGCTTCCTTCCTCGCTCGTGCTTCTCGGTGCCGGCAAGATGGGCCAGGCGATGCTCGCCGGGTGGCTGGCGCGTGGGCTGGGGGCCTCGCGCATCACGGCGGTCGACCCCCATCTCGATGAAGCCGGGCGCGCACTTCTTGCCGAAAAGAAGGTGCGCCTTGTCGCGGCTCCCGAGAGCATCGCTTCGCCCGAGGCCCTTGTCCTCGCCATCAAGCCTCAGACGCTCGAGGATGCTGCTTCCGGCGCGAGCCGACTCATCGGCACCGATACGCTTGTCTTGTCGATCCTCGCGGGAAAGCGCATCGGCGATCTCTCATCGCGCCTCGGCATTTCGGGGGGCATCGTGCGCGCGATGCCGAATACGCCGGCCGCGGTGGGGCGGGGCATCACTGCGGCCGTTCCGGCGCCCGGCACCACGGCGCGCCAACGCGCCATGGCGGATGCACTTCTCGCCTCGATCGGACGCGTCGAATGGATCGATGACGAGACCCTCATCGATCCCGTAACCGCGGTTTCCGGTTCAGGTCCGGCTTATGTGTTCCTTCTCGTCGAAGCCTTGGCTGAAGCCGGCGCCAAGGCGGGCCTGCCCGCTGAGCTCGCCATGCGGCTTGCGCGTGCGACCATTGAGGGCGCCGGTGAATTGCTCTTTCGCGACGCGAAGACTGCGGCCTCGATACTTCGCCGCAACGTCACTTCGCCCGGCGGCACGACTGCCGCGGCGCTCGATGTCCTCATGGCTGGCGATGGGCTCGCCCCGCTGATGGAGCGGGCCGTTGCGGCCGCGTCCCGACGCGCACGGGAACTCGCCGGGTAGTGGGTGTGAAGGGGTGAAGAGGTGAAGAGGGTGAAAAGAGAGCACGGAGCAGTCAGGAACGACTCGGCTTCACCGCTCGCAATTCGCTGATCCCTCCTCTTTCACCTCTCTTCCCGGCGAAAACGCCCGCGAAGCTCGCGGTAGAACGGCACCGGGAGTTCGTGGCCGAAACCGGCCTTCACCCGATTGTCCAGCTCGTCGAGAACCACGGTGGTCACCGTCGGCAGATCGAGGTGCTTGGCTTCGGAAAGCGGGATCCAGACAAGCTCGACGAACTCGGCTTGCGGGCCGATCGCGCCGGAGTTTCGATGCGCGATCATCGTCGCATCGGCAACGAAGAAGAAGGTGTCGAAGCGCCTCGGCCGCCGGGGTGGCGTGATCGCATGCGCGACGAAGCTGAGCCTTGCGAGATCGGGCGCGAAGCCATGAGCGGCGTAGTCGCGCCAAATGCCTTCCGGGACTTTGCCTTCATCAAGACGACCGGGAACGCCGAGCACCAGCCCCGTTTCCTCGAAGGTCTCGCGTATGGCCGCAAGCGCGAGCGCCCGCGCCGTGACCGGCCCGCGATTGGGGAGATGCGCGAGCAGGCGTCGCTCGACCGCCTCTGGAAGCGGCGAGGCCACGCCCATGCGACGATCGACCGGATCGAGGCGTCCGCCCGGAAAGACAAATTTGCCCGGCATGAATTTGTGCGCCGGGTTGCGGCGACCCATCAGAACCGTCGGCACGCTGCCGGTGTGATCGAGAAGGATCAAGGTCGCGGCATGCTTGGGTCTCTGATTGGGAAAGCTGCGATCACGCGTATGCTCGGCCGCGATCAAGCGATCGGTAAGGCTCTGCTTTTCGTCCATCTTCAGAGGCTCGCTTCCACCAGTGAGCGCGGCGGTTACCGCGTCTCATTCATGCTCGAGCGGATGGGGAGCACCAAATCCGTGCATGTGCAAGGCCCATTGCAGCGCGATGATCGCGCCTTTCACGGGTTGCAGGAGCAAAAGCGCGAGGACGAGCGTGAGGGTCGGCCAGATGAACATCTGGGCCGAGGTTGAGAATGTGTCGAAGGTTTCGAAGGCCAGCATTGCGCCCAC
The DNA here is from genome assembly GCA_019247795.1 of Hyphomicrobiales bacterium. Classification (GTDB taxonomy): domain Bacteria; phylum Pseudomonadota; class Alphaproteobacteria; order Rhizobiales; family Beijerinckiaceae; genus GAS188. The sequence continues at coordinate 19,240 of JAFBAK010000344.1, read as the reverse complement.
CACCACATGTCCCACGATCAAGATCACGAGATAGGCGGGCAGATCATCGGCCCTGTGAAGGTCGAGGCGCTCTGCGCATGTGGCGCAGGCGGGAACGACTTTGAGAAAGCGGCCGAACAGACGCCCCGTGCCGCAATGCGGGCAGCGACCCGCAAGCCCGCGCCGAATGGCAGCGCCGACATCGCGCGAAGCTTCCGGCTGCGAGGCATGCTCGATGAAAGTCGACATTGCCGCTAGATGCGTCGTGGAATGGCGAAGCGCAAGCTTTCCGATGGGAACGACAATTGAGAGGCGAGGGGCGAAAGGCGAAGGGGCAGGGTTGAGTAAGTCTCTCTTCAAGAGACCGATGTTGTAGGCCTCTTCGCTCCTGCACTCCTGCACTGCCTTCCTCCGTAAATCCTCGTCGCAATTTGGTCGTCTTCGCAGCCAAAATTCGCTATGGGTCGGTACCCAGGATCGCGGGATCGCGCGGAGGCTCGAGGTGAGAAAGTTATTGAGGGCCGTTTTTTTAAGTCTCGCCTTGCTCCCGGCGCAGCTCGTCTGGGCCGGGGACGGCTCTTCGCAAAATTCGCTTTTTCTCCCCTCGGGTAAATCACCGGCCGAGCAGGCGCTCGAAGCCAAGAGGAACGCGCGCTGTGCGGCCGTTTACGGGCCGGGATATGCGGCGATCGCGGATACCGACACTTGCATCCGAATCGGAGGGAAGGTCGGGGTGGAAATCGGCACAACGAGCACGAAGCACAACCGCCTCATTATTGCACCCTCTCCGGGAATTGGCGCGCCCGCGCCGTCGCTCGGTGGCGCGGCCGTCGCCGTGATTCGCGGGTCGAAGAGCGGCATGGCGACCAGCGCCGATGTCTATATCGACACGCATACACCGACTGAAATGGGCGATGTCTCGACCCATGTCAGCGTGGGCGCGGTGAGGGCGACGGGCGCCCTTGTTGGTCCCGATTATGTTCACTGAGTAGAGTAGCTCACGCGCTCCACGACTGCGACAGCATTCCGCTCGTGTGCGCAGGCGGACTTCCAGATCCTTGGCAGTCAAGCGTTTGGCGGATTGCCGCTTTCGGGGCAATGAGCAGGGTTTCGTCTCAGTCACCTCTCCAGCGCGGCTCGCGCTTGTCGATGAAAGCTTCGATGCCTTCGCGCGCGTCCGCGGAAAGCATGTTTTCGACGATCACGCGTGATGTATAAGCGTAGGCCTCATCGAGGTTCATCTCGGCCTGTCGATAGAAAGCTTCCTTGCCGATGCGGACCGTAGAGGGAGGCTTTCTCGCGATCCGCTGGGCGAGCTCGAGGGCGGCTTCGAGCGCCGTTTCCCCGTCTTTCGTCACGCGATTGACGAGGCCGATCCGCGCCGCGTCCTCGGCGTTGATGAGCTCTCCGGTGAGCAGCATTTCCATGGCGTGCTTGCGCGCAACGCTGCGTGACAGCGCCACCATCGGCGTCGAGCAGAAGAGGCCGATGTTGACGCCGGGCGTGGCGAAACGAGCCGATCTGCTCGCAACCGCAAGATCGCAGCTTGCGACGAGCTGGCAGCCCGCCGCCGTCGCGACCCCGTCCACGGCGGCGATCACCGGGCGCGGCAAGCGCACGAGGCTCTGCATCAGCTTGGCGCAGCGCGTGAAGACATCCTCGAAATAGCGGCGACCTTTGTCGTCATCGGCCCGCCGCGCCGTCAGCTCTTTGAGGTCGTGACCGGCACAAAACACCGGTCCCTCGGCAGCGAGGACCACGGCGCGCACCGTCTTATCGCGAGCGATCTCGTCGAGCCGCGATTGCAGCTCGGTCATCATCGCTTCGGAAAGAGAGTTGCGGGAAGCCTGATGATCGAGGGTGAGGATGACGATGGAACCCACCTCGCGACTTGTCAGGGGACGCGCGGCTTCGGCAGATGCAGGCGCATCCGGCGTAACAGCTTCTTTTGCTGGTGCTTCAGGCGGCACGACGCCTCACCTCATTTGCGGCAAAACGTAATGTCGAGGGTGTTGATCTCCGCCGCAAGGCCAATGTCTCGAAAAGTCAGCGCAACGCTTCAGTTTGCGTCGCCATCATGCTTTTACTGGGGAGCAGATCGGGGTCTCTTCGGGAAAACCACTTCCCCTAGTTCCGGTCCACATCCCGGGAGGCACGAGCCACGCATGATGTCGCTTGCCGATATTCGGGCATTCCTCGATCGCGAGTTTCCGCAAATTGCGGCGGACAGGCGATATACGGTGGAGGAGGTGCAGCCTCATGGTGTGAGGTTGCGCGCCCCTTATCACGAGAGCCAGATACGCCCTGGCGGCACGATCTCGGGACCGACCATGATGGCGCTTGCCGATGTGTCGCTTTACGTGGCCGTGCTTGCAGCTATTGGTCCGGTCGCGCTCGCGGTGACGACCAACCTCAATATCAATTTTCTCCGAAGGCCTGCCCCGCGCGATCTCATCTCCCAATGTCGCCTTCTGAAGCTCGGCAACCGCCTTGCGGTTGGGGAAGTAACGATCTTCTCAGAAGGCGAGGAGGAGCCGGTCGCCCACGTGACAGGCACCTATTCCATCCCCCCGCAGTCAAATATTTGAGGTATCATATTACCTGGTGATCTAAACCATTGGATAAGAAGCAATTTTCGGCCGAGCCGTGCAGGGCAGCAAGCAAAAGCATTTGACATCGCATTCTGGGCGCCTTAGTGAGCGCCGTCCCGAACGTGCCCGCAGCGGCTTTGACCGACAAGCGGACCCAAGCGCAATTCCCCGACGCCGAGAATATTCATGGCAGTAGAGCTTACGCACGCGACCCGATCGTTGAAGCCGGGCGAGGTCGAGAAGAAATGGGTGCTGATCGACGCGAGCGGGCTCGTGGTCGGTCGTTTGGCTTCGCTCGTGGCGATGCGGCTTCGCGGCAAGCACAAGGCAGGATACACACCCCATGTCGATTGCGGCGACAATGTCATCGTGGTGAACGCCGACAAGGTTGTGCTGACCGGGCGCAAGCGCGATCAGAAAGTCTATTATCATCACACCGGCTACCCTGGTGGCATCAAGGAGCGAAGCGCGAAATCCATTCTCGAAGGGCGCTTCCCCGAGCGCATCGTCGAGAAGGCGGTTGAGCGCATGTTGCCGCGTGGCCCATTGGCGCGCCGGCAGCTGAGCAATTTGCGCGTCTATAAGGGCGGGGAGCACCCCCATGAGGCGCAGCAGCCGGTGAGCCTCGACGTGGGGGTTCTGAACCGCAAGAACTCAAGGAGCGCCTGACATGGCCGAAGTTCTTCAATCATTGGGTGAGCTCGGCGATGCCGTTCAGACGGCGGCGCCCGAGGCTCCCGTACATGTGCAGAAGCTCGACAAGCAAGGTCGCGCCTACGCGACAGGCAAGCGCAAGAACGCCGTCGCTCGCGTCTGGATCAAGCCGGGCCCCGGCCGCATCGTGGTCAACGACAAGCCGGTCGAGGAATATTTCGCGCGTCCCGTGCTTCGCATGATCTTGCGCCAGCCGCTCATCGTCGCTGACCGCACGACGCAATATGACGTCACGGTCACTTGCGCCGGTGGGGGACTCTCAGGGCAAGCGGGCGCAGTGCGTCATGGCCTTGCCAAGGCGCTCACCTATTACGAACCGGAATTGCGTGCCAATTTGAAGCGGATCGGCTTTCTGACGCGCGACTCTCGCGTCGTCGAGCGCAAGAAATACGGCCGCGCCAAGGCCCGCCGCCGCTTCCAGTTCTCGAAGCGCTGACCGCACCCGCCCGGTCGGCCACTCATAGTTGGAAAAGGCGGGCTGCGGCCCGCCTTTTTCTTTGTTCAGTCTCCGATTTGTATCGCAAGGACAACGGACATGCTCGATGCAGCGTTTCACGGAGATACCTCGCAAAAGGCAAGACCCGCGAAAATCTTCATCGATGGGGAGGCGGGCACGACCGGCCTGCAAATCCGCGAGCGGCTTCGGCGGCGAAAGGATGTCGCGCTTCTCACGATCAGCGCGCAAAGCCGCAAGGACGTCGGCGCGAAACGCGAGCTCTTGAGGGAGGCCGATCTCGCCATCCTCTGCCTGCCCGATGATGCGGCACGCGAGAGCGTCGCGTTGATCGACGACCTCGGAAGAGACGGGCCTCGCATCATCGATGCTTCGACCGCGCATCGCACGGCACCCGGATGGATCTTCGGCTTTCCGGAGATGGTGAGGGGGCAGGCGGATGCGATCCGCAAAGCTCCCAAAGTCGCCAATCCCGGATGCTACCCGACGGCTGCGATTGCGCTCTTGCGCCCACTCGTGGATGCGGGCTTCATCGCGGCCGATCACCCGATCACGATCAATGCAGTGAGCGGGTATTCCGGCGGCGGCAAATCGATGATCGCGGCTTATGAGGGAGGCGGAGCGCCGGCATTCGAGCTTTATGGGCTCGGCTTCGAGCACAAGCACATCCCGGAGATCCTGGCATATAGCGGACTGACCCGCCGTCCGATCTTCATCCCATCGGTCGGCAATTTCCGGCAAGGCATGCTCGTATCGGTGCCGCTGCATCTCGGTCTCCTGGCGGGCGAGCCCTCGGCCGCCGATCTCGAGGCCGCGCTTCGCGCGCATTACGGAGAGGGTGGTGCGGTGAGTGTCATCGCTCTCGATCCGCCGAACTCGCTCGAGCGCCTCGAGGCCGAGGAGTTGAACGGCACAAACATTCTCGAGATCCGCGTGGTGGCATCCAAGAAGCACCCGCTCGCAGTGCTGATTGCGAAGCTCGACAATCTCGGCAAGGGAGCCTCAGGCGCTGCAGTTCAATCGATGGACTTGATGCTGGACTTGGCGTGACGGGCGATCGGCGAGAAGGCTCAGCCCTTCCGGAAACTTCCAGTTTGCCGTTTTCTGGCACTCGGGGGTTATCTGAGCCTCATCTCGGCAAAATTAACCTTTTGCTTGTGCAAGATGTGCCGCGATGGCAGGTTTGCCGTCGATGTGTGAGCTCAGTGAGGGGACATCGTACCGGTGAGGGCCAATGCCCCATCGGAGGGGGACGCGACGTTCGGCAGCCGACGTGCCGCAATCGTGTTCCTGGCGGGCTTGGCGCTTGTTGCAGGGCTCGTCTCCACGGCGCGCGCCGACACGCCCTGCGCCTCCGTGCCGGCGCCTTTGCGCGATCTCAATGCCGTCGATTATCACGCAGGCCCGGACGGCGTTGTGATCGATGCCGCTTTGCGCGCCGAGAACGATGCCGCCATGGAGCCGGTGCGCACTTTCGTGCGGCTCGCGAGCGCGAGTGCGGACCATTTCGTCGCGGAGGGCAAGGCCGGCGCCGGGCTGTGCGCCATCGTCGCCTTGCGCCTCTGGGCGCAGAACGATGCGCTTCTCGGGACAATGTCGAACGCGCAAGCCGAGCGTGAGCGCACGGGCCTGTTGAGCGGGATCGCCTTCGCCTACCTCAAGACACGAGAACTTGCATCGAGCGACGACCGATCCGTGATCGAGCCTTGGCTCGACAAGCTCGCGCGCGGCGTCGAGGCGAGTTTCGGTGATCCGGCACGCCCGGCAAACCGCAGGCTCGCGCTCGCCGCGCTCGCCACGGCCGCCGCTGGGACGGCGATCGATGGCCAAGGACATTGGCGCTTCGCTGAGGAGGCTTTCGACCAATCGCTCGGCGCGATCAACTCCAATGGCGTGCTCGACATCGAGATGATGGGGCAAGAACGCGCTCTTTTCGATCAAAACTTCGCTCTCGGCAGCCTCGTGATGACAGCCGAGCTTGCAGAGAGACAAAAGAACGAAGATTGGTACGAGCGACATGACGGCGCGCTCCATCGTCTCGCGAACCGTGTGCTCGACGGCTTGCGTGACCCTTCCTGGTTCGCGAAGCAGACCGGCAAGGAGCAGGTTTTGCCGAGCGGGCGCGACCTCGCCTGGATCGCTTTCTATGCGAGGCGCTTTCCTGACCGATTTGCCGGAAGGGTGCCCGATGGCACGATCTTCCAATCACCGCGGCTCGGTGGCGATCTTGCCGTGCTCGCCGAGAAATGGGTGAAGTGATCTCTTGCCCTTCGTTCGCGGGGAAGGGAATTTCAATTTTTTCCAAAAGGCCATTCCACATGCTCTTTGCGGGCTTGGCGAAGGCGCGTCGGCATGGCGCCAACATGCGCAATGCGTTATCGATGGCTGTTCGCGTTCAAGAAGCCCCGAGGCCGCCATGCTCTCGAACACCAAGCCCTTGCTCGATTTTGCCCTCGGCGAAACGGCGGACATGCTGCGCGAGACCGTGGCTTCCTTCGCGCAAGCGGAGATCGCCCCGCGCGCCGACGAGATCGATCGCAGCAACCACTTCCCGCGCGATCTTTGGCCAAGGATCGGAGAGCTTGGGCTGCACGGCATCACGGTCGAGGAAGAATATGGAGGCTCGGGCCTCGGCTACCTCGAGCATTGCGTCGCCATGGAGGAGATCTCCCGCGCCTCCGCGTCGGTCGGCCTTTCTTATGGCGCGCATTCCAATTTGTGCGTCAACCAAATTCGACGGAACGGCTCCGACGCGCAAAAGCGCAAATATCTGCCTAAGCTGATTTCCGGCGAGCATGTTGGCGCGCTCGCCATGTCCGAGCCCGGCTCCGGGTCTGACGTGGTCTCGATGAAGACCCGCGCCGAAAGGCTCGGCGATCGATACATTCTCAACGGCTCGAAGTTCTGGATCACCAACGGTCCGGTTGCCGAAACGCTCGTGGTCTACGCCAAGACCGACCCGAATGCGGGAGCGCGCGGCATCACCGCCTTCCTCGTCGAGAAGGGGATGAAGGGTTTCACCACTGCGCAGAAGCTCGACAAGCTCGGCATGCGCGGCTCCGACACGGGCGAGCTCGTGTTTCAGGACTGCGAGGTGCCGGAGGAGAATGTGCTCGGCGAGATCGGCCGGGGCGTGAATGTCTTGATGTCGGGCCTCGACTATGAGCGCGCGGTGCTCGCCGCGGGGCCGCTCGGCATCATGCAAGCCGCGCTCGACGTGGTGCTACCTTACGTGCATGAGCGCAAGCAATTCGGCCAGCCGATCGGCGAGTTCCAGCTCGTGCAGGGTAAGCTTGCCGACATGTATGTGACGATGAACGCGGCGCGTGCCTATGTGTATGCGGTAGCGAAGGCCTGCGATCGCGGCGAGACCACGCGCGAGGATGCGGCTGGCGCGATCCTCTTCTCGGCCGAGAAGGCGACCGCCGTCGCGCTCGACGCGATCCAGCTTCTCGGCGGCAACGGCTATATCAACGACTTCCCGACAGGCCGCCTGTTGCGCGATGCGAAGCTCTACGAGATCGGCGCCGGCACGAGCGAGATCAGGCGAATGCTGATCGGGCGGGAGCTCTTCACGAAGACGGGTTGATGGATCGTTTCGGTGGGGTTGACGTCTGCGGGCGGAAAGGTGAACGGCGCTCGCGATGATCCTCGACCTCGCGAAAGAGTGAAGCTCGTAGGGTTCCGGGGAAGGCGAAACGCGGTAGAGCTGTCGCGACCTCGTCCCGCAACCCTCGACAGGAATGGACCATGCCGCTCAAGATCTGGGGCCGCCTCACATCGATCAATGTTCAAAAGGCGATGCTGTGCATCGAGGAGCTTGATCTGCCGCATGAGCGCATCGATGCCGGCCTCGCCTATGGCATCGTCGACACGCCGGAATACCGCGCCAGGAATCCGAACGGCCTCGTGCCCACGTTGGACGATGACGGCTTCGTGCTTTGGGAATCGAATGCGATCGTGCGCTACCTCGCAGCGAAGCACGCCAGCGGATCGCTTTGGCCGGACGATCCTCGAGGACGCGCCGACGCGGATCGTTGGATGGACTGGCAGACTACGGCATTGCAGCCCGCGATGGGCCCGGCCTTCATGCACCTCGTGCGCTTGCCCCCCGAGAAGCGTGATCCGAAAGCCGTCGAACCGTCGCGGCAAAAGACGGAAGACTGCATGGCCATCATGGAGAACGTGCTCGGCAACCAGCGCTTCATTGCCGGTGACCGGATGACGGTCGGCGATATCGCGCTTGCCCCTGCGGTCCATCGCTGGCTCAATCTGCCCGTCACTCGCCAGCGGCGCCCCTATATCGAGCGTTGGTATGGCGAGATCATGGGTCGTCCCCGCACAGCGAGGGCTCTGATCCTCCCGGTGGTCTGAACGGATGAAGAGCTGAATTCGGTCAAGCGGAATCGTCCGTTCCGTATTGCCCGAGAACCGTGCCGAGATCGCGATGCGTTTTCGCGCTTTCCTTTTCGTTGCCGCAACCCTGTTCCTCCTGGGAGCGCCTTGCGCGAAAGCGTTTCCGCAACGAAAGGTCGTCGACTGGATTGCCGATCTCTACGCCGCGCAAGCCTCGCGCATCTCGAAAGGCGAAACGCTCGACGAGAGCGAATTGCGCACGCTCTTCGTACCCGAGCTCGCCGAGATTTGGCAGGCGGCGCATCGCCATGGCACACCGGCCGTTTCGGAAGAACAGGCGCTCGATGCCTTCTTCGGCTGGAAAGTGTCGCCTGGAACGAAAGTGAGCTTTACTGCAGTCTCCCAAGTGCTGGGCACGGCCGAAGCGCCCACGCTCCTGATCGATGTGGTCGTTTCCGGAACGCCACGCCGTATCGTGCTCGATGCGGTGGAAAGCGAAGGCAGCTGGCGCATCGCCAATATCGCTTATGACGAGGGAGAGGATTTCATCAGCTTCGAAAGAAAGCACGCTCGCCCCTGAGCGGGGACCGACCGGCCCGCCAGGGCCCCTTCATGAAATGGTCGAGGCTTAGCCATTTGTTGAGCATGCGGTGAGCTGAATGGCGCCTCATCCACCCTGTTAAGTTTCAAGCAAGCATGGACGGTTACTCTTGATTGATGATCCCGAAGGATCGACCGGCATCTCAAACTCGGCCCTTGAAACGAAGCTGCACTGCCATGATCCACACCAAGATGACCCGTTCCGAGAAGATCGTCACAGGCCTCGCCGTCGCCGTTCTGGTCGCGGGCTTCGCCACGAGCGTCTTCGCCAAGCCTTTGCTCGCGATCTCGCAAGTCTCGGCATCGCCGGGGCATGTGATGGCGGTTGTCATTCACCGGGACAGGTGAAGCCTGCCGGCGGCGGCAAAGGCCGTCGCTGCCCGGAGATCATCACCCTCCGAGAATTGGGCATCTTGAGCGCTTCGGCGTCGCGCTCTCCCGAACACCTTCGCAGCTCGTGTTGCCCGTCCGGGCGGAACCCTCCAGAATGCCGCCGCTCGCGTCGAGCATCTGTCGAGGACCACGGGTCATGGATGAAACGCGCCTTACCTTCGAAAGCTTCGCGTCGCTCGCGGAGCGCTTGGGCTACTCGCTTTCCACTTCTCAACTGAGAGAGCTTCATGAGGCCTATGGCCATGTCGCCAAGATGGCCGAGCGGGTGCGGGGCACGGCCTCGCTTACGGCCGAATCCGCCATGGTCTTCGCCCCGAACGCGAAGGCGCGGAGATCCTGATGCACACGATCGCTGAAGCCGGCGCTCTGATCGCCGCACGCAAGCTCTCGCCCGTCGAACTCGTGAAGTCGCGCCTGGACCTCATCGATCGACTGGACGGAAAGCTCCATGCATTCGTGAAGGTGACCCGCGAAGAGGCGCTCGACGCGGCGAAGCGCGCCGAGGCCGAGATCATGGCGCACGGCCCGAAGGGGCCGCTTCATGGCATTCCCGTCGCGCATAAGGATATCTATTCCACGAGAGGGTTGGCCACGACCGCCCATTCCAAGGTCTTGGCGCGCCACGTGCCGGATGCGGACGCGCTCACGGTGGCAAGGCTCGCAACGGCAGGCGCCGTGTCGCTCGGCAAGCTCGCGACGCACGAATTCGCTTGGGGAGGGCCGTCCTTCGATCTGCCCTGGCCGCCCGCGCGCAATCCTTGGAACCTCGATCATTTCACCGGCGGCTCCTCGAGCGGCACGGGCGCTGCGGTCGCGGCCGGTCTCATCTTTGGCGGCACGGGTTCCGATACGGGCGGCTCGATCCGGTTGCCGGCGGCTTTCTGCGGCGTCGCGGGTTTCAAGCCGACCTATGGGCTCTGCCCGCGAACCGGTATTTTGCCGCTCGCCAATTCGCTCGATCATGCAGGGCCGCTCGCCTGGACGGTCGAGGATTGCGCCCTTCTGCTACAAGCGATGGCAGGCCATGACCCCTCAGACCCCGCGAGCGCAAACGTAACGGTCCCGGATTTTCAGGCCGCGCTGGGCGGGTCCGTGAAAGGGGTTCGCATCGGCTTCGTGCGACACTTTCACGAACTCGACTATCCCGTGGAGGAAACGACCAAAAAGGCTCTGGACGAAGCGGCAAAGGTGTTCAGAGGCCTGGGCGCCGATCTCCGCGACGTCAAGCTTCCGCCGCTCCAGGATTGGACGGCCTGCGGCATGATCGTCATGCTCTCGGAAGCTTATGCGGTGCATGAGGAGTGGTTGAAGACGAAGCCTGAGGAGTATGGCGAGATATTCCGCGATCGCGTGCTCATGGGGGCCTTCTTGAGTGCTGCCGATTATGTCCACGCTCAGCGCAAGCGGCGGGAGCTTTGTGCCGCCCTCGCGCGCGTCTTCGAGGATGTCGATCTTCTCCTTTGCGCCATCACGCCGGGCGGCGCGCCGCTCATGGGCGACGTCACGAAGATGAGCTCTTTCGAGCGCCCCTCTTTCTCCTTCCCCTTCAACGTTGCCGGCACGCCGGCGCTCGCCGTTCGGGCGGGGTTCAATGCAGCTGGGTTGCCGCTCGGGGTTCAGATCGCCGGGCCGGCTTTCGCGGATGCGAACGTGTTGCGCGCCGGTCACCACTACGAGCGCGCAACGACTTGGTCGAAGAAGAGGCCGCGGCGGGACGGGATCGGCTAGGGGCTTCGGGTCAAAGCGGCGGAGCGAAGTCTTCGCCGCGTTCCAGCTCCACGAAATGGCATTCCGAGTCCCCATGGCCCGGGCGCTGAAAAACTTGAAGCCGCATCCCATATTTGCCGGAATTCCGAACAAGTGATGCGCCTTGCTTCGCCCTGGTGTAAACGCCGGGGCTTGCCAATCGTGGAGGTAATCTGATGGCGCGGCCCACCCCGATCGCGATCGTCGCCGGTCTTCTCCTTGCGGTCCTCGGCCGGGACGATGCGATGGCACAAACCATGCAGCGCGCCGTGCCGCCGTCGCGAGCAGCCGTGCAATGGTCTTACGCGCCGATCGTGCAGAAGGTCGCGCCGGCAGTCGTCAACGTCTATGCATCGCGCACCGAAAAACTCGCGCGCAATCCGCTCTTCGACGATCCCTTTTTTCAGCAATTCTTCGGGCGTGATTTCGGCGGACAGGGCCGCGAGCGCGTGCAGAAATCCTTGGGTTCGGGCGTCATCGTCGACCCCTCGGGGCTCATCGTGACGAACCAGCATGTCATTGAGGGGATGACTCAGGTCAAGGTGGCGCTTGCCGACAAGCGCGAATTCGAGGCTGAGATCCTCTTGCGGGACCCGCGCTCCGACCTCGCGGTGTTGCGTCTCAAGGGAACGACGGAACGTTTTCCGGTGCTTCCTTTCGGCGATTCGGACAATTTGCAAGTCGGCGATCTCGTGCTCGCCCTTGGCGATCCCTTCGGGGTCGGCCAAACGGTGACGCAAGGCATCGTTTCCGCACTTGCCCGCACGCAGATCGATGCTTCCGACTACCAGTTCTTCATCCAAACCGATGCTTCGATCAATCCCGGCAATTCCGGCGGCGCCCTCGTCGATATCGAGGGCCGGCTCGAGGGCATCAACACGGCGATATATTCTCGCTCCGGCGGCTCGGTCGGCATCGGTTTCGCCATCCCCGTAAACATGGTGAAGCTCGTGGTCGAGAGCGCCAAAGCCGGAGCGAAATCCGTGCGGCGGCCCTGGCTTGGCGCGAAGCTTCAAACCGTCACGCCGGAAATCGCGGAGAGCCTCAACCTGCCTCGTCCAACGGGCGCGCTGGTCGCAAGCCTGACCGAGGGCGGTCCCGCGGCAGAGGCCGGCATCAAGCGCGGCGATGTGATCTTGTCGATCGACGGTCAGCCCATCGACGATCCGGACGGCTTCGGCTTTCGCTTCGCGACGCACAGTTTGGGCCAGAACGCCTCGATTGCCGTGCGTCGTGGCTCGAGCGACGTGACCTTGCCGATCAAGCTGCGCATCGCACCCGAAACGCCGCCGCGCGACGCGCAAAAGATCGAAGGCGTGAACCCGCTCTCGGGCGTGACCGTCGAGAATCTATCGCCCGCCGTTGCCGAGGAACTGTCGCTCGACACCTCCGCCGGTGTTGTGATCGCGGACGTAGATGGTGGTTCGACGGCCGGGCGCGCCGGCTTCCAGAAAGGCGACATTCTCGTCGAGGTGAACGGAACGAAGGTTTCGACTTCGCATGATGTTCAACATGCGCTCGCCGACAGGACCAGGCTCTGGAAGATTATGATCAACCGAGGCGGGCAGATTATTCCTGCCGTGTTCCAGGGTTGAGCTCATGAACGACGGAAAAAGCAAAGGGGGCGCGGCGGAAATCGTCATCTCGACCGATATGTCACGCTTCGAGCTCGATCGAATCCACCGTTTTCTGCAGCACGAGGCTTATTGGTGCAGGGGCCTGCCGCGCGACGTGTTCGACCGCTCGATCGCGCACTCCTTGTGCTTCGGTGCGTTCCTTGCGAGCGGCGAGCAAGCAGCGTTTGCCAGGATCATCTCGGATCGCGCCACCTTCGCGCATCTGTGCGACGTCTTCGTCTTCCCGCATTGGCGCGGGCAAGGCATCAGCAAGGCGCTCATCGAGACGGTCCTCGCTCATCCGCAGCTCAAGGGGCTGCGCCGATTCACGCTCTCGACATCCGACGCTTCGGAACTTTACGCGCGCTATGGCTTTCGCCCTCCCGCGCGGCCCGATCGTCTCATGGAGATCGCCAACCCGCGCGCTTACCTGGATGAGGAGGGCGCCACCGCTTGACCGATCTTTTTGCCGCGGCAGGGCTCGACAAGAGCGGCACACGGCCGCTCGCGGATCGGCTGCGGCCGACATCGCTCGCCGAGGTTGCCGGGCAGGAGCACCTCACGGGAAAGGATGGTGTGCTGACCCGGCTGATCGCGGCGGGATCGCTGGGTTCCCTGATCTTCTGGGGACCGCCCGGCACGGGCAAGACCACGGTTGCGCGTTTGCTCGCCGGCGAGACGAAGCTCGAGTTTCAGCAGCTTTCCGCGATCTTCTCCGGGGTTGCTGATTTGAAGAAGGCATTCGATGCCGCCCGCGCACGGGTGACCCAAGGGAAGGGCACGCTTCTTTTCGTCGACGAGATCCACCGCTTCAACCGCGCACAGCAGGATTCGTTTCTTCCCGTGATGGAGGACGGCACCATCACGCTTGTGGGCGCGACGACCGAGAACCCGTCCTTCGCGCTCAACGCGGCCCTCCTGTCGCGCGCTCGGGTGCTCGTTTTCAAGCCACTCGACGCGGATGCGATCGAGAACCTGCTCGATCGCGCCGAGGCGCATGAGGGAAGGGCGCTGCCGCTCACCGAAGCCGCGCGTGCCTCCTTGATCCGCATGGCCGATGGAGATGGCCGCGCGGCGCTCACGCTTGCCGAAGAGGCTTGGCGCGCCGCGAAACCCGGGGAGGCCTTCGACGCCGAAGCCTTGCAGGAAATCCTCCAGCGCCGCGCCCCGGTCTACGACAAGGATCGCGATGGCCACTACAATCTCATCAGCGCGCTTCATAAGTCGGTGCGGGGCTCAGACCCGGATGCCGCGCTTTACTGGTTCTGTCGAATGCTCGATGGCGGTGAGGATCCGCGCTACCTCGCGCGCCGTCTCGTGCGCATGGCCGCGGAGGATATCGGGCTCGCCGATCCGAACGCGCTCGTCCATGCGCGTGCGGCGGCGGAAGCGTATGAGCAGCAAGGCTCGCCCGAAGGAGAGCTCGCTCTCGCCAACGCCGTGATCTATCTCGCTTGCGCGCCGAAATCGAACGCGGCTTACCTCGCTTATGCGGCCGCGATGCGGGCCGCCAAGGAGAAGGGCTCGCTCGCTCCCCCGAAGCACATCCTCAACGCACCCACGAAGCTGATGAAACAGGAAGGTTACGGGGAGGGTTACGCTTATGACCACAACTCGCCCGATGCCTTCTCCGGTCAAAACTACTTCCCCGATTCCATGGAGCGCATGAGCTTCTACCAGCCCACGGATCGCGGCATGGAGGCTCGGATCAAGGCAAGGCTCGACGAATGGGCAAGGCTGCGGCGCGAGCGAGAAGAATGAGCCTGCGCCTTCCGCCGCGTTGATCGGCGTTTCCTTCCGTCCCAAGCCGCCGCGGTCCAGCCTCCGGATATAGTTCCTATTTGTCAGAAGGAACTTGCCCAAAACTCCTGTAATATTGTGGAACGATGTTGAAACGGATGTTGAACAGCCGTGTTGAATCGATCCACTGGCGGAAAGACGTTGAGCTTACGTTCAGATACGTTCTGCCAAAACCCTCGCACGGCACGATTTCTGCTACGGGGAGCATGGAGGACGGACTGTGTCCGTTTGTGAGACAGGCGGACACGAGACCTTGGCCCAAAATGACCAGGAACAAGGCGCTGAGCTCGCCGGCTCCCAGCCGGACGATGAGCGCGCGTTCCGGCGCGCTTTCGCAACAGCGCTGCTCGGGCCGAATTTTCTCGTGCTGGAAGGACTGAAGGGGATCTTGAGCGCGGCGGGCTTTCGCGTCATCGCGGCCGTCTCCCGTGTCAACGACCTCGATGTCGCCCCCGAACTGCAACAGCAACCCATCCTGCTCATCGTGAATGCGGCCGAGGATTTGCGCGACGCCGTTCGCCAGATCGAGCTCTTCAAGGAGCGCTATGAGAACGGGCGCGTGGTCCTCCTCGCGGATCCGGGCCAATTCGCCGAAATACCTGCGGTCTTTCGGGCGGGAGCGAATGGCTACTTGTATATGGGTCCGAGCCTCGAGCCCTTCATCAAAGCCCTCGAACTGGTGATGCTCGGAGAGACGGTCCTCCCCAAAGCCATTCTCCCGCTCATTCTCGAGCACAAGGATGACCTGAGGGCGCCAAAGACACCCGACAGCTTCGCACCGCAGCTGTCGCGTCGCGAAAAATTGATCTTGCGACATCTCGCCGAAGGACTTGCGAACAAGGTTATCGCGAGCGAGATCGGCATCGCGCAGGCGACCGTGAAGGTTCACGTGAAATCGATTCTCACCAAGATCGGCGTCGTCAACCGCACGCAGGCGGCGATCTGGGCGATGAACAACGGCCTCGTCGTTGGCGACCCGATGAAGCGCGCGCCCGGGCAGAAGCCGCCCGGCACAAAGCAGTGAACGCTCGCGCATTCCTTATGCAATTGGTATTCGCTGAGCTTGCGAGCAGAAATATAAGTATTCGCCTCAGCGTCGTCAGTTTAACCGTCCGCTAACCTCAATTGTGGACATTCGCTCCCGGTTTGACGCCTTGCCGGCGTCGACAGGACCGGGAGATCCTCGATGAGCCGTAAGAAGCGACAAGCTTGGATGCGGCTCCAGGCCCTCCAGATCGCCGCGGAGCTTCCCGAGGATCGCCGACAAGCGCTCGCCGTGCTCAATTGCGCCCGCAAGATCGTGGAAGAATACGTGCCCCACAAACACACGCGCCCGGCCTTCGGACCGACCGGGCGGGCACCGCTTTCCGTGCTGCGTCTGTTGGAGTGAGCCTGTCGAGGCCGCCGGCGACCGAGCGCAGAGGAGGGCCGTGACTTCGACATTTGGATTGCGTTTTGGAGGCCTCGGAGGGAATCGAACCCCCGTAGAAGGATTTGCAGTCCTCTGCGTAGCCACTCCGCCACGAGGCCATAGCTGCATCCGGCGCTCTCGTTAAAGCCTGAAGGCCGATTGAGCAATATCTTGTGCGCAGCGGAGAGACCCGGGAGCCACCGTCCATCCTTGCGGGGGCGATCTCCAACCCACGCTTGCCTTTGGCGCGCGCCGGGATAAAAGCCGCGAACGTCAGAGGATCATTTCATGCCCGACTTCACCAATCTCCGCCGCCGCATGGTGGATAACCAGATCCGCACGGCCGATGTCACGCATCGGCCGTTGCTGGCCGCGATGGATGAAGTGCCGCGCGAGATGTTCGCGCCGGAAGCGTCAAAGCCGTTTGCCTACAGTGACCAGCATCTCTTGGTTGGGCGGATCGACGCAAGGTCCGAGAACCGTTACGCGCTTTCGCCTGCGCTCATCGCGCGCATGCTGCAAGCGGTCGAGCCGGTGCAGAATGCGAAGGTGCTCCATGTCGCTTGCGGCACCGGATATGCGAGCGCCATCTTCGCGAAGCTCGGTGCCGATGTCGTGGCTCTCGACGAGGACCCAGCGCTCATCGCGGCTGCAGAACATGCTCTTGCCGAAGCTCGCGCCTTGGGCGTGAGGACGCGTGTCGGCATGTTGCCCGATGGCGATACGGCCGGAGCGCCTTTCGACGTGATCTTCATCGAGGGCGCCTATGAGGTCGAGCCCCGATCCCTTCTCGACCAGTTGAGCGAAGGTGGGCGCCTTCTCGGCGTCTCGGGGTTAGGTCGCGCCGCGCAGGTCATGCTTCAGGTCAAGACGGAAGGCGTGGTGACGGGTCGCGCGGTCTTCGATGCCTCGGCCCCACTTATTCAGGCATTCGCGCGTAAACCTGAATTCGCTTTCTGAGCTCTCCCACGATCGCAACGCTTCGCTGCCCGGCCAGCCGAGGAATGGCAGGTTTCCGGAGCCTTTCCGCCATGTTGCGGTTTTACCACATTCGAAGAGTCTTTGTTCCTGAAAGCGAGGCGAGGGGCGTCCCGCCCGAAAGCCGCCACAAACGAATCCGCCTGTAGATCGCGGGTGTTGGGAAGCGCGGGCAAGCTCCGCGCTTTTGTTTCGCCTAAGCGCCGTGACCGGCGCTGGCGAGGGAGCCGAGAGTAGAGCGAGCGGGATGGACGCGCGAGTTATCGACAAGATGAAGCTGCCCAGCCGGCACGTGACCGAAGGGCCGGCCCGCGCTCCGCATCGCTCATACCTCTATGCGATGGGGCTCACGAGAGAGCAGATTCATCAGCCGCTCGTCGGCGTGGCGAGCTGTTGGAACGAAGCCGCCCCTTGCAACATCGCCTTGATGCGCCAGGCCCAAGCCGTGAAAAAGGGCGTGTCGGCCGCCGACGGCACGCCGCGCGAATTCTGCACCATCACCGTCACCGATGGCATGGCGATGGGCCATCAAGGCATGAAGGCGTCTCTCGCCTCGCGAGAGGTGATCGCCGACTCGGTCGAGCTCACGATGCGCGGCCATTGCTACGACGCGCTCGTGGGTCTCGCTGGTTGCGACAAGTCGCTGCCGGGAATGATGATGGCGATGTGCCGCCTCAATGTGCCGTCGATTTTCATCTATGGCGGGTCGATTCTTCCGGGGACCTTCAAGGGTCGCCCGGTGACCGTCCAGGACCTGTTCGAGGCGGTCGGCAAGCATTCGGTCGGCGACATGTCGGACGCCGATCTCGACGAACTCGAAAATGTCGCCTGTCCGTCGGCGGGCGCTTGCGGCGCGCAATTTACCGCAAACACCATGGCCACGGTTTCCGAGGCCATGGGACTGGCCCTGCCTTATTCGGCGGGCGCGCCGGCTCCTTACGAAATGCGCGACCGATTTTGCATGGCGGCCGGCGAGATGGTGATGGAGCTCCTGCAGCGCAATATCCGACCGCGCGACATCGTCACCAGAAGGGCGCTCGAGAACGCGGCGACGGTCGTGGCTGCCTCGGGCGGCTCGACCAATGCCGCTTTGCATCTTCCTGCAATCGCGCATGAGTGCGGCATCGCCTTCGATCTGTTCGACGTCGCCGAGATCTTCAAGCGAACGCCTTACATCGCCGATCTCAAGCCCGGCGGACGCTATGTCGCCAAAGATCTCTTCGAGGTCGGAGGAATCCCGCTCCTCATGAAGACGCTCCTCGATCACGGCTTCCTGCATGGCGATTGCCTCACGGTCACGGGCCGGACGATCGCGGAAAATCTCGCCAAGGTCGTGTGGAACGAGAAGCAGGACGTGGTGCGACCCGCCGATGCACCGATCACCCGCACCGGCGGCGTCGTCGGCCTCAAAGGCAATCTCGCGCCCGACGGAGCGATCGTGAAGGTCGCCGGCATGGCGAAAGAACATCTCGTCTTCAGTGGGCCGGCGCGGTGCTTCGATACGGAGGAAGCCTGTTTCGAGGCAGTGCGCACCCGCCGCTACAAGGAAGGTGAGGTCCTCGTCATTCGCTATGAAGGGCCGCGCGGCGGCCCTGGCATGCGCGAGATGCTGGCGACCACCGCCGCCCTCTATGGGCAGGGAATGGGAGACAAGGTGGCGCTCATCACGGACGGGCGCTTCTCCGGAGCCACTCGCGGATTTTGCGTGGGCCATGTCGGGCCGGAAGCTGCCGTTGGCGGTCCCATCGCTCTTCTCAAGGACGGCGACATCATCGAGATCGACGCCATCGAAGGCGTGCTCGACGTCAAGCTTTCCGAGAGCGAGCTCAAGCGCCGCAAAAAAGACTGGAAACCGCGCGAAAGTGAATTCGGTTCAGGCGCAATTTGGAAATACGCACAACAGGTGGGGCCTGCACGCCATGGCGCGGTAACCCACCCTGGGGCTCAGGGCGAAGCTCGGTGCTATGCGGATATTTGATCCCACCAGCCTGATCCTTTCGGCGTTGACGGCGACGAGCGCCGTCTTTTGTCATGCGCCGATGGTGCTTGCCCAGAGTCAAGGTCAGGCCGAACCCCTCGCGGTTGTGGCCGCCCCGCTGCCGAGTGCCGTCGTCACTTCGCCGCTGCCAAGCCCCGTCGTCGCTTCGCCCTTGCCGCCGCTGCCAATCGGGCGATCGACCCCGGAGACGACGCTCACAAGCACCGGCGCGTCGGCTCTCAGCCATGCTCTTCCTGTCGTGCCGAATACACCGCAATCCATGCGTCCCACGAGCACCGGCGAGAGCGATGTGATCGCGACCACGCCCGCCTATGCGCCGGCCATGAACCCTCGTCTCGCCGAGCCTTTCAAATCGATGCGGGACGCCTTCAACAAAGGCATGAAAGGTTACAATGCCGGCGAAAAGGCTGACGCGGCCCGAGCTTTCGCCTATGCGGCCGCACAAGGCCATGTGATGTCGTGCTGGAAGCTCGCGCGCATGTATGCGGAGGGCGACGGCGTGCCGCGCGACGACCTCAAGGCCTTCGAGAACTACTCGAAGATCGTCGACCGGGACACGGACGCGCTGAACTCGGCCGAGACGCGCTTCGTCGCCAACGCCTA
>JAFBAK010000370.1 GCA_019247795.1 Hyphomicrobiales bacterium | reverse complement strand
GAGTGTATCCCACCCAACAAGAACGGCTCGCGGGCGCTCCTCTTCGTAGAGGCGCAACAAGAAATTGGCGAACCCGACGATCGCTCCAGCACCTTTGTCGCCCCGGCGCCGGATCGTTTTCGGGAGCGCATGATAAGCTCTGTGAGCAAAGGAATCGCCATCTATTACGAGCAAAGGTCGGCTCATGATGGCCCTTTGGGCACAATAGATGGCGCAGCAAGCACTCGTCGCACCAATGATCGGTCTTCTCGGAATCCCCTTGCCCGGGCTCGGGGTTGAAACTGGGTGATCTGATCGCGCACCGAAGTCGAGTGCGTTCAACGCCTTACGTATCCGCCTGGCAGATAGAACCAACCGGGACGGTTCATCGGGATGGCCGCCCGCCCGCCACAAGCCGCTCGCGAGTTGCAGACGTAATCGCCTCGCTGAACCTGGTAGATTCCGTCATGATCGGCGTTGTAGTCGTGCTCGATATCGCTTCCGCCCCGTCCGCCGCCGAATCGATTTGCCCATGCCGGGCTGGCAGCGCCCAAGGCCAGTAACACCACTGATGTGACTGCAGCGGTGCACAAGTGCTGTTTGAAGTGCAACATGGTGGTGCTCCATTTCCATCTTGACCTTAGATATGTGTGGAAACGTGATCCTGCATTCACGCCAGCTATGCGCGGGGCGTCCATGTGACGGGCATAACTTTGCTTGTCGGCCGCTTCGTCTGTAAGTGGCAGCTATGACGCCTTTGACGCAGAAACCCGGCTATTCCGGCAAGAGTCTGGCGACCAAGCTCGGCGTAAAGCCAGGCCAGCAGCTACTGGCCATCGATGCGCCGGTCAATTACGCGCAAATGGTCGCCCCTTTGCCAGAGGGCGCGACGATCCGGCTTGGCACCTGGGGCGAAACCACTGGCAGCGCCGGGCTGATACATGCCTTTTTTTTTCAATCGGAAAATGCTGGCGGCTCACCTCGGCGAGCTCATCGAATTACCGGCGCCGCGGGGCATTTTCTGGATTTCATGGCCGAAAAAATCTTCCCCGTTGTTTCGCGACCTCACGGACCAGGAAGTTCGCGCGCTCGTCCTGCCGGCCGGTTGGGTCGACGTGAAGGTCGCGGCCGTGGATGTCGACTGGTCTGGACTTAAGTTCCTGACGAGAATCTCTCGCTGAACCAGGATTGCTCGAGCAGACGAGGTATCTGCGCCCTCACATCTTGTGACCTGCGTTGCCGCGCCCGACCCACAAGCGACGAGGGTCGGGCGCAGAAAACAAAGGGACGGCGTTCAGCAGGTCACCCCTTCTGCGGGCCGCTATTGCGGAGCAGCCTGATCATCGGCAGGGGCCTCAGTCTTCGACTTCGCGTGCTTGCCCTTCGCCATCTTCTTATGTGATTTTTTCTTCATCTTCGCGTGCTTTGTCGCCGGGGCTTGCGTGGATTGATCCTGCATCGTCGGCTCCTCGCTGCTGGGTGCAGTCGTCGTCTGCGCCCAGACCGGGGTCGCCACAGCGACCGACGCGATCAGTGGCAGTATGAAACGCATCTTCATCTTTGTTCTCCTTCGGAATATTTGTCGCATGCGACCTTCCAAGTGGAGGCGGCCACGCGCGTAGACCTGAACCTTGCCGCCTGAACCCCAGATGACTGCCGATCAGCGAGGTGCCGAACCATTCCGCATCTACCCGTCGCTGCACGAAGGTCGGCGCCAGAGCCGAAGCGGTGCTCGTCAAAGCCGTAGCGTCAGCCTTGGGAGAATACGACCCGGTATTGAGCCGGATGGCGCGACCCCGTCGTCCACGGCGCCCATACGTTGATAGAAGCCAGCCGCATTCGGGTCAGCCTCGACCACCATCCTTCCTGCGCCGGCCTCGCGGGCCATTGACGCAGCCCAATCGAACAGCGCTTTGCCGGCGCCTGAGCGCAGAAGGCTTGGCTCGACGAACAATTTCTCCAGTTTGGCAACTTCTTGTTCGAGGGTGACCTGCGCCATGCCGACAATCCGTCCGTCGATTTCGGCAAGCTTGAAGTATGACGGTGGGCACATGGTTGAGGCCGTCACCGTGAGCTCGACTTCGCACGCCCGCATGAATTCTTCGCCGTAGCCCCAGCAGGCTTTGGAGCGAAGGCAAAGCTCGGTCAGCTTCGAAGCTTCGTCGAGGCGTGGAGATCTCAAGCGAAGCCTGGGCGATAGCTGCCCGGCGCTCGGGGAGCTCTCTTCAACTGTGCCGCGTGACCGAGGCATTCTTCAGCCCGTTGCGTCGTCCGTTCATTGGAACACACCGTAACCGCGAGCCATCGCCGCTGCGAAAGCTGGCAGCAGCGGAAACAGCGCCAACTGCATCCAGAGATAGCGACGCGCCTTCATGATTTCCTCGTCTGTCGGCGAGATGCCGCTGCGGCGCCATCTGAGAAACGCAAGCGTCACGGGAACCGAGAGGAGGCCGATGACTGCGAATGTCCCGATCTTGGCCCAGAAGTATGCATTGTGCTCGTAATAGGCCCAGCCTTTCGCGGCAAAGATCGCGCGGGAGAACCCGACAATGAGAATGAGTGCGGCCAGAACCCCGTATCCCGCATCGATGGATGCGACGCGTGCGGTCGCGGCGGCATCGATGCCGCGCCGAACCAACACGAATTCCGAACACAGGACGCCAAAGAGGGCGAACACAAAAAAATGGTGCAGAATTGCCAGAAGGAGATCGAGATCGGGCATCGGTCAGCCCTCTAGCGTCCGAGATGAAGCTGGAGGAAAAAGAAGCCAAGTCCCCCAACCAGCAGGAACGCACCTCCGACCGCCATGGCGTAGTCGGTCGAGCGACGGCGCCGCTTGCGCTCACTTTTCAGTGCCGCCCGCTCACTGTGCGTGGTGCTGTCCTCACTCGTCATCTGTTGAGCGAAAAGCGAAATGTTCCTGGTGTTTCCCAGGCTGCGGCCGCCTTCGAGGTCGATATTGGTCGCAACGAAGAGAATAAACATGCCCAAGATTGCGACACCAAAGAAGCCCATCCATTTGTAAAGCCCTGCGGCGACAAGGCAGGCGCCGAGCGCCGCAGCGATGTGGAATAGATCGAGGTCGTCGCGGGGCATGGCACGAGTTCCGAGGGCGTTCTTCGCCTCGCTGAGCCCATTTGGCCCGGACCACAATAGTCGAAAGACATGCCGGCACAATCGGTTCGAGAACGAAATCACAAACGGTCCGGATATGCGCGAGGCCGCGTCAACAATGGGCTTCAGCGAAATGTAAAACATACCGAAATAAGGGGAGAGAGTGTGCAGGCGAGGATCGCTAGGCGGAAAATAGCTGATGAGCGGATCGCCATTCCGTACGCAAGTGACGACCTTCCCCCTTGAAAGCCTCGCCGGTTGAAGCGCATGCCAACATGCGATCCAGCCGAAAGTGTCTGAAATTTTTGCGCAGTTCGCACCAGGCGGCGAGGGTCACGCTATCAGTATAATAGACGAGCGCTAGCGGACGAACGGTTCGATCCGTCTCCCGCTTTTGCGCATCCTGATATTGAAGCCGAAGCTTCTCCTCTTCTCTGATGGCCCTGCGCATCAAGCGGTGGTCGACTTGCGATACGGGAACAGCGTTCCAGCGAGAGACGAAAAGAGACGTTCCTTCGAGCGATTCCTCGGCGCCGTCAGGAAGCACACCGGCGATCTTTCCTGAAACATGCGAGGCGGCGGTCTGTAGTCCGACGTCGCCGGTTCGTCCCACCAAGGAAAGCCCAACGACAATGGCCTCGATCTCGTCGGCCGTGAACATGAGGGGCGGAAGGTTATAGCCGGCCCGCATTACGTAGCCGATCCCTGCCGCGCCATCGATGGGAGTTCCTGTTGCCTGAAGAGTGACGATGTCGCGATAGATCGTTCGCTGCGTGACCTCTAGCTGATCTGCGAGCGAACGCGCGGTGACTGGTGCGCAGGCGCATCGCAGGATCTGTATGATCTCGAAGAGGCGGAGTGATCTATCAGTCATCGCAACTCCATCGATGACCAGTTTATCACAATACTGCTGACATGCTGATGTCAGCATGGCTCGATGTAGGCTCGGCATCTCGCCAAGGATGGGATCGGATGATGAACCGGATGGTTGCTGGACGTTTTGAAAGCACGTCCGTCACTTCGCGCACCTGCGTTCCTGGCCTGCCAGGTCTCGATCCCCGAATGTAGATCGCTGCCGTTGCCCAGCTTGGCGCTCGATTGGAGATTCAAACCCATGAGCCCATCGAATTACCGGCTCGGGCTGGTGCTCATCACGGCGTCTGCCGTCGCATGGAGCACAGCCGGCTTGTTCACACGCCTGATTCCGCTGGATGCCTGGACGATGCTTGCATGGAGAGGAGTCTTCGGGGCGCTGGGTATCGCTTTCATCGTTCTGGCCATGGAGCGGGCTG
>JAFBAK010000145.1 GCA_019247795.1 Hyphomicrobiales bacterium | reverse complement strand
TCTTCGACACGCACCCGCCGATCGCCGCGCGCATCGACGCGCTCGTGAGATATGCGGGCGGCAACCCCGATGCGCTCATCGAGAGCCCGGGCTTTGCGCCGGTTCCGGCCGGGGCCGCACCCGCTGCCGGCCCTTGGGGAGCGCCGGTCCCACAAGAAGAGCCCTCGCATTGGAGCCCGAGGCGCCCTCCTAATTCCTAGAGTGGAATTCGTGCTTCTTTCGGGCCTACCCGTCTTGCTGAAAATCCAAAGTAGGAGCCTGTGCGTCTCGATATCGCTGACGGCCTACGATATGCCATCGTGGGGCCTACCTTGCCTCAGCTGATCTAAGTTGCACTCTTTCCGTCGAGCCAAGCGCGTCCGCGCCGATAGAGCGCCTCGACCTCTGGCCCGCGAAGCCCCGGCATGTCGCGCTTCACATCGTAGCCGATCTGCGTCTGCAGATAGGCGAGGTGGCGATAACCTTCGGGGAAACACCGCAACATTTCCTGATCGAGCTCGAGCTTCGCGGCTGGATCCACAGGGTCGAGCCGATCCTTTTCGTAGATCGGCTGGCGCAGCACGAACCCCCATCGGCCGGCCCGGTTTTCGAGGAAGTCGTAAAAACGTCCGGTGCAGACCACGTCGCAAGTCACGCCATGCACTTCCCCGCGTTGCGAGATCGTCATCTTCGTTTGGGCGATGGCGCGCGGGCCGACGACGTCGATCGCGACGCCACCGAGAAAATGCAGGATCGAGACACCTTTCTCCCAGCCCTTGCGGCTCGCCTCGATGAAGGCGTCCGCCGAGCCCTGGAACCAGGTCGCCATCATGTGCCCATCATCGTGCCAGACGGTGCGGAAACGGTCCCAATCGCCGGCGTCGCGCCACACTGCCCAGTTGTTCACGAGCGCGATGATGGCCGAACGGTCTTCGCTCACGGCATCACTCATGTGAGAAGACGTCACCGTTCCAGCCGGCGAGATCGAGCCGCGCGCGCGTCGGCAGGAACGCGAAACAAGCCTCGGCGAGGTCGAGTCGGTTTTCGCGGCGCAAGAGCGCCTCGAGCTTTTCCTTGAGCGCGTGCAGATGCAGCACGTCGGAAGCCGCGTAGGCGAGCTGGGCCTCCGTCAAGTTCGGGGCGCCCCAATCGGATAATTGCTGCTGCTTCGAGATCTCGATGCCGAGAAGCTCGCGCACGAGATCGCGCAACCCATGCCGCTCCGTATAGGTGCGGGTGAGCTTCGAGGCGATCTTGGTGCACCACACGGGTGACGCCATCACGCCGAGCCGATGGTTGAGGATCGCAATATCGAAGCGTGCGAAATGGAAGAGCTTGAGCACATTCGCGTCGGCGAGCAGGCGCTCGAGATTCGGCGCGGCTACGGCGTTAGGCGCGATCTGCACGAGATCGGCATCCCCGTCGCCGCGTGAAAGCTGCACGAGGCAAAGTCGATCCCGATGCGGGTTGAGGCCGAGCGTCTCGGTGTCGATCGCGATCACCGGGCCGGCCTGGTAGTCGGCCGGCAAATCACCGTGATGCAGGCGGTTTCCCATGAGCCTGGGTTGCGGGCGAAGCTCTTCGAAGTCAAGCGCCTTGCACCGATTGCGCCAAAGCCGCCCATATTTTGGAGGTAAAATTTTAGCGAGCTAGGGAGGACGATGCGTCGTCGGACGCGCTGGAGCTCGACCGGGCAGGCTCACCGACCGGGCCAGCATCGAGACGGGTTCGCGCCTTTGAGCCAGGCTCACGGCCGAAGCCATCGCTCCGCTGTCAGGCTGAGAGCTCCTTTGCCCGTTCTCGCAACACGAATTTCTGCACCTTGCCGGTCGAGGTCTTGGGGATTTCCGCAAAGACGATCACGCGCGGGCATTTGTAGCGCGCGAGATGCTCGCGGCACCATTCGAGAAGGTCCTGCGTCGTCGCCTTCATGCCGGGCTTGAGCTCGACGAAGGCACAAGGCGTCTCGCCCCATTTCTCGTCCGGCTTCGCCACGACCGCGGCAAGCTCGACAGCAGGATGCTTGAAGAGGGCATCCTCGACCTCGATCGAGGAGATGTTCTCGCCCCCGGAGATGATGATGTCCTTCGACCGATCCTTCAGCTGCACGTATCCGTCTTCGTGCAGGACGCCGAGGTCGCCCGAATGAAACCAGCCGCCCGCGAAGGCTTCGGCGGTGGCGCGCTCGTTCTTGAGGTAGCCTTTCATCACGACGTTGCCGCGGAACATGACTTCACCGATGCTTTCGCCATCGGCCGGCACCGGCGCCATCGTCACAGGATCCATCACGGTGAGCGCGTCGAGCGCACCATAGCGAACGCCTTGGCGCGCCTTCTTGGCCGCCTGTTCGGCCGCCGGCAGCAAATCCCAATCGCTCTGCCAATCGTTGACCACGGCCGGCCCATAAGTCTCGGTGAGCCCGTAAAGATGCGTGACCTCGAACCCCGCTTCCTTCATCGCGGCGAGCACGGCCTCGGGAGGCGGCGCCGCCGCGGTGAAGAAGGCGATACGGTGCGGCAGCTTCTTCCTCTCGGGCGGGGGCGCGTTGAGGAGCGTCGACATCACGATCGGCGCGCCGCACAGATGCGTCACGCCCTCGCGCGCGATGAGCTCATAGATCGCCGCGGCGCGCACCTGGCGCAAGCACACATGCGTGCCGGCCACAACCGAGATCGACCACGGGAAGCACCAGCCGTTGCAATGAAACATCGGCAGTGTCCAGAGATAGACCGGATGTTTCGCCATGCTCGAGACGATGACATTGCCTTGGGCGAGGAGCGCAGCGCCGCGATGGTGGTAGACTACGCCTTTGGGATTTCCCGTCGTGCCTGACGTGTAATTCAGCGTGATGGCGTCCCATTCGTCATTCGGCGAAGACCAGGAGAAGCCGGGATCGCCGGAGGCGAGGAGATCCTCATACTCGATTTTGCCGAGGCGCTCGCCCGGTCCCGTGAATTGCGGATCGTCATAGTCGATGAGGATGGGCTTCACCTTCGCCTGATTGAGCGCATCGCCGATCACGGGGGCGAATTCCCTGTCCACGATGAGCGCTTTCGTCTCGGCATGATCGAGCGTGAAGGCCAGGATTTTCGCGTCGAGCCTCGTGTTCAGCGTGTTCAGCACCGCGCCGATCATCGGCACGCCGTAATGGCATTCGAGCATGGCGGGCGTGTTGGCGAGCATCGCCGACACGGTGTCGTTGCGTCCGATGCCGTGCGCCGCGAGCGCCGACGCAAGGCGCCGCGAGCGCGCGTAGAACTCGGCATAGCTGCGGCGCAAGCCGCCATGCACGATGGCCGTGTGCCGTGGAAACACGGCAGCGGCGCGCTCCAGGAACGTCAACGGGGTGAGCGGCTGAAAATTGGCCGCGTTCTTCGCAAGGCCGATCTCGTAAGGGTTCGTCTGATGAGCGTCGGACATGGCGAGCCTCGAGCCGCAACGGCCCTCATGTTACAACGGTTCGGCAAAGAGGCCAGAGCCGGCCGCGCTCAGGGCCCAGCCTTGTGGCGCGGCGGTGTCGGCGCTATGCGCATGCCATGCTGGATCATCTCAAGGCCAACAACCGCGCCTGGTCGCGGCGCATGCAGGCGACGGACGCGGATTTCTTCAAGCGCCTGGAGCGCCAGCAGGCGCCCGAATATCTATGGATCGGCTGCTCCGACAGCCGGGTGCCGGCGAACGAGATCGTCGATCTCGATCCCGGCGAGCTTTTCGTTCATCGCAACGTCGCGAACCTCGCGCCTCCCCAAGACGCCAATTACCTGTCGGTGCTGCAATTCGCCGTCGATGTGCTCAAGGTGAAACACATCATGGTGGTCGGCCATTATGGCTGCGGCGGCGTGAGCGCGGCGGTCGACGGCAGGCGCCGCGGTCTCGTCGACCATTGGCTGCATCCGATCCGCGAAGTCTATCACGACCATCGCCATGAGCTCGACCCGCTCGAGGGACGCGTGCGGCTCGATCGCCTTTGCGAGCTCAACGTCATCCGCCAGGTGCGCAACGTCGCCTCCGACGTTTTCGTGCAGGACGCCTGGGCGCGCGGCCAGCCGCTTTGCGTGCATGGCTGGATCTATTCGATCGCGGACGGTCTGGTGAAGGATCTCGATGTCTCGAT
>JAFBAK010000133.1 GCA_019247795.1 Hyphomicrobiales bacterium | reverse complement strand
TTCGCATCGATGACGCCTTCGTGGCCGAGATCTTCGATGATGAGGACACCGTCGTCGAGATCCCGACCGAGGATCTTCGGCGTCGAGTAGCCGAGTTCGGCGAGGCCTTGCGCCATCGCGACGAAGGCGTCGACGCGCTCGGCGAGCTTGGCGATGGCGCTGTAAGGGCGCCCGTCCTTCAAGGGAGGTCCATCCGGCCGCGGCGGCGAGATCATCAAGATCGCGCTCTCGCCGGGGCGACTCAAGCGTTCGTAAGCGCGCGTCGAGGCGTCACCCTGGATAAAATCGCGCTTCGCCTCGCTCCAGCCGCGTGCCTCGAGAAGATCGAATGCCGCCTTCGCAAGACGAAGGCGCGCTCGCCAAGCCCCGGAGCCGGTGAAGGTGACGATCCGTTCTTCTGAAGCCGCGGCCGCGGGAGGAAGCGCAAATGTGACGTCGAGCCGTTCCGTCGCCGTATCGACGCCGGCGCGCTCGGGCCATTCCACGAGGACGAGCGCGTCCTGCGACATCTCTTCCCAGCCAAGCGCCTCGAGCTCGGCGCGCGACTGCAGCCGAAAGAGATCCGCATGGATTATGGCAAAGAGGTCGTGCTCGTAAGCCTGCAGCAAGGTGAAGGTCGGGCTCGGCACCTCGATCTCGGGATCGCGCAAGATGGCACGGATCAAGCCTCTGGCGAACGTCGTCTTGCCGACGCCGAGGCCTCCCGACAAGGTGACGAGATCCCCTGGACCCACGAAGCTCGCGAGGTGGCGCGCGAGACGGTTCGTCTGCTCTTCGCCTTTGGCCACCAAGGTCCAGGTGAAGCCTTGCTCTTGAGCTTGCATCTGCGGCAACGTGGCGTCGTGCATGATCAGCTCGCGGCTCGAGCCTGGACGGCGGCATCGGGAAAGACGCAGGTGACCACGGTTCCACGCCCAGGAGCGGAATCGAGCCAGACACGACCGCCGTGCAGCTCGACGAAAGAGCGAACGATGGACAGGCCAAGCCCGAGCCCGCGATGGCGCGCGCCGGTGGTGTGGCTTTCGAAGCGGTCGAACACCCGCTCCTTCAGCTCGTCGGGAATGCCGCGCCCTTCGTCGCTGACCGTGAACACGACCTCATTGCCCTTGCGTTCCGCCTTGAGGCGCACCGTCTGGCCGCCCGAGGAGAAGCCGATTGCATTCGACAAAAGGTTGAAGAGCACTTGGCGCACTCTTTTCCGGTCACCGATGAATGAGCCGATATCGTTCGTCGTGGCGATCTCGAGGCGGATGCCCGCCTCCGCGAGCCTATCCTGCACGCCCTCCGCTGCCGCAGCCATCGTCTCGCGCACGTCGACCGGCCCGAGCTCGAGGTCGATCGAGCCTTTGTCGATCGTCGCGAGATCGAGGATGTCGGTGACGATGGCAAGCAGCGCCGCCGAGGAACGCGAGATATGGCCGGCGTAATCGAGCTGGCGCTGATTCAAGGGGCCGACGGTCTGGTCGCGCAGGAGCTGGCTGAAGCCGATGATGTTGGTGAGCGGCGACCTCAGCTCGTAGGAGACGAGATGGACGAAATCGTCGCGCAGATTGGCCGCGCGCTCGAGCGCCTCGTTGCGCTCGCGCAGCGCCTTCTCGGCCGCCACCTTGTCGGTCACGTCGGTGAAGGTGATCAGCGTTGCCCCATCGGGCAGCGGCGCGGCCGCGATGTCGAATTGGCTCGAATCGCTGCGCGGCAGGCGCCGCTCCAAGGCGTTGCGCCGATCGCTCAGCCCGGTCACGACCGCGCGCATCGCTTCCCAGACCCTGGCGTCCGGCGCAAGCGCGCGGCACCTTTCGATGATGGCGTCGATGTGCGGGGCCGCCGCGAGGACGGAAGGCTGCAAGTTCCAGCTCGTCTGAAAGGCGAGATTGTGCAGCTTGAGCTTGCCGTCCGGACCGAACACCGCGACACCTTCCTTGAGCGTGTCGAGCGTCTCGCTTTGCACGCGCGTGAGCGCCTCGAATTTCGAAGCGAGCTGCATGCGTTCGGTCACGTCGTCGAAGAGATAGGTGACGCCGCCCTGCGGGTTGGGCGAGGAAACCACACGCAGCGCCCTGCCATCGGGCGGATACCACCAATCCTCGCGCGTCTCCACGGATTGGTAAGCCGCAAGGATCTGGGTCTTCCAGGCGCGATAGTCGCCCTGCTCGGGTAGGCGGCGCTCGGAGCGCAGCTTGTCGAGAATTTCACCCTCGGTCGGCGCGTTCTCGAGATAGGCATCATCGAGCTGCCACATGTCGCGATAGGCGCTGTTGTAAGAAGCGAGGCGCTTCGTGCTGTCGAAGACCGCGACCGCCGTCGGCAGGCGATCGATCAGCAGCGCGTGTGCCTTCGCTTGCCGCTCGAGCGCTGCCTCGAGCGACTCGATATCGCTCACATCGAGCGCGACCCCGGCACTGCCGGCAGCCCCTTGCACGCTCACGACATCGAACAGCCGGCGCTGGCCTGCGGCGACGGCATTCAGCTTCTCATGGAAATGACCGCTGTCGTGCAACAGGCGCTCACTGCGTTCCCGATCGGCGCGTTCGAGCAGCTCGAGGCCACGTTTGACGGCATCCTCGGGATCATGCGCTTCGACGCTGCGCGCATAGGCGGAGTTGACCCAGGCGAGCCGCGCCAGCCGGTCACGGCGCCAGGCGGGGCCGGGCAGCGCCTCGACCAAGGCGCGCAGATTGTCGGCCTCTTCGGCGAGCTTGCGAAAAGCTTCGGATGCTTTTTGCAGCTCGAGGCGGTCGCCGGTCGTCTCGCGCAGGCGCAAGACCGCGCGACCGGCCACGGCGCGGCCTTGCGCCTCGACGAATTGGCCGCCCGTCGTCTGCATGGCGAGATCGAAGCCTTCGCCGCGAGCTCGCAACCGGTCGAGCGCTGCCTCGATCGCCGCGGCGCGCTCGGGAGGAAGCCAGGCGCCGAAAGCCAGGAGGCGGTTGACGCCCGCTTGCGCCTCGAGAAAGCTCTGGTCGCCTTCGATCACCGGCGCCTCGTTATCGCCGGCCCAGACCACGAACACCTGTCGTTCCGTATTCAGGAAGAGCTTGGCCCGATCGAGCGCGGTGTCGGTGTCGGCCGCCCGGTCCGAGAGCCTGCGCAGGCGTCGCGTCCAGAAATCACGGGCGCGGATATGCAGGACGGCGACCGTGATCGAGAAGATGGTGAGGCCGACCACGAAGGCCGTCGAGAAGATGCCGCGCGGCTCGTCGGTGAGAAGACCGAGATCAGCGAGGCGCGTGAGGTGTGATATTTCCTCAGCCGAGCCGCTGGCCGTGAATGCAAGGATGGCGCTCGCCGACACGCCGGCAACGAGAAGAGCCCCGATGGCCCGGCAGAAGCCCGGCAGAAAAGCCGCGGCGCCAGTTCGCCCGGGCGTCGATTTTCTGTCTCGACCCGCCCTCCCCTGCAATCTGCCGTCTCCCGCGATGCACATCTCGCGGCCGGCTCGCGGCCGGCGCGAATCACCTATACCGTAATTCGCCAAGCCGCACGACTGAAGCTTGTTTCAAA
>JAFBAK010000132.1 GCA_019247795.1 Hyphomicrobiales bacterium | reverse complement strand
CCTGTGCTCGAGGAGAGCATCTTCTATGCCGCGGCCGACGGAGCCGGACGGACCCAGCAGATCGTGATCGAAGCGCAATCTTCCGTCACGCGCGAGATCGCTTGGCGTTTCACCCGTGTTCGAGATGCCAACAGGCAGAGAGTTTCTGCGGCCGATGCCCAATTCTCGCCGCGCGCTTGAGCCCGGCAGCTCAAGAGAAGCACTCGAGAGCT
This sequence comes from Hyphomicrobiales bacterium, assembly GCA_019247795.1. Classification (GTDB taxonomy): domain Bacteria; phylum Pseudomonadota; class Alphaproteobacteria; order Rhizobiales; family Beijerinckiaceae; genus GAS188. Next base: position 17,544 of record JAFBAK010000132.1, on the reverse strand, counting down.
TAGCGGCGGATATGCAGCCACGCAGGCTTCTGTCGTCTTTCATCGGATCGTGTTAAGCGCCGCTTGACCCCTCGGCCCAGGACCGCTTCATGGCCTCCGATCTTCGGCGCGTCACACGCGCCCTTCTCTCGGTTTCGGACAAGGCGGGGCTCGTCGCGCTCGCCCGCTTGCTTGCCGGCCGGGGCATCCAGCTTGTTTCGACAGGGGGAACCGCGAAGGCTCTGAAGGATGCCGGCCTCGAGGTAGTGGATGTGGCCGAGCTCACGGGTTTTCCCGAAATGATGGATGGCCGGCTCAAGACCTTGCATCCCAAGGTGCATGGGGGGCTTCTGGCCATCAGAGAGAATCCCGAGCACGAGGCGGCGATGCTCGCTCATGGCATCGAGGCCATCGATCTTCTCGTCGTCAATCTCTATCCATTCGAGCAGATGCTCGGCAGGGCGGCGTCATTCGAAGCCTGTGTCGAGAACATCGACATCGGCGGCCCCGCCATGATCCGCGGCGCCGCCAAGAACCATGCCGATGTCGCGGTCGTCGTCGACCCCGCCGACTACGCCGACATTTCCGCTGAGCTCGAGGCACATGATGGCGCCACGACGCTCGGGCTTCGCCGTCGCCTGGCCGCCAAAGCCTATGCGAGGACGGCCGCCTATGACGCAGCGATCTCAAACTGGCTGTTGCGAGAGACTGGCCTCGAGGCGCCGCGCGCCTACGCGCTCGGTGGGCTTTTGGCGCAGGCGCTGCGCTATGGCGAGAATCCGCACCAGAAGGCCGGCTTCTATCGCTTGGCCGAGCCACGCTTCGGGGTCGCGACGGCGCGCCAGGTTCAGGGCAAGGAACTCTCGTATAACAACATCAACGACACCGACGCTGCCATCGAATGCGTTGCTGAATTCGACCCGGAAGATGCGGTCTGCGCGATCGTCAAGCACGCCAATCCCTGCGGCGTCGCGATCGGAACCGATCTCGTCGACGCCTATTGCAAGGCGCTTCGCTGTGACTCGACTTCCGCATTCGGCGGCATCGTGGCGGTCAATCGCAAGCTCGATCGCGCATCGGCCACCGCGATCGCCGGCATGTTCACCGAGGTTGTCGTGGCGCCTGACGCGGATGAAGAGGCGCTCGCCGTGTTCGCGGCGAAGAAGAACCTGCGCCTTCTGCTTACGAAAGGATTGCCTGACCCTGCGGCCCCGGGCCTTGCGATTCGCTCCGTCGGAGGCGGTTTCCTGGTGCAATCGCGCGACGCAGCGGTTCTCGGTGACGTCGACTTGAAGACGGTCACGCGGCGAGCGCCGACCCGAGCTGAGCTCGACGATCTCAAATTCGCCTGGCGCGTCTGCAAGCACGTCAGGTCGAATGCCATCGTCTATGCAAAGGGTGGCGCGAGCGTCGGCATCGGAGCGGGGCAAATGAGCCGCGTCGACGCGGCCCGCATTGCCGCCTGGAAGGCGGCCGAGGCCGCCAGGGCGGCGGGCCTCGATGAGAGCCTCGCCAAGGGCGCGGTCGTCGCCTCCGACGCGTTCTTCCCGTTCGCCGACGGGCTCCTAGCCACGATAAACGCCGGGGCCACAGCGGTGATCCAGCCCGGCGGATCGGTGCGCGACCAGGATGTGATCGCGGCGGCCGATGCGGCCGGCGTCGCCATGGTCTTCACCGGGTTGCGGCATTTCCGGCATTAAGCATGCCGGCTTTAGAAGCATCGTGCACCATGCCCCGAGGCAATTGAACCGCTGCGCTTGTGAGACCCCCCAAGCTTCGCTAATTAGCACCCCGTTTGTAGTTATGAGGGCCTAAAAGCGGAGAGCCGACATGGCGGACAACGGCACTTTGACAATCGACGAGCTCAACCTGGCTCTTCGCCTCATGCGCCGCCTGCTGTTGCGGGTGTTTGCAATCGGCACGCTTGGAATCGTGGCGGCGATTGCCTTCGCGTGGGCGGTCCGGCAAATCACTCCCAGCGGGTTCCACTTTGTCGGTTTCAGCTCGGATGACCTCGGAATGGTGGTCGTGTTCGTACTCGTGTTCGCTGAGATTTTCTGGGATGGTCGAAAAGTGGGCCGTGCCTTGCGCGACCCCATGATGGCGCGAATGCCGGTGCTCCTCATGATGTCGATGGGGACAACCGTCGCACAAAAGGCGGCGGAGCTTGGGATGAAGCCAGGGCCTTTCTTCGGCCCTTTGCGACCGATATCGAAACGACGCTAGAACGACGGAGTAGCGAACGACGTACCGCTTGCGAGTCGATCAGCGTTTCTCCTCAAAAGGACAGGTCGAAGTGGAATATCGCAGGCTCGGCCGCAGCGGCTTGAAAATCTCTCCTCTTTGTCTCGGCACGATGATGTTCGGCGCCCAGACCGAGGAGGCAACGGCGCAGCGCATCATCGCGCGAGCGCGCGACCAGGGCGTCAACTTTATCGATACGGCGGATGCCTACGCGGAGGGACGATCGGAAGAGATCGTCGGGCGCGCGATCAAGAGCCGTCGGGACGATTGGATTGTCGCGACCAAGCTCGGCAATCCGATTGGAACGCGGCCCGGCGACACCGGCCTCTCGCGTCAATGGATGATGCGCGCCGCCGAAGCAAGCCTGCGGCGCCTCGGCATCGAGTGCATCGACGTCTATTATTTCCATAAGGAGGATTACGATACGCCGCTCTCCGAATCGGTCCATGCCGTCGCCGATCTCATCCGACAAGGAAAGGTGAGGCATTTCGGGGTGTCCAACTTCCGCTCGTGGCGCGTCGCGGAAATCTGCCGGCTCTGCGACGAACTCGGCATCGACCGCCCGGTCGTGAGCCAGCCCTATTACAACGCCATGAACCGCATGCCGGAAACCGAGCATCTGCCGGCCTGCGGCTTCTATGGCCTTGGCGTCGTGCCCTATAGCCCGCTCGCGCGCGGCGTGCTGACCGGGAAATATGTCCCCGATGCTGCGCCGATCGAGGGCTCACGCGCGGCGAGGCGAGACCAACGGATGATGCAGAGCGAATGGCGTCCCGAATCCTTGCGCTTCGCGCAGGAGATCAAGGAGCACGCTGAAGCGCGCGGCATCAGCGCCGGCGAGTTCGCGGTCGCCTGGCTGTTGAACAACGAGCTCGTCACCTCGGTCATCGCCGGGCCGCGCACCGAGGCGCAATGGGAGGATTATCCCAAGGCGCTCGCCTACCGCTTCACGGCCGAGGACGAGGCCTTGATCGACCGCCTCGTGATGCCCGGCCATCCTTCGACACCGGGCTACAACGATCCGGCCTACCCCATCGAGGGACGCATCGCCCGCACGGCGCGCCAAGCCGGATAGGAGGAGGCGCCGCCCCTCGCTCCCGTTCACGCTTCAGCGTGCGAGGTCGTCGAGGAGCCCCGCCGCGACCGTAAGCTTCGCGATCGAGGGAGCCGAGGCCGCGAGAAGCCCGAGACGCTCGCGGGCGCGTGCCACATTCGGGTCCGCGGCCAGGAACGCATCGAGCGCGCTGCCGGGCAAATCCTCGCTCGCATGCAGCGCCACAACCTTGGCAGTAATGCCGCGATGGGCGGCTCCGATCGTCGCGACGGCGCGGTCTCGAGCGAGCCGATCATAGGCATCCGCAAGCGGCATCTTGTCGGCGGCGGCCACCAAGGCGCCGATGCCGAGCATGTCGTCGATGCCGAAATGCGCCATGGCGACGGCTTCGATCGGCTTGCCGCTCGAGCCGGCGATCACGACGATATCGGGAGCGCTCGACAGCGAGGCGAGGTCCGCAAGAGCACGTGCCAAAGGCTCGGGCGCCCCCATTTGCATGAGCTCCGTCCGGCGCGCGACGCGCGCCGAGGCGGCGGCCGGCCCCAGATTGCGATCGAGACTCGCCGATACCGCGCCGATCCCCGCCCTGAAGCTCGCCACGGTCTCGGTGAGCGATCCCGCCGTGAGCCTCGCATTGCGCATGAACCAGGCGAGCTGCGACAAGACGACATCCTGCACGTTGCGATAAAGCGCCAATTGCGCGTCGCCTCGCAGCTTCCCGTCGAGCGCATCGATGGCCGTGTTGAGCTCGAGCAGCCCAAAAGAATCGCGCACCGCCGCGTAAGCTCGCGTCATCAGCGCGGGGTCGAGCCCCGTCTCGCCGGCAAGCCGGGCCGCGACCGTCGGGCCGGCGCGGTTGATGACGGCGTTCGACAATTGGGTCGCGATGATCTCGCGCCGCAGGCGGTGCCCGTCGATGTCGGCCGCGAAGCGCTCGCGCATCGCGTTCGGGAAATAACGTGTGAGCTCGCCCTCGAAATACGGGTCGTCCGGCACGTCGCTCGCACGGACATGATCGTCGAGCCAGAGCTTGGCATAGGCGAGCAGCACCGAGAGCTCCGGGCGGGTTAGCCCATCGCCGCGCTTGGCGCGCTCCTCGAGCGCCTCGTCGCCGGGCAGGAATTCGACGGAACGATCGAGCCTCCCCTCCGCCTCGAGCATGCGCATCAGGCCTTCGGCGAAAGCCACGTCCTCGACCCCGCGCCGCTCGGCAAGCGAAAGCGCGAGCGTCTGCAGGTAGTTGTTGCGCAGCACGAGAGACCCGACATCCTCGGTCATCTCGGCGAGGAGAGTGTCGCGCTGCGCCATGGTGAGCCGTTCGTCTCGGATCGCGCTCGCCAGCGCGATTTTGAAATTCACCTCGACGTCCGAAGTGTTGACGCCGGCCGAATTGTCGATGGCGTCCGTATTGAGGCGCACGCCCGCGCGCGCCGCCTCGATGCGGCCGCGCTGCGTGACGCCGAGATTGGCCCCCTCGCCGATGACCTTGGCACGCACTTGCGGGCCGGTGATGCGAATGGCGTCATTGGCCCGGTCCCCGACCTCGGCATCGCTCTCGTGGCCGGAGCGCACATACGTGCCGATGCCGCCGAACCAGAGGAGATCGACGCGGGCCTTGAGGATCGCGGTCATCACCTCGAAGGGCGTCGCCTCGGCCTTGTCGAGATCGAGCACCTCGCGCATCTCGGGCGAGAGAGGAATGGCTTTCAGCGACCGCGAATACACGCCTCCACCCGCGGAGATGAGCGACGCGTCATAATCCTTCCAGCTCGAGCGCGGCAAATCGAAGAGCCGCTGGCGCTCCGCATAGGCGCGCTCCGCGTCCGGAGCCGGATCGAGGAAGATGTCGCGGTGATCGAAAGCGGCGACGAGCTTGATGTGCCGGGACAGCAACATGCCGTTGCCGAACACATCGCCCGACATGTCGCCGACGCCGCACACCGTGAAGGGCGTGGTCTGAATGTCGATGTCGACCTCGCGGAAATGCCGCTTCACGGCTTCCCAGGCGCCGCGCGCCGTGATGCCCATCTTCTTGTGGTCATAGCCTTGGCTGCCGCCCGACGCGAAGGCATCTCCGAGCCAGTGGTGCTTGGCTTGCGAAATCGCATTCGCCGTGTCCGAGAACGTTGCCGTGCCCTTGTCAGCCGCGACCACGAGATAGGGATCGTCGCCATCGAAGAAGATCGTCGCCGGCGGGTGCACGATGCCGCTCGCGTCGATGTTGTCAGTGACATCGAGAAGCGTCGAGATGAACAGCTTATAGCTCTCCGTGCCTTCCGCGAGCCAAGCATCGCGCTGGGTTTGCGGCGGCAGGTGCTTGGGGAAGAAGCCGCCCTTTGCGCCGACCGGCACGATCACCGCATTCTTCACCTGTTGCGCCTTCACGAGGCCGAGCACCTCGGTACGGAAATCCTGTGGGCGGTCCGACCAGCGGATGCCGCCACGCGCCACGCGGCCGAAACGCAGATGCACGGCTTCGACGCGCGGCGAGTAGACGAAAACCTCGAACAAGGGATGCGGCAGCGGCAGGCCCTCGATCCTGCCGCTCTCGAATTTGAAGGCCATCGCGGCCCGCCGACGTCCGTCTGCCTCGCGCTGAAAGAAATTCGTGCGGACCATCGCGTCGATGAGGTTGAGATAGCGCGAGAGGATGCGATCATCATCGAGGCTCGTGACCTCTTTCAGCTTCTCGGCGATGAGGTTGCGGGTTGCGGCTTCCGCTTCCGCGCGCCGCTCTTGCTCGAGCTCGGGATTGAAACGCGCGTAGAACAAGGTGACGAGCGCCGCAGCGATCCCGGCGTGCCGCACCAGCGCCTGCGCCATGTAGCTTTGGGTATAGCGGATCGTCGCCTGTTGCAGATAGCGCGACAAGGCGCGCACGAGAGCGACGTCGCGCCAGGCGAGGCCGGCCGCAGCGACGAGCGCGTCGAAGCTGTCGCTTTCGGTCAAGCCTTCGCCGAGCGCGATCAGCGCCTCTTCCAGGCGCGGCGCCAGCGCTCGCGCTTCGATTTCCGCGCCATCGGCGCGTCGCACCGTCATGTCGTGCAAGAAAATGGGCTTCCCCCCGGCCGGCGCGATGGTGAAGCTCGACTCGTCGATCACCTCGAAGCCAAAATTCTCGAGAATCGGCACGCGCTGCGATAGCGAGACCGACCGGCCTCGCGTGTAGAGCTTCAGGGATGCGAGGTATTCGTCGCCGGCATGTGCGATGAGGCGCACGGCGCGCGCGCCTTCACCCAAGCCTTCGATGATGGCGATGTCGTTGAGGGCCGCCTGCGCGCCATAAGCTGCCCGATAGGCCGGCCCGAATGCCTCGAGGTAGCGCTCGAGCGCGGCCGCCCCTGGATGATCGGGAGCAAGGGCGATCGTGGCGCTGCGCAATTCATCGACCCAGTTGCGCACGATGGCGGCGATGCCCGCCTCGAGTGTCGCACGCGGCACATCCGGCGTCTCTCCGCCGTCGCGCCCGACGATGAAATGCGTGCGGGCGAGGGGACCATCCGGATAGGCAGGATAAGCGGCGGAAAGCCGCCCGGCGTATTCATGGGCCAGGAAAGCGCCGACCTTTTGGCGAATGGCGGTGTCGTAGCGATCTTTCGGAATGAAAACGAGGATCGAGACGAACCGGTTGAAGCGGTCGAGGCGCGCCAACGCCCTGATCCGCGGCCGCTCCGAGAGCGTCAGGATCTCGGACACGAAGTGGTAAAGGGTCTCGACGTCGATCTGGAAGAGTTCGTCGCGTGGGTAGGTCTCGAGGACGTTCTTGAGCGCGCGCCCCGCATAGCTCGACGGGTCGAGCGCGGCGCGCGACAGCACCGCCTCGGCCTTTCGGCGCAAATACGGCACCGCGGCGACGGGGCTGTCGTAAGCGTTCGCGGTGAACAGGCCGACGATACGCAGTTCGCCTTGGCAAAGCCCCTCGGACGAGTAGAGCTTGAGGCCGACATAATCCATGTGCACGCGCCGATGCACGCGCGACTTGATGTTCGCCTTGGTGACGATGACGGGTGTCGGCTCCGCCAGGAAGGCGCGGACCTCCGGCGTCACATTGACGAATTCCTTGCCTTGCCGAAGCACCTTGAGATCCGGATCGCGCAAGAGGCCAAGCCCGTTGGTGCCGACGAGATCGCCATTCTGGTCATCGTCCACGAAGCGGTATTCGCGCACACCGAGGAACGTGAAATTGTCGGCGAGCATCCATTCGACGAGCGCGATCCCTTCGGCGACATCCTGCGCGGCGAGCGGTGGCGGGGAAATCTTGGCGGCCTGCACCGCCTCGAACACGCGCGCCCGCATCGAGGGAAAATCGGAAACCGCGCGCCTGACCTCGGCGTGCACGCGCTCGAGACCTGCGATGAGCTCGGCGCGCAATGCGGCGTCCTCGACGGGATCGAGATGCAGGTGGATGAAACTCTCCCGACGCTCGCCGGGCTGCAGCTGGCCCTGCGCCTCTCCTTTCAGCTCCACGAGCGCCCCTGAAACGTCGCGATCGACGCTGAGGATCGGATGAGCGACGAGCCGCAGGCTCAGCCCGCGCTCGGCGATCTCGGCGAGCGTCGAATCGAGCAGGAAGGGCATGTTGTCATTGATCGCCTCGACGATCGTCACCTTGTCGAGGCCACTGTCGTCGACGGCAACGTCGCGCAACGCGATGCGCGCCTTGCCGCGCGGCCGCGGCTCGGAAAGCACCGCCAAGGCGGAGGCCGCCACGGCAGAGCGAGCTTCCGAATCGAGTCGGGCGAGATCCTCAGGATCGGTGCGCGAGAAGAGCGTGGTCTCGAAGCCGCTCGCGAGATGCACGCGCCCCATTTCGGGGGCCACGATATGCGCCATGGGGCGCTCCTGCCTGCGCTTCAGCATGTCGGCCATGACGCTGTCCTCCAAGGCAGGGCAGGATCGGCATGCTTGGGCCGTCTGTTGCGGTCTCCTTAGCTACGCTCTCTCGCGACCTTCGGCCGACCCGGAGCGCAGGCCATGCATCCGCCCGAGTTATCTTTGTAGCCGAAATGCGCCGACAAGACACTTTTAAATCGGCATCCTGAGTACTCGAATGGATTGCGGCGCGATTGTCGGAAGCAATGATGATGCGCCGAACGTGTCTTGTGGCTCGAGACGCGTGGAAACTCGTGGAAAATCGAGGCATAGCGGAAAGCTCGTCACGTTTGAAGGTTTGCCGCCTTCGCGTACTACACCGCTCCTCATGGGGCGCGTGCGGGAGTTGGAGGGTGAAGTCTGGTATCAAGGGCAAACTGCTTTTGAGACTTGCAAGAGTAAGCGCCAACCGTCCTCGCCTTGATGAAGATCAGGTTCCAGCTTTCTCTCGACACCGCGCTTGGAATAATGATGAACTGGTGCGTTCTCAACAAGGCATCGCCGAATGCCTGCTGTCCTGCGCTCGGTATTCCTGGCGTGAGCCAATTGGCGTTTGGGATATCCGCCGGGAAAATAGGATGAGCCTTCGACGGCTCGGTTATGCCCATTTCCGTTATTACGTGCGGCACCGTATCGAGCGCCTTGAATGTCTTATGTACCGCCATTTCCAATATCGCGGTAGCAGGATCGATGGAGCAGTACACTGCGCGGACACCCGCGCTGTTCCATCGACCACCGCACCTGAACGCCCCCTCGCCGCTGTCCCAAGCGGGAGCGTATGGCGCTTGATCCAAACGCCAGGCAACGAGTTCCTTCCCGCCAAGTACCCCCGGAAGCGGCGTCACACGTAGACGCCGTACCCGAGCTGGTTCAGAAAATTTTCGACGATCTCCGCGCCCGCCCGAGTGGCCAATAGGTCAATCGGACGCTCGCCGTTCAGGCCCATGGCCGGTGATTCCAGCCAATGCTCGCCATCCTCCTGAGATCCGAGAAGTAAAGATGCTTTGGCGAGGATCTCTGCGAATTTCCAAGTTCGCTCGCTTTGCTCCTGCCTTAGCGGTTTCTCGGGGGTACCCTTGCGTCGCTGGTAGGTGCGTCGGCTATGCCGACAACTTTCTTGAGCTGGTCCCACTCGATCACGATCAGCCTGTCCACGAAGTGGCTCAGCGCCCTCTCTGGTAACCCCTCAAGAAGCATGTCGTGAGCATCGAGCGCATTGCTCACCCGGTGACCGAGAACCTTCGGGCCGCCGAACAACCTGGCGACGTCGCGTAGCTTCACGGTCCGGTCATGGCTTTGTGCGGCAGGCGCTGCCATTGCAATCCCTGTCATCTGTCGCTTCGAACATGACAGTTGTCGCTTAGCTTTTAGCTTTTCAAGCTTGGCAGGCATTCCAGCTCCCCATTTAATCCAGGTCACCTGAGCTTCGGGACGAGGCACTCCGGCCGTAGCTTGAACCGAGGCTTTCGCCGCTCCTTCACGTGCATCGCTTACGCATCGTCTCGAGCCGCGCGACGGCTGCCGGGGCGTCGAGAAGCGTCGAGGCCTCGCCGGGATGTCGCCTTCGCCAGTTTGGATGCTCCTCGACGGTACCCGGCAAATTCGGCTGCTCGACCTCGCCGAGCGCGTCTTCGAGCGGCAGAAGCGCAAGGCCGCAAGGCGTGGCGGCCGTGAAACGGACCGCCCCGTCGACGACGCTCTCGGGCGCATCCGGCCCCGGCTGCTCGCCGCTCGCCGCTCCGGCATGACACAGCGCGCCCCAGAGGAAATGGCGGTCGGTCGCGCGCGCACGACGCTCGGCTTCCAGCGTCTCGGCAGGGACGAACGCAGAGGAGGAAGGGGGAAGCGAAGCGCGAACGTCGATATCGTGGCCGCGCCACCACCCCGCCGTCGGGGCAAGATCATGCGTGACCGTCATCGCCACCGCGGAGCGTCGCCAGAGATCGGGCGATCGGAAGAAGCCATGCTCGTCGCGCTCGAAGCGCAGCACCTGCATGCCCGCGATTGCCTGGGCCGCGAGACGCTCGCGAAATCCCTGCGGCAAGGTGCCGAGATCCTCGCCGATGATGATGGCCCGATGGCGCCAGGATTCGAGCGCCGTCAGCCGGAACAGATCTTCGACCGGATAGGAGATGTAGGCGCCCTGCGTCGGGGAAGCTCCTTCGGGAATGAGCCAAAGCCGCATGAGCCCCATGGCGTGATCGATGCGCACCCCGCCGGCGTGCCGCAACACAGCGCGCAAGGTCGCGAGGAAGGGCGCAAAGCCACCTGAGACGAGCGCATGCGGTGAGAAGGCCGTGAGACCCCAATCCTGGCCATTGGCGTTATAGTAATCGGGCGGCGCGCCGACGCTCGCGCCGACGAGAATGTCGCGCTGACGGCTCCATGCATGGCTTCCCGCGCCATCCATCCCGATTGCGAGATCGGAAACGAGGCCGATCCGCATCCCCGCATTCTTGCAGGTGCCCTGGGTCACGGCGAGCGATCTTTGCGCCAGCCATTGCAGGAAACAATGGAACTCGATCTCGCCGGAATGGCTCTCGACAAAATCCGCGACCTCAGCGCTTTCGGAATCGCGCCAGCCGCTTGGCCAATCGCGCCAGCTCCGGGCTTTGGGGTTTGCCGCGAGCCGGGCGGCATGCAAAGCCTCGAAACGCGCATGTCCCGCGAGAAGCTCTCCTCCCTCGGCGACAAAATCCCGAAAATCGGCCGCGAGACCCGCGGATTCGTGGCCTGCAAGCTCGACGCCTTCGAAGCTTTTGAAGAGGGTGCGCAAGAGCGCTAGCTTGATCCGCGCGGCGCGCGGCCAATCGACGAGATCGAAAGCTTCGAGCTCGGCCATTTCGCGTTGCAGACCCGCTTCGTCTGCGGCCGCCCGCACACGCTCGGCGCCGAAAATCATCGCTGGATCAGCATGCAGCGGATTGAGGAACAGGCGGCTTGACGGCGAATAAGGGCCGAAGCGCTCGGGCATCGCCAAGAACAGCGCGTGCAGGGGGCTGAGCGCGAGCGCATCCGCGGCGCCTCGCGCCGCGGAAAGCGCGAGCGCGCGGACGCCGCCCAGATCGCCGATCCCGCAATCGCCGCTTCGGCGTAAGCCGTAAACCTGTGCCGCTAGTCCGAAGATGCGCTCGCCCGGCGCGACATCTTCGATCGCGAAACAGCGCGGCGGAGCGACCGCGAGCGTCACGACACCGTGGTCTGTCTCCAGCAGATGGTAGCCGGCGCATTCGATTCCCGTTGAAAGCGTGCGTCCGTCGGGCCCTTCCTCGAGCTTGACGTCCTGCCGTGAACCATCCTCGAAAATGAGCCGCGCGCGCTGCAGCTCGTTCGCGAAAGCCGGAAGGATGATCGGTTCCTTGAGGCGCGCCGTGATGAGATTCGGTGCGGACATGCTTCCCGTGCTTTCATGGAGGCGCCTCAGGCTTTCCGCGAGCTCGCTCTCACTGCCGCAAGAAAGGCCCAGCATCGCGAGGAGCGCGCGAAGCGTCTCGGGCGACACGTCATGCGTGGTGCCGGCGACATCCTTCCATTGGGGTGCCACGCCCGCCCGCGTGGCGAGGTCGCGCAGTGCCGTGTCGCTCACCGCTCAGCCCTCATGGCGCAAGATCAAAGTCGCGAGCGGCGGGACGAGCAGCTCGAGGGATTGCGATTCTCCATGGCTGGGAACCGCTTCGCTTCGCAGGAAGCCGCCATTGCCGAGATTGCCGCCGCCATAGAGGGCAGAATCCGTGTTGAGGAGCTCGCGCCAGCCGCCGACGAGCGGAACGCCGACACGATAGAAGGGCTGCGGCGCTGGCGTCATGTTGCACAAGACGAGGACCGGTGGGGCGCCGCTCATTCCATTGCGCAAATAGGCAAAGACGGAGCTGGCGTAGTCTTCGCGCACGAGCCAGCGAAAACCGGTCGGATCAGCGTCGAGCGCATGCAGCGCGCCTTCCTGGCGATAGACGTTGTTGAGATCGCGAACGAGGCGCTGCATTCCGTGGTGGCGATCATAGGCGAGGAGACGCCATTCGAGACCCGCATCATGATCCCACTCCCGCCATTGCGCGAACTCACCGCCCATGAAGAGAAGCTTCTTCCCCGGATGCGTCCACATGAACCCGAAATAAGCGCGCAGCGACGCGAATTTCTGCCAATCGTCGCCATGCATCTTTCCGATCAACGACCCTTTTCCATGCACCACCTCGTCATGCGAGAGCGGGAGCACGTAGTTTTCGGAAAAGGCGTAAATGAGCCCGAAGGTAAGGTCCTCGTGATGCCAACGACGGTGGATCGGGTTGCGCTCCAGGAAGCGGAGCGTGTCGTGCATCCAGCCCATGTTCCATTTGTAGTCGAAGCCGAGGCCGCCGTCCGGAACCGGCCGGGTCACGCCGGGCCAGGCCGTGGATTCCTCGGCGATCATCACCGTGCCGGGACATCGCTCATGCAGCACGCCATTCACATGGCGGATGAAGGCGACGGCCTCGAGATTTTCCACCCCGCCATGGATGTTGGGAATCCATTGCCCGGGTTTGCGGCTGTAATTGCGGTAGAGCATCGAGGCGACCGCGTCGACGCGCAAGCCATCGACATGGAAGCTCTGCAGCCAGTGGAGCGCGCTCGCCGTGAGGAAACCTTGAACCTCGCTGCGTCCGAAATTGTAGATCAGCGTGTTCCAGTCCTCGTGAAAGCCCTCGCGTGGATCCTGGTGCTCGTAGAGCGCCGTCCCATCGAACCGGGCAAGGCCATGCGGATCGGAGGGGAAATGGGCCGGCACCCAATCGAGGATGACACCGATCCCGCGCTCATGGCAGGCGTTGACGAAACGCGCGAATTCGGAGGGCGGACCATAGCGCGCCGTCGGCGCGAACAGGCCGAGCGGCTGATAACCCCAGGAGCCGCCGAACGGATGCTCTGCGATCGGCATCAGCTCGATATGCGTGAAGCCGAGATCGGCCGCGTAAGGGATGAGGCGTCGGATCGCCAGATCCCAGGATGGGGGCATGTTGTCGGTTTGCCCCTTCAACCATGAGCCGAGATGGACTTCGTAGATGGCGATCGGGGCATGCTTGTTGTGCCGACTGTTCCGGCCTTTCATCCAGTCATCGTCGGTCCATGTGAAATTCTCAGCTTCCGCCACGATCGAGGCTGTCGCGGGCGCGGCCTCCGTCAGCCTTGCGACCGGGTCGGCCTTTTGAGGAAGGCGTTCGCCATGCGGGCCGAGAATGGCGTATTTGTAGCGTTGTCCCGGGCCGATTCGCGGAACGAAGAGCTCCCAGACCCCTGCTCCATGGCGAAGCCGCATCGGGTGCCGGCGCTCATCCCAGGCGTTGAAGTCGCCGACCACGGCGACGCGGCGCGCATTCGGCGCCCAGACGGCAAAACGGACTCCCTTGACACCCTCGACTTCCATCGGCAGGGCACCGAGACAGGAAGCAAGCTCGTAATGTCGCCCCTCCCCGAGGAGATGGAGATCGACATCGCCGAGCAGCATTCCGAAGGCGTAGGGATCTTCGGTGACCTCGACTGCATCCGGCCACTCGATGCGCAGAAGGTAGGGTTCGCTCGAGGCGATGAGGCCTTGAAAAAGTCCCATCGGAATCGCGGGCTCGAGGCGGCCGCGTTTGGCCTCGCCTCGTCTTGCCATGACGTCCACGGCGCGCGCTCCCGGCAGAAAGACCCGCACCACGCGCCCGCCCGGCGCAGCATGCGGACCCAGCACGGAAAACGGATTGGGATGCCTCGCTTCCGCGAGGGCCTCGAGCGTCACCTCGTCGAGCGGGACCATACCGACATCATTCATCGGACGATTTGCATCGCGGTTACAATTCACCCTGTTCGTCAAATCTCGCGTTCGTCGATCCGAGATTGCAAGAAAGCCCCTCAGCGGATGCGGCCTCGCAGCATTGGCGAGCAACCAGTGAGCGTGCGGGGAAGTTCCGGTTCGCTGCCGCGCGGCAGGCAGGTCACGCCTGCGGGGGAGCTCGAGCGACGATTCGAGGGCCGGACCCATCCGGCCTCAGCATCACCGGGTGTCAGCAAATGATTCGCGAAGCCCGAGGCCGCTTTTCTGGTTCGCTCACATCGAGTGAATCGATCTCTGGCGACGTGATCTTGGGAGCCCGCGCTTTGCTTCCGGACCGGCGCTACGCCATCGCGGCTTCGCGCCGGGGCGCCTCGATGAGTGCACCGCGCGGTTCGAGATAGTCGCGCCAGATCGCCTTGTCTCCAAGGGTGCGGATGAAGGCCGCATGGCCTTCGCGCTCCTCCACTGAAAGCAGCGGGGCGAGCGGCACGGCTCTTTGCGGAGCCGCGCGATAGACGACATCGAGCGAGCGTCCATCCACTGCGCCCGCCACCTCGAAATCGAGGCCGCTTTGCCGGCCTTCGGTGAGCTCGATATAGACTTCCGCGAGGAGCTCGGCATCGAGCAAGGCGCCGTGCTTCACGCGATTGGAATTATCGATGCCATAGCGCGCGCACAATGCGTCGAGGCTGTTCGGCGCTCCGGGATGCTTGCGCCGCGCCAGAGCCAGCGTATCCACGACGCGCTCGAATCGGAGAAGCTCGCGCCCCGTGCGCGCAAGCTCGGCATTGAGGAAGCCGACGTCGAAACTCGCATTGTGAATGACGAGGGTTGCGTCGCCCACGAAATTCAAGAACGCCTCGACATGTTCGGCGAAGCGCGGCTTGTCGGCGAGGAACAGATCGGTCAGCCCGTGCACCTTCTCGGCGTCCGGGGCCATCGGACGTTCGGGGTTGATGTAGGCATGGAAGCTGCGGTTCGTCGGGAACCGGTTGAAGAGCTCGACGCAGGCGATTTCCACGATGCGATCGCCGCTCGAATGGTCGAGGCCCGTTGTTTCGGTATCGAGAATGATTTCACGCATGGCTTATGCGTAACGATTCTAGAGAGATTCGAGGCCGAAGGGAATCGGCGATGAGGCCGAAGGAGCGATATTCACGCTTTTCCTGCCGGTGAGTCGCTCCGTTGCGGCCGCGCGGCGAGGAGATTTCGCCTCGAGGGACGCCCGGCGAGCGCGCGAAGGACGTCGTCGACTTGTCGGCGCGCCGCGAGATGGCTGCGCGAGGTGTCGATCACGAAATGGGCCCGTCGACGCTTTTCCTCGTCGGGCATCTGGCGGCGCAGAATGGCCGCCAATCGCTCTTGCGTCATGCCCGGACGCGCGAGCACGCGCTCGCGCTGGGCAGAAGGCGACGCGCTGACGACGACCACCGCGTCACATCGCGTTTCCCCGTGGGTCTCGAACAAGAGCGGGATGTCGAGGACCACAAGACCCGCACTCGCGGCTTCCCGCAGGAATTTTGTCTCCTCCTTGCGCACGAGAGGATGCACGATAGCTTCGAGGCGCCGGATGGCCGTTTGATCGATGAGCACGCGCTTGGCGAGGAGATCGTGGTCGACCGTGCCGCCGCGCACCGTTCCGGGGAAAGCCGCCTCGATGAGAGGCGCGGCGTGGCTCCGATAAAGCTGTGCGACCGCAAGATCGGCGTCGAAGACCGGCACACCCGCCTGCCTGAAATGCCCGGCGGCAGTCGTCTTGCCCATGCCGATCGAGCCGGTGAGGCCGAGGATGAAAGGGTCGAGCTGCATCGGTTCCGGCTCAAGACCCGGTTTCGGGGATGTCGGCCGCCACATGACGGTGAAGCGCTGCCGACACCGACGGACGCGTGCCGAACCAATGCTCGAAACCAGGCACGGCCTGATGCAACAGCATGCCGAGGCCACTGACCGTCGGATGTTCGCGGCGCCGCGCCTCGCGCAACAATTCGGTTTCGAGCGGCACGTAAACGATATCGGTCACGAGCGCGCCCGGCTTGAGCGTGTCGAGCGCGAAGCCATGTTGCGGCTGGCCGATCATGCCGAGCGAAGTGGTGTTCGCGAGGAGATCCACCTCTGCGAGAATTTCCTGCAAACGGTCGAGCGTTACGGTTTCCGCAACCCGGGGCAGCCCTGCCACGAGCGCGTCGGCCCGATCCGCCGAACGATTTGCGATGATGACCCGTTCGATGCCGCTGAGCATGAGCCCCATGACGATCGCGCGTGCCGCGCCTCCCGCACCGAGCACAAGCGCGGTTTGCGTCGTCCTTCGCCAGTTCGGCATTTCCTGGTCGAGATTGGCGACGAAGCCGTGCACATCCGTATTGTCGCCGCAAAGGCGCCCGGTCTCGTCGAGCCACACGGTGTTTACGGCCATGAGGCTGCGCGCAAGCTCGGTCGTCTCGTCGATGAGATGAAACACCGCTTCCTTATGCGGCAAGGTGACGTTGCAACCGCGATACCCACGCCGGGCCAGAGCGCCCATGAAGTTCGGGAGTGCCTCGCTCGCGACGTGCTCGCGGCCATAGCTGCCCTCGATGCCGAGCTCCTCGAGCCAGAACCCGTGCACCAGCGGCGATCGCGAATGCGCAACCGGATCGCCGATGACGCAGGCACGCCTCATGCACTTGGCTCAGCGCGAATGACCATCGTTTCGCTATGGCCAATTGTCGAGCAAAATGAAAGGGTTTGTTCTTTGGAAGCGCCGAAGCTGCCTTGGATCAGCTTCCGTGAGCGCCGAAGCCCACGAGATCGACAGAGAGCAGATAGGCGAGAAGGCTCGTGAGCGGCAGTCCGAGAATGACCGCGTGATCGCCCTCGATGCGCTCGAACAGGAGCCGGCCCAAGCCCTCGACCTGATAGGCGCCGACGCTCGCCAGGACCTGATCCCCGACCATTTCGAGATAGTTGTCGATCTCGGCCTTGTTCAAATTGCGCATCCTGAGCTCGGCCGTCTCGACAGCCTCGAGCACGAGGATGCCATCGCGCGCGAGCGCGCAGGCACTGATGAGGCGGTGGCATCTCCCGGCGAGCACGACGAGGCGCGAGGCCGCCTCGGCAAGCGTCGCTGCTTTGGAAAAGGAGCGATCCTCGACGGCAAGCACCTGGTCGGCGCCGAGCACGAGCCGTCCGGGGCTGCGACGCGAGACGACCAGCGCCTTTTCCGAGGCCAACCGCCTGGCGATGACCATGGGCATCGCGCCGCGCCGGCGCTCCTCTCCCTCGATGGCGCGTTCATCGATATCGGCCGCGATCGGCTCGGCGTCTATGCCGCAGCTTTTGAGCAGCTCGAGGCGTGTCGCGCTGCGCGAGGCCAGGATCAATCTGTGCTCGCCCCTCCAGGTCGCGCCGCCATCGCCTTTCCTCATTCGACGATGAACTTCAGCCGGTGCGCCCGGTAGAGGTCCATGACGGTCGCTGCCGTTTCCTCGATCGAACGGCGTGTCACATCGATCACGGGCCAGGAATGGCGTGCGCACAGGCGCCGCGAAGCCGCGATTTCTTCGGCCACCGCGTCGCGATCCACGTAGGAGGTATCGTTCGTCGCCTTCAGGGAGAGCAGGCGGTT
>JAFBAK010000426.1 GCA_019247795.1 Hyphomicrobiales bacterium | reverse complement strand
GTTCGACTTGCATGTGTTAAGCCTGCCGCCAGCGTTCGTTCTGAGCCAGGATCAAACTCTCAAGTTGAATTGAGATGTCTGTCCGGCATGGTCGTCACGCATTGACGGAGCGCACAATGAACAGCTTGCGCTGCCCATGTGAGCTCTTAAACGCGACGCCGCCGGTATCTCGTGATCGCCGAAGCGACCGCGGAACCACGCCGTCCACGTTTCTCTTTCATTTCCCACTTGTCAAAAAACGCTGCCGCGGCCCAGCAAGCTGAAATTCCGCAGAAGCACCTTTCCTCCGACGAACGCCGGCTAAGAAGCCAACCGTTATGAAGAGGACAGGACGCCGGCAGCGCAAGAGCGCCGTCACGACTTGCCGCATATAGGCGGGGGAGAAGCGCGCTGTCAACAGCCCGACGCAAGAAATCTGTGCCTTCCGAGCGATTTTTCCAAGGCCCCCTGGCCAAAGAAACATTGGGACACGCGGGGGCCCTCGCGCCGCGCGCCCCATTTCAGACAATTTCGCCTCATTGTATGCAGGCGAAAATCGCTCCAATCCCAATGCTGTAGCGGCGGGAACGGACCGCGTTTTCGAGGCCTCGGAGAATAAAGCTCGAGCTCGATGAACGAAAGGCCGCTCAACCTCCATCTCTTCGGTAGCGGCCTTGCATCTCCCCTGATGCAGGCGAATGCGCCTTCGACCGCCATTCCCGGTTCCGTCGTCGGCGACGATCCGCCGATGGCGCTCGAGACAGAGGCCGCCTCCCCGAGCGTCGTTGGTGTCAATCTGCGCTGGCTCGCCGGAACGGTGCTCGCCGGCATTGGCGGATTGGCGCTGGTCGGCGCCTCCCTGCTTATCGCCCTCGATGGCCAGGCGAATTTCGCCTCCAAGGCGAAGCTCGCAATCCTGCGGGCAAGCACGGGCGCGGACGGCAACGAATTCGCCGATCATGGCACCAAGGGCGACAAGATCGTCACCAGTTCGGATGTCGGCGCGGCCAAGCAAGTCGCGCGGCTTCCGGACACGATCAAAGTCGGAGATCGCGAAATCATCAAGGTGCGGGTTTTCACCCGCGTGACAACGGCGCTATCGCTTGCCGCGCCAAACATCGCCGACGACATCCCGACCTTCAATCCGCTGCAGATTGTCGCCGCTGCCGGGAATTCCCAACATGCAAGCGACGATCAGACATCCGATGTGAACGCGGACGTCTCCATGATCAGACGGTCGCTTTCGACCGATGAGCTTCCGAATTTTTCGCCGGCGAGCTTGAGCGATGAAGATGCAAGCGCGCAGCTTTCCCCGAAGCTCGCGACCCCTTCCCTACCGCCGGGAGATAGCCTTGCACTTCCGGCCTCCCTCCTCAGCCACAGCGTCGCCAGCCCGAATGTCGATCCTGGCGTCTTGGGCTACGCGCCCCCTGGCCTTGGGCCTTTCACCTCGCTCGATGTGAAAGTGGTTCCCGAGAACGTCGCCGTCATAACGAAGCTCGACGAGAGTACGCCGAAGATCGGCGGGACCGAACGTCTCATCATTGCGAGGCACGGCGACACCTTTGAGCAGATCCTCCAAAACAACGGGGCGACCGCGGAGCAGATCAAACAGATCCAGGCGATCTTTGCTCCCAAGACACGCGACTACACCGTCTCCGTGGGTCAAAAGCTTCGTCTTTTGGTCGACAGCGGCACGCGCACCTCGCACAAGGCAGACGAACTGCTGCGGGTCATCGCCTACGGAGATGACGGGATCAGCGCCATCGCCGCGGTGGACGACGAGCATGTTTTTCGCTCGGTCCTCCCTCCTGCGAAGGTGACGAAGGCCACTCCGCATCCGGCTGCGAACTCCGATGACGACGATGATGATGCGGACGATGGCGGGCCTACTCTTTACGAAAGCCTCTACGAGACCGCATTGAAGAGCAGCATCCCGCGGCCCATCATCGATGAGCTCGTCCGCATCTTCGCCTACGACATCGATTTCCAAAGGAAGGGGGAGGAAGGAGACGGCTTCGATCTTCTCTACGTGAAGGACGACGAGAATACCGATGTCGATCGAGGAGACATTCTCTACGCCTCGCTGACCACGGGCGATGAGGTACGGAAATTCTACCGTTTCCAGACACGAGATGATGGGCTCATCGACTACTTCGACGAGCTCGGGAAATCCGCGAAGAAATTCCTCTTGCGCAAGCCCATGACGGGCGGGCGGTTCTCATCTCCCTTCGGCTATCGCTTCCACCCCGTCCTCGGCTATGGGCGAATGCACACCGGCGTCGATTGGGCCGACAAAGTGGGCACTCCGATATTCGCGGCCGGAAACGGAACGGTTCTCAAGGCAAGCTGGGATTCAGGGTACGGCAATCGTGTCGAGATCCAGCACACGAATGGTTACGTGACGACCTACAACCACATGTCGGCCTTTGCCAAAGGGATCACACCGGGCACGAAGGTTCGACAAGGCCAAGTCATCGGGTTTCTCGGCTCGACCGGCCTCTCGACCGGACCGCATCTGCACTATGAGGTCATCATCAACGGCCATTTTGTCGATCCTTTGAGGATCAAATTGCCGCGCGGCCGGGAGCTCGATGGCAAGATGCTCGCCGATTTCAATCGCGAGCGGCAGCACGACGATGACATTCTCGCGAAGATGGCCGACCCTGCACGGATCGCACAAAACTCTTCGAACTGAGGCAGGCTCCGCAAAAGGGGATACCGCTTTTCCGAAATTGTCGCTTCCCAAAAGTGAGCCCGATGCGATTGCGCTCGGAGACATGATGCTCCGAGTAGCCGCGCCGAACATACCTATGCGAGCAGTCCTCCAGCGGATTTCTTGAGAGGATTGTTCAAAAGTACTTCCTGATCCGCGACGTCCGAGCGAAGCGGGCCCGCCGATAAAGCATTCCAAAGTTTCCTGACCTCACTCTCGCCCACTCCCTCGAGGATGAGAACGAGCCGCGTGCGCCGGTCCGCATCGGGCCATCTCGAAAGCCGCACGGGTTCATGAATGACTTCCTGGACGCCGTGCACGACCAATGGCTCATCGACGCGCTCCGCGAGCGCGACGATGCCTTTGAGACGAAGCAGGCGTGCAGGCTCGATCGCGCGCAGCAGCTGAAAGAAGAGATCGAGCGCAGCGGCCTTCACTGGCACCTCGCTCGTGAGACAAAACGCCTGGATGCGCTCATCGTGCCTGTTCGGATCGGGGTCGTGAAAATGCGCCGCATGCCTGTGACCGTGATCGTGCTCATGCCCTCGACCCGCCGCTTGCTCTTCATGGCGCGCGAGCAGGGCATCGGCGTTCAACCAGCGCGACACATCCGGGCTTTTCTCGCGTGGCGAATAGAGCCCTGAGTGCAACAGGGCGTCGCCATCGAGCTTGTCGCGAGACAGGACGAAAGGAGCCGTGGGATTGAGCTGCCGCAGCCGTTTCTCGAGCCCCATCACCTCAGAAGGTTCGGCAAGATCGGTTTTTGTGAGCACGATCCTGTCCGCCATCGCCGCCTGGCGCCGCGCCTCTTCATGGGCATCGAGCGTCGCGGCCCCGTTCACCGCGTCGACCACCGTGACCACGGCGTCGACGGTGAAACGGCGGGAGAGATAGGGGTGCAGCATCAGCGTGTTGAGGATCGGCGCGGGATCGGCGAGACCGGTCGTCTCGATGAGCACGCGATCGAAGGGCCGGATGCGCCCGTTGTCGCGCCGGCGAAGGAGGTTCTCGAGAGCTCCCACGAGCTCACCCCTGATGGTGCAGCACAAACAACCCGAGGACAGCGCGATCATCTCGCCCTCGACACCCTCGACGAGCAGGTGGTCGAGGGCGACCTCGCCGAACTCGTTGATGAGCACGACCGCATTGGCGAGCGTCGCCTGCTTCACCAGCGCGTTGAGGAGGGTCGTCTTTCCGGCGCCGAGGAAGCCGGTGAGGATGTTGATCGCGATCGGCTCGGGAGCCTGCATCAATCGCACTTTCGCTTGGAAGACCTCACCGGGCGCCGCTCGTGATCGATCCGCGCGAGCCCAAGATAGCTTCTTCTAAGATCACTTCGTCGGAGAACCCGGAACTTCGCCGACGCTTCAATTGATCGCAGCTCCCGGAACCGCGGCCGCATGGGCCTTGCTCTTGCTGTTGGATCCCGGGGCCGTCGGGAGCGATGTCTCCGTGGCATGACGTTTCTTCGTCGCCTTGGCATGCCCAGCCGTCTTCGGCTTCGCGGAAAGCTTCGCGCCGTTCTTCTTCAGGCGGCTCGCGCGCGCCAATTTCGCTGTCGCCTTTGCCACCCTCTTGCTCGCAACTTCCCCATGGAGACGAACCGGAGACACGTCATGCTTGAGCTTTCCGGAGATCTCGTCGGCTTCGGAGCCCGCGGCAGGTGCAAACGCCGCGGCTGCGCCCGGAAGGCCGTTGCTCGGCGTCAGCCCGGCATTGGCCGCCGCCGTCGAGCTCGCGGCCAGCGCGGCGAGCGTTCCCGGCGGCTCGATCGCGTTTGCCGACTGCGCCGAAGGGCCAACGAAGACAGGCACCGGATCAAAAGCGATCGGCGTCGTCGGAGAGGCCGTCTTGGCACTGTCCCCGCAGCCGCCGGAATGCTGCTGGAGCAGAGTTTCCCAGACGGGGTTGTTGTTGTTGTTGTTCGGCTGAGCGCCGCAGGGGGCGGCCTCCGCTTCCGCCTCCTGCTCCCATGCAACGGCGCCGCGATGGCCATGCCGGCCACAGATTTGCGCATGCATGTCCGGCGGAGGACCACCGACCCTTGGCAGGTCCGTTACCGTCGCCGCACGGCCCCAGCCCGACGATGAAGCAAAGCCCCTGTCGAGAAGCGAGGCGGTCACGACGGAGCGCACGCTCGCGGAAGGCTGGCCGAGCACGACGGCGATCAGTCGGCGTCCGCCTCGCTGCGCGCTCACGACCGTGTTGAACCCCCCGGCGCAGATGAAGCCGGTCTTCATGCCATCCGCACCCGCATAACGCCCGAGCAACCCGTTGTACGTGTGGAACACACGCCCGTTCAGCGAGATCGCGCCGATGCCGAAATATTCGCGCTTCTCGGGAAATTCGGTGAGCAGGGCGCGGGCCAGGATGGCGAGATCCTGTGCCGAGGAATGATGGGCGAGATTCGGCAAGCCATTCGGGTTCATGAAATAGCTGTCGGCCATTCCGAGACGCTGCGCCGCGCGGTTCATCATATTCGCAAAGCCTTCGACAGAGCCGCCGACGCTTTCGGCAAGCGCGACGGCGATGTCGTTTGCCGATTTCACGAGGAGCATTTTCAGCGCATTGTCGACGGTCAACACGGTCCCTGGACGGAACCCCATTTTGGAGGGCGCCTGGCTCGCCGCGTTCGCGCTGACGACGATCAAGGAATCGGGCGAGAGGCGTCCTGCCCTGATCTCATCGAGCACGACGTAGGCCGTCATGAGCTTGGTGAGCGATGCCGGATACCAAGGCTGCGTCGCATCTTGCGACGAAAGCACCGCGCCCGTGTCTTGATCGATCACGAGAGACGGCGCCGCACGAGCCGGCGTAGAGCCGCAGCAGAAAAATGCCGATGACGCGCATAGGAGAACCGCGAAAACTGCAAAAGAACGCAGCCTGCGGCCGATTACGGAGAAGCGGGCAATCGAGCCAGGAAGTGCAAGGCGCTGAAACATTGTCCGAAAAATCCTCGGTCCCGAAGGCGCCCAGCCGCGAGGCGACTTGGGCGCCGGTTTTCCAGCCGGCCCCCTTGTAACTTCGACAACTCGCTTTGGCTAGGCAACCCCCCGCAATCAGGCCATAGACGGCACCATTCACCGTCTCTCGCCAATGTTCTTCCCTCGCCATGTTCTCCCTCGTCATCTTTCTTCTGTCGCCATGTTCGAGCATCTCTGGATTCCCATTACGCTGATCGCCTCTTGCTTGCAGACGGCGCGCAACGCGACGCAAGCCTCGCTCACCGCGACGCTCGGTCCCGTCGGCGCGGCGCAAGTGCGTTTTCTCTACGGCCTGCCCTTTGCGCTGATTTTTCTTGCGCTTCAGCTTGCCGTCTCGCGCGAAGGCCTGCCGCCGATCGGCGCGCGAACCGTGTTCTTCGCGCTCGCGGGAGCGTCGGCGCAGATCCTGGCAACCGTGCTGATGCTCGCCGCGATGCAGATGAAATCCTTTGCAGTGACGACAGCGACGACCAAGACGGAGCCCGTGCTGGTCGCCCTTTTCGGCGTCGTCGTGCTTGGCGATCGCCCGAGCTTGGCCGCCTGGGCCGCAATCCTGGTGGCGACCGCGGGCGTCGTCATCATGTCGCTTCGTCCTTCGAAGAGCTCTGCCGGGCTTCTCGATCGCGGCGGAGCTCCGGCGATTGCGCTCGGCGTTCTGAGCGGTGGCTGTTTCGCCATCGCGGCGATCGGCTTTCGCGGGGCCATCCTCGCCCTGCCTGGAGGAAGCTTTTACCTCAGGGCAACGCTTGTGCTCGTGCTTGGCCTCGGCATGCAAACACTGATGCTGCTCTTGTTCCTGGTGGCGTTCAGCCGTCCCGCACTCTTCAAAAGCTTCGCCGTCTGGCGCGTCTCGCTCGGCGCTGGCTTTCTCGGCGCCTTCGCTTCGCAATTCTGGTTCCTCGGATTTGCGATCACGAGCGCCGCCAACGTGCGAACCCTCGCCCTCATCGAAGTGCTGCTGGCGCAGCTCGTGCAAGGGCGC
Organism: Hyphomicrobiales bacterium; assembly: GCA_019247795.1. Taxonomy (GTDB): domain Bacteria; phylum Pseudomonadota; class Alphaproteobacteria; order Rhizobiales; family Beijerinckiaceae; genus GAS188. The sequence goes on along the minus strand of JAFBAK010000426.1, from coordinate 18,231 downwards.
CTTTTCGCGCAACGCGGAACGCGGCAAGATCTCATCGGCATGGTGTTGATCGTGCTCGGCGCGGGCGCGCTCATCCTCGCCTCATCATAGAACCTCGCACGTCAGAACGCCCTTGAAATCACCTTTTTGAGAGAGGGGTTTCCATTTTTGGATCATACGTTACATCACGCGAGAACGCTCCTTTACCACGGACGGATTTCATGGCGCTCATCAATCGCGCACTCTTCGCGACGCTTCTCGCCTTTGCGCTTTCGGTCTTCGTCCCTGTTGCTGCATTCGCGGCCGAGGCCACCGGAGAATGGCTGATCGAGGATGGTGACGCGCGCGTGCGAATAGCACCGTGCGGAGGCGAGCTTTGCGGCAACGTCGCCTGGATCAAGGAAGGCGCCCCGACGGTCGACGTCAATAATCCGGATCCGGCCAAGCGTGCGCGTCCTTTGCTCGGAAGCGCCGTTCTACTGGGACTGAAGCCGAGCGGGGCCGGTGAATGGACCGGGTCGCTTTACGATGCTGAGAACGGCCGCACCTATGTCGGCAAGCTCACCGTCATCGATGATCACCACGTCAAGGTCGCCGGCTGCGTGCTCGGCGGTCTCATTTGCGAGAGCCAGACCTGGACGCGCACGAAGTGATCGTGTTTTCGCCGGAAGACCAAGATCAGACGGAGTGATCGTAATGTTCCGAGGCGGCAACGTTCGCGCTTTCGTCGCGAGGCCGCTGAGGCGTCAAGCGCGAGCGCGCTGATTGAACAGCACCTCGCGCACTTTCGGGTCCTGCATGGCTCCCGGCGGATTTCGCGCTTCTTCGGCAACCTTGAACCCCCGCGCTACCGCCGGGCGCGCCGTGAGGGTGTCGAGCCAGCGCTTCACATTCGGAAATTCAGAGAGGTCGATGCCTTGGCGCTCGTAGCCGCGCGCCCAACCGACGCAGGCCATATCAGCGATGGAATAGGCGCCGGCCAGGAATTCACGATCGGCAAGACGCTTGTTCATCACGCCGAAGAGACGGTGAGTCTCGTCTCCATAACGCTTCACCGCATAAGGGAGCTGCTCGGGCGCGTAGTAGCGGAAATGGTTGTTCTGGCCGAGCATGGGGCCAAGCCCACCCATTTGCCACATCAACCATTGCTCGACCTCGACGCGACCGCGTTCGTCCTTTGGGTAGAACTGGCCGGTCTTGCGTCCGAGATAGAGGAGAATGGCGCCCGATTCGAAAATCGAAATCGGTTTTCCCTCAGGCCCTTCCGGATCGATGATCGCCGGCATCCGGTTGTTGGGCGAGATGGCGAGAAATTTCGGGTCGAACTGATCCCCCTTGCCAATGTTCACGAGCTTCACCTCGTAGGGGAGACCGCATTCCTCGAGCATGATCGTGATCTTCCACCCGTTGGGAGTGGGCCAATAATAGAGCTCGATCGGTTTGGGTTGCGCCATCTCTTGCTCCTCCCGTCGGGCGTCGAACCAGGTTGCCCCGCCCTCTCCTTCAAAAGCTAGTTGCGGCTTGTCCGCTTGGGAAGAGAGAACACTCTTCGTCCAGGGTAATTCATTTTGTTCATCATATGTTCATGCTCCGCCTGCACCAATAGCCGCGTCAGTAACGACATCAGGAGACGACGGCTATGTCTATGAGGAAGCATGTTCTCGGGGCGGCGATCGCGACTTGCGCCCTTTCATTCGGGTTCGCATTGTCGAGTCCCGCGCAGGCGCTCACGGCCAAGGAGTGCAGCACGAAATACCAGGCTGCGAAAACGGCCGGCACGCTGAACGGCCAGAAGTGGAATGATTTCCGAAAGGCGGAATGTGGCGCCGATGCCGCCGCCGCTCCCGCCGACGGCTCAGCTGCAAGCGCTCCGGCGGCGACAGCGCCGGCCACCACGGCCGCGGCCGGCAACATCGTGTTCCCGAGCGCCATTGACCCGAAATTCTCGAGCGAGAAACCGGGACAGCAGCGCCGCCACACTTGCAGCGCGCAATATCAGGCCAACAAGGCGAATGGCGGCAATGGGGATCTGAAATGGATCCAGAAGGGCGGCGGCTACTGGTCACAGTGCAACAAGCACCTCAAAGGCGAGGCTTGAACCGCTTTTCGAATCTTCCCTGAAAAGCAAACACTAGAGCATGCCGGCTTCAGGTTTTATCGCCAGCATGCTCTAGGTCGTTAGTGGAGCATAATCTTTTAAAAAAATAGTCCCCATTTTTTCGGGTCAGGCTCTAACCTCACCTCTTCGGCAGCATCGCGGAAGAGGTGAGGCTGCATCGTTCAGGCATTCGCGAGCCGCAGGCCGCGTTCGTCAAAATAACGGTTGAGCGCCTCGGGCGACCCCGAAGCCTCGGCGAGCCCCACATAACAATCAGGCCGAACGAGGTAGAGCGCATCTCGCGCGAGCCCGGCGGCGTGCGCCTCTTCGCGCCATTCGAAGACATGGAGCGCAAAGGCATGCTCGCGGCACCAACGATCGAGCTCCGAACTCGCGGCTCCGTAAACATGCACCTGCCATTTCATGTTGGCGAGTGAAACGAAATTGTCTTCCCCGTCAAAGGGGACCCACGGCAAGCGGTCGCCACCGTGAACGTGCCCGGCCGATCCGCGACTGAGTGCGGATTCGCGATAGTTCAGTGTGATTTGCGAAACGGTGCGGAAGAGAAAGTCGCGCGTCCACTCGAGTTTCACGAGTTTCGGAATGAGGACGGGGGCAATGCGGGTGCGCAGGATGTCGGCGATTCGCCCATCCGCGGTAGCGAAGCTGAAAACGCGATCCGTCGTGGCGACCAAGCGCCGGGCGAAGCCGATGCGCTCGGCTTCATAGCTGTCGAGCAGCGTATCGGGCGCATGACGAGCGATGACTGCCGCGAGCTTCCAGGCGAGATTGATTGCGTCGCCAATCCCGGTGTTCATCCCCTGCCCGCCTGCGGGACTATGAATATGTGCGGCGTCCCCGAGCAAGAAGGCGCGTCCCTTGCGGAAATGGTCGCTCACTCGATGATGCACCCGATAGGCTGAAAACCAATTCACCTTCTCGACATTCACCTTGAGGTGCTCGATGGCGCGCCCGGCGACATCTTCAAAGGCCAGGGTCTCGGCATGATCGGCGCGCTCGTCGCGCACTGTACCGATGAGACGCGCTCGTCCTTTTCCCTTCAAAGGAAAGACCGCGAGGAAATCGGCTTCGTCGAGATCGACATGCAACTCGCCGTCGAGCGGCGGACCCGAGGCATCGATATCGGCGACGTAGAACACTTGCCGATAAGTGCCTCCAGGGAAGCGCGCGCCGCTCGTCTCGCGCACGAACGAGTGCGCCCCATCGCAGCCCGCTATGAAGCTTGCTTCTGCGGTTTGCTCCTTTCCGTCCGGCCCCCGAAGGCGTGCAACGATGCCATGGTCCGTTTCGGTGAAGCCGATGAGCTCCGTGCGTCGTTGGACGCGAACGCCGAATGACGCGAGCCGGTCGATCAGGAGGCGCTCGTGCTGATCCTGCGGAAATATCTGGAGGAACGCATAGGGTGTGAGACCGGCGCCGATCGTTTCAAAGTGCAAGCGTGCGGCGCGCTCGCCCCGTACCCAGAGATTGACTGCGGGTACCTTGTGCCCTTGAGCGACCACGGCATCGGCAAGGTCGAGCTGACGGTAAAGCTCGAGTGTCCGCGCCTGGACCGCAAGAGCTCGAGAAGTCGTACCAGGCTCCGCCGTCTTATCGACGAGACGGACGCTTACGCCGAGCTTCGCGAGCCAGAGCGCAAGGACAAGTCCGGTGGGACCCGCTCCAACGACGAGAACATCCGAGCGCATGCTGTCCACCTCACGCTTTGGCTCCGATGCCGATCGTAACTCCCTCTGGAGGATCGGAAGATCCCGGCGTCTCGGGCTCAGTCTGCCCTTTCGCCTTCAACGCTTCGTGCGATGCGCCCGCAGGCCCAGCCGGCCATAACGCACGCGGCAATGCCGGCCGCGATCGGCCGCAGCGGCGATTCACCCCTATGGTGCACGACCGCAATGACAAACAAGGCGGCGAGAAGCCCCGCTGTCACCCACAGCATCCATTTCAGCGCGGAGAGACACCCCGAGAGAACCGCCCGGGAGAAAGGAAAGTTCACTCCCACCAAACCTTCGGCAAGACCATGCGACCGGCCGCATCCTCGATTACTTGTCCCGCCGCGAACAGGGTCTCCTCGTCGAAAGGTCGACCGATCAGCTGCAGGCCGAGGGGCAGCCCCTTGGCATCGAGCCCGGCCGGCACCGAGATACCGGGCAGCCCGGCCATGTTCACGGTGACCGTGAACACGTCGTTGAGATACATTTCGATCGGGCTCGCGCTCGCCTTTTCGCCGATGCCGAAAGCAGCTGTGGGAGTAGCAGGCGTCAGCACCGCATCGATGCCCGCCGCGAACACATCCTCGAAATCACGCTTGATCAACGTCCGGGTCTTTTGGGCGCGCAGGTAATAAGCGTCAAAATATCCGGCGGACAGAACATAGGCGCCGATCATCACGCGCCGCTTCACCTCGCGCCCGAAACCTGCTGCGCGCGTGTTCTCATACATCTCGATGACGTCACGTCCCTCGACGCGCAGGCCGTAGCGGACCCCGTCATAACGGGCGAGATTCGATGAAGCTTCCGCCGGCGCCACGATATAGTAGGCCGGCAGAGCATAAGCCGTGTGCGGGAGCGAAATGTCGACGAGTTCCGCGCCCGCTTGCGCGAGCCACCGGCCTCCTTCCGCCCAAAGCTTCTCGATCTCCCCCGACATGCCGTCCATCCGATATTCCTTCGGAATACCGATTTTCAAGCCTTTGACTCCTCGCGATACGGCCGTTTCGAAATCGGGAACGGGAATTTCAGCAGAGGTCGAATCGCGCGGGTCGGGTCCGGCCATCGAACCAAGGAGAATCGCACAATCGCGCACCGAGCGCGCGATCGGCCCCGCCTGATCGAGAGAAGACGCGAAGGCAACGGTCCCGAAACGCGAGCACCGGCCATAGGTCGGCTTCATACCGACCGTGCCGGTGAAAGCGGCCGGTTGGCGGATCGAGCCGCCAGTATCGGTCGCGGTGGCCGCGAGGCAAAGACGCGCGGCCACGGCGGCCGCCGATCCGCCTGACGAGCCCCCCGGCACCAAAAGCCCTTGCGGCACCTCGCGCTCCGCCGTCGCCTTGATGATCGTCGAACGGGCTCGCGCTCGGTCCCAGTTGGGCGGCAGCCAGGGCGAAACGACCGGACCGAAGGCCGAGGTTTCGTTCGATGAGCCCATCGCGAACTCATCGCAATTGAGCTTACCGAGCATGATGGCGCCATCTCGCCATAAATGGCTGGTGACGGTCGATTCATAGTCGGGCTTGAAATCCCCGAGGATCGCGGAGCCGGCGGTCGTGCGCACCCCTTTCGTGCAGAACAGGTCCTTAACGCCGATCGGCAAGCCTTCGAGGGGACGAGCCTCGCCACGCCTGAGGCGCGCGTCGCTGTAGGAGGCTTGCTGCATCGCCTTCTCGGGTGTCTCCAGAACATAGGCGTTGAGGAGACGCGCCCGCTCGACGGCCGCGACATGCGCGCGCGTGAGCTCTGACGCCGAGAAGCGCTTGGCTTCCAACCCGTCGCGAGCCTCCGCGAGGCTAAGCTCGATCAATTCGGTCACAGTCGCTCCGTCTCATCAGTCCGCAGCCGAGAAGTTCGCGCGGGAAAGCACGCCCGAGAAGCAAGCGGCGCCAAGGGCCTATTCCACCACCTTCGGAACGACGAAATAATGGTCATCGCTTATCGGCGCATTGGCGAGGACGGCATCCGCCATGTCGCCTTCCGTCACCACATCCGCGCGTTGCTTCAGTCGCATCGGTGTAACCGAAGTCATCGGCTCGACGCCTTCGACGTCCACCTTCGCCAATTGCTCGACGAAACCGAGAATGGCGTTGAGTTCGACTTGCATGCGCTCGACCTCCGCTTCGGGAAGCGCGATGCGCGCGAGGTGGGCAACACGCTTAACGGTCTTGGTGTCGACGGACATGAGATGGGCTCCGAAGCGAAAACGTTTCGCGAGGATGAACCCGCGAATAACAGGGCGCCTCGCCTGCCGCAACCCGAGCCGTCGGCTCACACTTCGAAGGCGGCGCCTATTTGCGGAACCTTGACCTCGATATGATCGCCATGGGACGCCATGATCTCGATGAACCGATCAGCGCTTTGGTCGAGGATCGGGAACGTGCCGTAATGGCAGGGAATGGCGAGCCGCGGATGCACGAAGCGATGCAGTGACAAGGCCGCGCTTCTCGCTCCCATGGTGAAACGGTCACCGATCGGAACCATCGCAATCTCCGGCCGATAAAGCTCCGCGATGAGAGCCATGTCCGAGAAAATGTCCGTATCGCCCATGTGATAGACCGTGGGCTCTCCCTTCGTCTGTACTACGATGCCGTTTGGATGCCCGAGCGGTATGGAAATGCCGTCGTCGGGCAGCTTGGAGACATCCTCTCCACGCAATGCCCGAAGCCCTTTGGCACTCTCAGCGGCCGAATGATAGGCGCGCGTCAATGTGACGGAAAACCCGCCCGCGTCGATCGTGCCACCGGTGTTCATCGGGTCATACTTCTTGACGCCGCCCGCCGCGAGCCAGTTTGCCAGCTCGTAATTGGTGATGACCATGGCGCCGGTCTTCGCGGCGATCGCAACGGTGTCGCCGATGTGATCGGCATGGCCATGCGTGACGAGAATATGGGTCGCGCCTTTCGTCGCGCTGTCGCGGTCGCCCTTAAACATGGGGTTGCCGGTGAAGAACGGGTCGATCAGCACGACCTTGCCGCCGAAATCGAGACGAAAATTGGAATGGCCAAACCAGGTGATCTTCATTCTGCGGCTCCGACGAGGGGGAGCAGAAATTAGCCTTTCCAGGCTCGCGGGCATAGGGCAAACTTCGCGGACGGACTTGCCGCATGCCTGAGCGGGCCCGCTCGATTCCCGTGGATTTCTCCTTATGCTAACGCTCGCTCATGACCGGCACGCTGGCTGAGCTCGAGGACTTGGCGTCCCTGCCCCGACACGCGAGGCTCATGGGGCTCGACATCGGCTCGAAAACGATTGGTACGAGCTTGTCGGATGTCGAAAGGATCATCGCCTCTCCGCTCACGACGATCCTGCGCACGAAATTCACGAAGGATGCACGAGAGCTTGCGGCGTTGATCGCTCATCACCGCATCGGCGGCATCATCATCGGTTTGCCGCGCAACATGGACGGCTCAGAAGGGCCAGCAGCGCAATCGGTCCGCTCGTTCGCGCGCAATCTCGTCCCCCTCGTTTCGCTGCCGCTCGCTTTCTGGGACGAGCGCTTGTCGACCGCTGCAGTGACCCGCACGCTGATCGAGGCCGATCGTTCGCGCGCGCGACGAAATCTCCTCGTCGACAAGCTCGCCGCCACTTACATCCTGCAAGGGGCGCTGGATCGCCTCAATCACCGCGACGCGAGAACCTGAGGCTCGCAACGCCTGCACCACGATCGCGAAACGACGTTCAAGCACCGAAGCGCGACCGGAATTCTGCCATCCGCTTGCGCCAGCGATCCGTTGCCAGAACGGGCTTGTTGACCACGAGGTGCGGCTCGCGGCCATGCTGCACATCGAGCACGGCGCGCACATCGGCCGCGCCGTTTCCGGCAAAGCATTGGTCTGTCCAACAGAGGGCGTGCGGCGCCAAAATGACGTTCTCGAGCTTCAGGATCGGATCCTCCGGATCGGGCGGCTCCTGCTCCAGAACGTCGAGCCCCGCGCCCGCGATACGGTGCGCTTTCAACACCTCGGTCAGGGCCTTCTGATCGACGATCGGGCCGCGCGCCGTGTTGATGAGATAGGCGGTGGGTTTCATCATTTCCAAACGCGCGGCGTTCACGAGGTGATGGGTTTGCGGTGAGAGCGGGCAACTGACGTTCACGACATCCGCGCGCCGGAACAAATCCTCGAGGCCGACCAGCTCCACGCCAAGCTCGGCCGCGATCTTGCGGTCCGCGTAAGGATCATGCGCGATGAGCTCCATCCCAAAGGGCTGCAGAAGGCGAAAGAGCTCGACGCCTATATTGCCGATGCCGATCGAGCCGAGCGTTCGACCGACGAGGCCGACCCCCATATGCTCGCCTTTGCGAGCAAAGCCCGCAGGACCCTCGCGTGTCAGCCGGTCCTTGACCATCAGCTTGCCGGTAAGCGCCAACAAGAGCGTGAGGATCGACACCGCGACCGGTCTGCGCACCCCGTCCGGTGTAGTGACGACGGCGATACCGGCCTCGGTGCAAGCTTCAACGTCGACCGTGTCGTAACCGACGCCGAAGCGTGCCACCACGGTCAGGCGACCATTGGGATGGATGCTTTCTCGCGTAAAACGGTGCGCGAGCAAGATCAAGGCATCGAAATCGGCAAGCTGGTCAGCCCGAATCGGATTAATGGGAGTAAGATAGGTGAATTCTACATTCGCCGCGCTGCGCAGTGGTTCGAGGTCGAAGTCGGGAAAAACCGGGGATCCGTCGGCTTTTCGGAAATCGCCGGAGAGAGCGACACGAAAAGGCGAGGTCACGACCTCTTTCCTCCGCGTTTGGGTGTACAGCCGGCGCGCAGCCTGTTGATTGCGTCGGCTAGCGCATCATGCAGCACCCACACGTCGCCCGAGTAGCAGATGAAGTCGAAACCCTGGCGATTGAGTTCAATGCCTTGCTCGACCGTCGGCACGAGACGCCCAAGCGACTTGCCATGCTTCCTGGCGGCCGCAACCACCCGCGTGATGGCGTCGGTGAAAGTCTTCGAGCCGAAATCGCCCGGCACACCGAGCGAGACCGAAAGATCGAAATGGCCGACCCAGAGGCAATCGACCCCCGGCAAAGCCGCGATCTTCTCGGCGTTCTGGACACCTTCCGCCGTTTCGATTTGGCAGAAGAAAGTGCTGCGCTGGTTGGCCGCTTTGAACTTATCGGTTACGGTGCCGGGTCTATAACGATCGTGGGACACTTGCAGAGCAACTCCACGTCCGCCTTCCGGCGTATACTTCATCGACTTGAGGATATGCCGCGCTTCGGCGACCGTCCCGACCATGGGCAACATCAGCCCTTCGGCGCCCATGTCCATGGCCCGCGCGATATGGTGATATTCCTTGGACGGAACCCTGACGATGATCGGCACGTCGGCCGCCTCGAAATATCGGACGGCATTCTTCACCGTCTCGAATCCGAAGCCTGAATGCTCGAGATCGAAGAGGACGAAATCGCATCCTGCCGACTTTAGGATGTGGCCAATTCCGGGCGTCGCGAACTCGACGATGAAGTGCCCGAATTTCGGAGCCTTCGTGCCGGCCAAATCCCTGAGACGATGCTCCACCATTTCGCTCTCCGTCCTGTTACGACCCATACTCGAGGGCGCTGATGATTCATGCCGCCTCAACCGAGACGCGCCACCGCGTACGCATCGAGCTCGACCTCGTTTCCATGGGGCCTTGCGAGGTTCTCGAGCGCGCGCGGATCCCGGACCGCCCGCTCGAAGCTCGCGGCATCGATCACGCCGAGGCGAGCGTTGGCTTTGTCCAATCCAGCGATGCGCAAACTAACATTTTCGGGAGTGAGATTCGCGAGCCAAAGCACGCGTCGATCGGCTTCGCGCCACGCGAGCGCGGCTATGCGCCCAGGTGAGGAGACACGCACCTCCACCAGCTGCTGGCCGCACCCTTTGGCAAGGCCGGCCACGACATGAAATGCCGGATATACGGCAGGCTCGTCGATCGAATCGAAAAACGGGAGGGCATGCTCGGCCGAGTTGTGGACGAAGCCGAAGGGGCCCGTTGCAGCGCCGATGGCCACGGCTTCGAGTCCGCCTTTGGCGCAGGCTGCGACATAACCAAGGCACCAGGCTGCGCCAAACAGGCCCCGCTGGCGTGGATCCCTGTCGGTGAGGCAGACGCGGGCGTTTGTGGGATTTTTGACCGTCTCCTTTCCATAAGGGTTGTCGCGTGAGGCGATGCCGCTTGGCCCGATGCGATAAGGTTTTTCACCGATCATGGCCCTGGTCGACCCGATGATCGAGGGCAAGGTCTCGAGCGTCTCCATCACCGAGCGGTCATCGGCCGCGTGGACGATCGAGCAGGTCGTATGTGTCACAAACTCGAAGAGCTCGGCCTTGGGGCGCTTGCGGTTCAGCTCGGTGAAATAGGAAAGCACGCCACCGCCCAGCCGGATACCCCGGAATATCGTACGAGCCGCCGTCGAGATCTCCTCGACCGTCGGCCGCTCCGGTCGCTTGGCGCCAGGTTGCCAGGATTTGAGATCTGACGCGCTCGAGACGATGATCGCCGACAGCGACAGGCGGGCATCCTCCACCGCCGCCGCTATTGGCGACAGAGCGGCCTCAGCCTCCGAGTCGTCCGGAAGAACGATTTCCATGACGACGGGCGCGGCGAGCGCTTGGGCGACCTCACGGTAGGTCTCGAGCTCCGCAAGTCCGCTCCCGTCGCGCGCATCGATGTTGCAGACGACAAAGCGGGGGCCGAGCTCCCGCACACGGTCGATGGCCCCAAGAGCCGCAGCCGCTTCCTCGGCCGGAAGCCCAAGACCGATCTCGGGCATTCTTATCGCGGTATCGGCGCCGAGTGATACCGTCGTCTCTCGCCTTGGTGGCAACGGAACGCCTGCGGCGCGACCCGAGAACGACAGCCGCACGGCTTGTTCGTGACGACTGCCCTTGGCGAGCGTGTAGCCCCACGGCAAAGCGAGTGGACGAACATAGGTTTTGTAGGACGCATCGCCCCAGTTTCGCTGATCCTCCATCTCGAACGTGTCGCCCTCCATCCGGCAGGTCGCCCATAATCCCGGCGAGACCTCGTGCGTCAGTGCGCGGATATCGAAAATCGGCTGCGATGGGCTGATATGCTGCGGAAAACGGCTCTCGATCTCCTTACCGTCAACTCGGCTCACTTTCACCTTGCGACCCGCAAGCTCGGCCGGATGCAGCACGACGAAGCCAGTCCGATTCGTGACGATATTCGTTTCCGGCAGCGCCACGGCGTCGAACGCAAGCGAGCCGTCGCTCGATCCCGAAATACGCGCCTCGTAGGCGAGGCGCTGCCTCGCATCGGCGCAGATGGCTCGATAGGTGACGCTGAACCCGTCCGCTAATTTATCGATCCGCAGATCGTCTATCTGCGGCGCATAGGTGCCCCAATTCTGGTCACGAACGAGGAAGGCGATGCCCCGCAGCACCTCGATGCCGGCGAATGTGACGTAGCGCAGCTGACCACGATCGAGCTCGACCGATAGCGGACCGGCGCGAAGAATTCGGCTCGGCCCTTCGACGATTTCGGTTCCGAAGAGTCTCACGGCTCGGCTCGGCGCGGCGGCTGGATCGATCGCGGCCGACATCCTTACAGCGCCTTTCCGGTGCCGGGGTCGAACAGGCTCACCCGGCGCAAATTGATGTCGACGCACATCCGTTCGCCCGCGTGACTTATATCATGTGCCTGCAGCTCTGCCATGACGGGCTGGTCGGCGAGCTTGAAGGTCGCATAGCTGCGGGACCCGGTTGGCTGAACGAGTTCGATCGCCGCCTCGACACGCGCGAACCCCTGGGCGGCCGGCCCGGTGCCGGCGCGCCCGACATGCTCAGGCCTGAGGCCGACGATGACTTCGGCGCCGTTCGCGAGGACCGGATTACGACCGCGCGGCAACGGCCATGCGGGGCCGCCCCCATTGAGCTTCACGGCAACTCCATCGGGGCCGCCCTCGAGACGACCCTTGACGAAATTCATACGCGGCGAGCCTAGAAAACCCGCCACAAAGAGTGTCGTCGGCTGCTCGAAGAGATCGAGCGGCGCGCCTTGCTGCTCGATAACGCCGTCGCGCAGCAGCACGATGCGGTCAGCCAGCGTCATGGCCTCGACCTGGTCATGTGTGACATAGATCATGGTCGTCGCGATCTCCTGATGAAGACGCTTGATCTCGCCGCGCATCTCGTCGCGCAGCTGCGCGTCGAGATTGGAAAGTGGCTCGTCGAAAAGGAAGACTCGCGGATTGCGCACGATGGCGCGCCCGATCGCGACTCGCTGTCGCTGCCCTCCCGATAGCTGGCGCGGATAGCGCTCGAGCAAAGACTTGATGCCCAGCATGTCGGCGACGCGCCCCACACGCTCCTCCATCTCGCTTTTCGCCATGCGGCGAGCACGCAAGCTCAGCGAGATGTTGCCGAATACCGTCATATGCGGATAGAGCGCGTAGTCCTGGAATACCATGGCCACATCGCGGTCGCGCGGGCGCATCTCGTTGACGATCTCGCCGCCGATCTCGATCCGGCCCTCGTCGATCTCCTCGAGGCCGGCGATGGTGCGCAGCAAAGTGCTCTTGCCGCAGCCGGACGGGCCGACCAACACCGTGAACTCGCCGTCCGGAATATCGAGATCGATGCCCCGCACGGCGTGAACCGGACCGAAATGCTTGTGAAGGGCCGAGACCTTTACGTTCGCCATGCCGTTCCCTCCCTCACCCGCGCAGCGCGCCGAGCGTCAGGCCGCGCACCAGATGACGCTGCACGAGCATACCGAGCACGATCGATGGCACGAGTGAGGTGGTTGCGAGCGCGCAGGCCTCGCCATATTGCGCGCCCTGAAATCCGAGGAAGGCGCGGAAAATCGTCGGTAAGGTGAACGCGTAGCGGCTCGTGAGGATCAGCGCGAAGAAGAACTCGGTCCACACCGAGATGAAGATAAACACCGCCGCGGCGGCGATACCGGGCGCGGCGAGGGGCACGGCCACCAGGCGGAAGGCCTGCCAGTGACTGAGCCCATCGACGAGCGCCGCATCTTCGAGCGATTTCGGCAGCTGGCGGAAATAAGCGTACATCATCCAAACGGAGAGCGGCAGGGTCATGAAAGTGTAAGCGAGAATCAAACCGATATGCGTGTCGTAGAGGCCCCAACCACGAAACAGCAGGAAAATCGGCAGGACGATCGCAACGGGCGGCAGGAAGCGCTGCGAGAGAACCCAGAACGCCAGATGCTGCCCTCCCGTCCGAAAGCGCGCGAGGCTATAAGCCATCATCGTGCCCAGGACAGCCGACAGCAGTGTCGCCGCCGAGGAGATGATCAGGCTGTTGATGAGACCCTGTAGCCCACGATACGAGAACAGTGCCGCCGTGTAGTGGACGAGGGTCGGCTCGGCCGGGAACCAGACCGGCGGCACGGTCAGATAGTCCTTGCTCGGCTTGATGGAGGTGACGATCACCCAATAGAGCGGCACGAGGACGAACATGATGAACAGGCCGACGATCACGATGCGCACGGCGCCCTCGCGCAGCCTGCGAGTGCCGAGCTTCCAGGGGGTAAGCCGCGCCTTCACGCTGCCTCCACGCGCAGCAAGCGCCGCACCAGCACCATGATGACGACCGACAACAGAATCAAGAAGATCCAACTGCCCGCCGTGGCTATCGACAAATGAAATTGTTGGAAGCCGATTTGATAGAGATAGAAGGAGGCCGTGTATGTCGCCGTGCCCGGTCCGCCGCCGGTCAGCATGAAGATGATGTCGAAGAGCTTTACCGCATCGAGCAGGCGGAAAGTGAGCGCGAGCGTGATGATCGGGGCAAGCTGCGGCAAGGTTATGTGGACGAAGGTTTGCAGGCCACCGATCCCGTCGAGCTCGGCGGCCTCGTAAAGATGTTGCGGAATGGCAGCGAGGCCTGCGAGCAGGATCACGAACATGAAAGGGGTCCATTGCCAGACATCGGCGATGACGATGGCAATGTAGACCCATGGGACTTCACCGACCCAGCTAATATTGACGGGATGACCGACGAGCTGGCCAAGCAGGTAGTCGGCCGGGCCGAACGGCCTTTGCAGGAACAGTGCCCAGGACTGGCCGACGATCACAGGGCTGATGAAGAGCGGCATGACCAGGAGCGACATGACGATGCCGCGCCCGCGAAAGGTCCTGACCATGGCGAGAGCGAGCGCCAGCCCAAGCACGAACTCGATGGCGACCACTGTGAGCGATAGCAGGATCGTCAGGACGAGCGCCGACGAGGCCAGCGGATCCTGAATGACTTGCAAGAAGTTCTGAAGCCCGACGAAGTCGTGCCCCGGTATTTGGAAATCGTAATTGACGAAGTTGACCCACAGCGAGAACAACAGCGGATAGATCGACAGCGCGAGGATGAGAATCGCCGCCGGGGCGATCATGAGCCATTTAAAATAGCGATCGGCAAAAGCCGAGACCAAGCGACTTGACCTGCCCGCCCCGGGCGGAGGCAGAATATCTGCGGGCGCAAGTTGAACCATTTGCAGTCTCGATGCCGATCGCCTCGACAGGGTCGAAGGCGGCGCATCTCCCGCGCCCGACCCGAGAGGGATCCGCGGCTCGCGCCTGGAGCAGAGCCGCGGCCCGCAAGGTCACATCAGGTGATGTGCACAGCCTGCCCTACTTTCTCGATCGTATGATCCGCATAAGAGCCCGGAATCTGCAGGAACTCCTGATACGCAGCCTTCTGGGCCGCGACGCCGAGCCGCTGTGTGGTGGAATCCCATTCGGCGGAAGCCTTCTGAAGCGCCGACTTCGGGTCCTCTCCGCCCCAAACGGCGGTGCACATGCGGTCGATGGACAACGCATAATCCTGCCAGCCGGGCATTATCATATCGACCACCGCGTTGTTCGAGCATTCGCAAAGATTGATGAGGTAGTCCTTCGCGGCAGGCCATAGAGCGCGATATTGCTCGGATTTGTAGGTCGAAAGCCGGTAAGGATCGCGCAGCGTATAGGGAAGCATCGTGCGAACGAGGGAGAGCGGCGGTGCGCTGACCCATTGCATGAAGAGATAGGCAGCCTCTTCGTTGTTCGAGCCGGCGGCCAGCGCCCTGACATAGCCCGACGCCATCTCGCCATTGCCGCCGGGAAGGACTGCGTAGCCCACCTTGTCGGCGATGCTCGATTGCGGGATGAAATTGATGGCCTTGTCGCGTTGCGCATAATTGGAGGAGATGCGCCCGGTCGGTGGCCAGGAGAAGATCATGGCCACCTTGCCCTGTAGCCACGCGGCCCATTGGGCCACAGCATCGAGATCGTTGTTGCCGGGAATCGACGCCTTGTTTTGCGCAATCATCTGGTCGAGCGTCGTGACGCCCGCATCCGTCGTCAATTGCGCCTTCATGTCAGCGTCGAAGAACTTTCCGCCGTTGGCGCGGAATTGCTGCAGGAAGCTGAACTGATTGCCGGGGCTGCCGAATTTACGGAAGTGCGCGGCACCATAGACATTCGGCGCGAGCTGATCAGTGATGAATTGAGCGACCTGTGAATACTCGTCCCAGGTTTTCGGCAAGCCGAACGGCTTTCCGAACTTCGCTTGATAAGCGGATTTCAACTTTTCGTCTTCGAAGACGTCCTTGCGGTAATAGAGCGCGAATTGGTCGCCGTCGTCAAAGACGCCCCACCTTTTGCCCTTGTAAAGCGTGATCGATTTGTAGAGCGGATGGTAATCATCGAGATCCGCCTTGTTCATGTATTTCGTGACGTAGTCGTCGATCGGAAGAATGACCCCGCCATTGGCGAGCGCAGGTATCCAGGCGGGCTCGATGTCGAGCACGTCATAGGCCCCGGAATCGGCGATATGTTCGGCAATCGGCTTCGAATACTGATCGGGATGCGGCAGCTCGACGACGTTGAAATTGATGCCGGTCAGGGTCTGCCACAGGGGGCCTGAGAAGTTTTTCGGCTCGAGGGCCTGCAGGCCTGCCTCATAGGTCAGATTGAGCGTGATGTTCTTGGCCTTGTAGGCTTGCGCGGCCTGCACGGCACGATAGGCCGAGCCCTCCTTGGGACCTTCGCTCGAAGCCTTAACGGCGGCCGCCTGGGCCTCGCCAAGCGGCGTCGAGGGGTCGGCAAGCTCGACTTTCGACACATCGACCGCCTGCGCCCAAGCCTTCGAGCCAGCGGCGGTGAAGCCCAGACCAGGTAGCATCGCGGCGCCCCCCATGAGCATCAGACGCGTGAGAAAAGTCCGGCGCGATGTATCTCCGCGGAGCCAGCTGTCGACCTCATCGGAAAGCCCGGCATTGAAGTCACGCCACTCGCGCTCGTTCATCATGGTTTCCTCCCTTGGATCGCCAGCCCCGTCCTTCGAGTGCCGGCCTATTTGGTTCAGGGCGCCGTCAGTTCGAATTTTCCTTGCTGATGTTCATGCGCTTCACTTCCTTTTCGTGCATTCAGCTCGATGCTCGATCGGTGTCGCGGCTGCCCGCGTCCGGCTCATAGAAACCCAAACGCCGCACCGAACGCTCCTCGATCTGGCCGTCCACGGCGGCCGCGAAACTGGTGTAGTGCGATGAGCGCAGATGCTGATCGAAAGCAGTTTCGTCGTCATAGACCTCATAAAGGACGAAGCGATGGCCATCCTCCGGCTCGACCAGGACATCGAACCGCCGGCACCCTCTCTCATGCGCGACCGAGGCCCGCGCATTGGCGAGGATGAGTTCACCGAAACGTCCGGCGAAGCCGGGCCTTACCCGGAACTCAACGAGGAGCACGAGTTGCATTCTCGGCCTCCATCGCGGCTTTGATCAGGCTTGCGACCGACTTCAGATGCTCGTCCATGGCGACAGCCGCGGCCTCCGCGTCATTTGATGCGACGGCCTCGAAGATTTGACCATGCGAGGCCAAGGCCGCCTCCTCGGCGCCGGGAGCACGCAACGTGATGGTCCGTTGGTTCGTCAGCCATTCGACAAGCGCGTCATGCACCGCCGTGAATATCGGGTTGCGCGTGATCCGCGCCAGCACATAGTGGAAGGCAACGTCGGTGCGCTCGAACCTCGCCGTGTCTCCGCGCGCCGCCGCATTGGCTTCGAGCGCCTGGCGCAGCCGCTCGATGTCGTCGCGGTCAGCGCGCAACGCCGCAAGGCGTGCGACACCCACTTCGAAGAGAGCACGAGCCTCCTGGAAGTGCTCGGCGCCGCCAGACCCGGCGAGGAAGTGGCGCGCCGCGCCCGATAGCTCGTTCAAAAGGTTCTCGGCGGTCGGCCTCGTGACAAGCGGGCGCTCGCCGGTACGCACCTGCACCAAGCCCATTCGACCGAGCGCGTACAGCGCCTCCCGGATCGAAGCCCTGCCGACCCCGAACATCTTCATGAGCTCGCGCTCAGGAGGCAGGAGGGTGCCCTCGGGAAATGTTCCGTCCCTGATCATCGCTTCGAGCCGCAACACGGCTTCTTCCGAGATTTTGCGCCGGCGAATGGGCCATGCGACGAGCTCGACCTGCGTTCGGTCTCGGATTTCGTCTGTCGCCATCAACCCTCCAGGGGCGCTATGACTTCGCGGCCGTCGAGGAGTTCGGAAACGTTCGGCAATCACGGTATCCTACCATCCGCCGCTGTCAATTCCGATGTACAAAGAAAGCCCCTCGCCTGGACCGACATCCTCGCGAAGCGATTTTCAAACTGCTTGACGAATGACTCTCAGCCGCTCGCCGGCCTGCGGCAGGCGTCCACGATCGCAAATCGCGCCCGGCAATTCGAGCTGCGATCCGCCCCTGTTAGACCGATCGGCCGACATCACACTGCGCGGGTCGCCCACTGTTCATTCAAAAATGAACTTTCTCTCTGCTACAGGCTGACGCTCGAATCGGCGTGCAGGGCAACGCCTGAGAGCGCGCGCCATCTGACGGCTGGCGCCGGCTCGACGTGCCTAATCGTAGGGCCGAGCTCCACAAGGCGTGTTGTAGATTGCCGAACGGGGCTGATCATCGCAGGGCGAGAAGCCGATCGGGACGATCCCCACCGCATAAGGGCCGCACGTGTAGGCAACTGGCCAGGCGAATGGTCGCCAAGCCATGACATCGGACCTCGGCACATGCCGGCGCACCACGACAAGATGTCTTCGATGGACCCGGGCGGAAGAACGCGCCTCGTGGCGCTCGACCTTCCGCACGATGGCCCTGGATGTCGGCAAGGTGATGATTTGTGGAGCCACGATCACGGCCGGGGGCGGCATGGGCCGATAGCCAAAGCCGCCGAAGGAGGGCTCGATCGGATAAACCTCCTCCTCTTGTGGAACCTGAACGGGGACCGGAACCGCGACGGAGCTCCCGTCGATACCAATGATGCGCGGACCACGGAAACGGTGGCGCACCACCCGCTCGCGACGGATCAGACGACCGGGCGAGCGGAAAGCGCCAAGCGCGGCCGACGCATCGTGAGAAGCCATCACAAGGCGTGGCGACGATGTCGCCATATCCGCCCGAGCGTGATCGGTTCCGC
>JAFBAK010000347.1 GCA_019247795.1 Hyphomicrobiales bacterium | reverse complement strand
CTCGCGCGAGACGCGCCGATTTTGCTGCGGCAGAAAATCCATGGCGAAATGGATGCCATTGAGGTCGCGACCCGGAATGGCCAGATCGCGCGCCTTCTCGGCGCCACCGGCGAGCGCGACAGCGTCGTGCTCGGCGAGAAGCTTCGAGGCGCCAAGCCCCGCACCCACCGTGATGCCGCAATGAAAAATGACGCCCTCGGCCTCCATTTGAGCCACGCGTCGGTCGACGTGATGTTTCTCCATTTTGAAGTCGGGGATGCCGTAGCGTAGCAGGCCGCCGGGCTTGGCGTTCTTCTCGTAGACATGCACCTCGTGGCCCGACCGCGCGAGCTGCTGGGCGCAAGCGAGCCCCGCAGGGCCTGAGCCAACGACGGCAACTCTCTTGCCTGTTCGGCGCGCCGGCGGCTCGGGCACGATCCAACCCTCTTCCCAACCCCGATCAACGATGGCGCACTCGATGGTCTTGATCGTGACGGGAACGTCCTGGATGTTCAGCGTGCAGGAGGCCTCGCAAGGTGCAGGACAGACCCGGCCGGTGAACTCCGGGAAGTTGTTCGTAGAGTGCAGGTTCTCAAGTGCCGCTTGCCATTCCCCGCTGTAGACGAGGTCGTTCCAGTCCGGGATCTGATTGTTGACGGGGCAGCCATTGTGACAATACGGGATGCCGCAATCCATGCAGCGCGCCGCTTGATCGCGCGTCGCCTCCTCGGAAAGCGGCAGCATGAACTCGCGGTAATGGCGAATGCGATCGGAAGCGAGCGCGTAACGGCGCTCGCGGCGATCGATTTCCAGAAACCCGGTGACCTTGCCCATCTTAGCCACCCGCCAGCGCGTAAGCGGGCTGCGTCCGCTCCGCATTGAGCTCGGCAAGCGCGCGGCGATATTCGACCGGCATCACCTTGCGGAATTTGGGGAGAAACTCGTCCCATTTCTCGAGGATGGACTTGGCGCGCGCCGAGCCCGTATACGCCGCGTGCTTGGCGATGAGCTGGTGCAGGCGCTCGCCGTCGAAACGATCGAGATCGGCCATCACGTCGACGAGGCCGTGGCCTTCGAGATCGCCGCCGTGATGATGCAGGCGTTGCATCATCACCTCTTCGGCCTCCACGGGCTCGAGATCGACCATCGAGAGATTGCAGCGCTTGGCGAAGGAGCCGTCCTCATCGAGCACGTAGGCGATGCCGCCGGACATGCCCGCTGCGAAATTGCGTCCCGTCTTGCCGATGACCACCACGACGCCGCCCGTCATATATTCGCAACCATGGTCGCCTGTGCCCTCGACGACCGCGATCGCGCCCGAGTTGCGCACGGCGAAGCGTTCGCCCGCGACGCCTCGGAAATAGCACTCGCCGGAAATGGCGCCGTAAAGCACCGTGTTGCCGATGATGATGCTCTCCTCGGGCGTGATGTTCACCGCCTCGCGCGGCGGATAAATGATGATGCGTCCGCCCGAGAGCCCCTTGCCGACATAATCGTTGGCTTCCCCTTCAAGCTCGAGCGTCACGCCATGCGCGAGCCACGCCCCGAAGCTCTGACCGGCTGTTCCCTTGAGCTTCACATGCACCGTCCCATCGGGAAGTCCGGAATGGCCGTGACGCTTGGCGATCTCGCCGGAAAGCATCGCACCCGTCGCGCGATCCGTGTTGTTGATCAAGCCTTCGATGAGCACGGGGCGTCGGGTCTCGATGGCGTTCGAGGCCTTTGCGATCAACTCCCGATCGAGCACCTTCTCGAGCTTATGGTCCTGCCTTTCGGAGTGGAAAATTCCGGTTCCGGGCAAGGGCTCGGGCTTGTGAAACAGGCGCGAGAAATCGAGCCCCCTCGCCTTCCAATGCTCGATCACTTTTTGCTGATCGAGCATCTGCATCTGACCGACCATTTCATCGAAACGGCGGAAACCGAGCGAGGCCATGATTTCGCGCACCTCCTCGGCGAGGAAGAAGAAATAATTGATCACATGCTCGGGCAGGCCGGTGAACCGCTTGCGGAGCACCGGATCTTGCGTCGCGACGCCCACCGGGCACGTGTTGAGATGGCATTTGCGCATCATGATGCACCCGGCTGCGACGAGCGGAGCGGTCGCGCAACCGAATTCGTCAGCGCCGAGAAGCGCGCCGATCACGACATCGCGCCCGGTGCGAACTCCGCCATCGACCTGCACCGCGATCCGGGAGCGAAGGCGGTTCATCACGAGCGTCTGATGCGTCTCCGCAAGCCCAATCTCCCAAGGGGAGCCGGCATGCTTGATGGATGTGAGGGGTGAGGCACCCGTGCCCCCCTCGAAACCTGAGATCGTCACGTGATCGGCGCGCGCCTTCGATACGCCTGCCGCGACCGTCCCGACACCCACTTCCGACACAAGCTTCACCGAGACGTCGGCTGCCGGGTTGACGTTCTTGAGGTCATAGATGAGCTGGGCGAGATCTTCGATACAGTAGATGTCATGATGCGGCGGCGGCGAGATCAAACCGACGCCTTGCGTCGAGTGGCGCACCTTCGCAATCACCGCATCCACCTTGTGGCCCGGCAATTGCCCGCCCTCGCCGGGCTTCGCCCCTTGCGCCATCTTGATCTGCATGACGTCGGAATTGACAAGATATTCCGTCGTGACGCCGAACCGGCCCGAAGCCACCTGCTTGATCGCCGAACGCATGGAATCACCATTGGCGAGCGGGCGGAAACGATCTGCCTCCTCGCCGCCCTCGCCCGTATTGGACTTGCCGCCGATGCGGTTCATGGCGATTGCGAGCGTCGTATGCGCCTCGCGAGAGATCGAGCCGAAAGACATCGCCCCCGTCGCAAAGCGTTTCACGATCTGGCTTGCAGGCTCGACCTCGTCCAGCGGGACCGGTAGACGCCCGTCCTCTTCGGCGGACTTGATACGAAAGAGGCCGCGAATCGTCAGAAGGTTCTCGGCCTGTTCGTTGAGGAGCTTCGCGAATGTGCGATACTCTTCCTGCTGATCGCCCCGCACGGCGTGCTGCAGCAGCGACACGGCTTGCGGCGTCCAAGCATGCGCTTCGCCGCGCAGCCGGAAGGCGTACTCGCCGCCGATGTCGAGCGAGTTGCGATAGACCGGCGCGTCCCCGAAGGCATCGCGGTGACGGCGCACCGTCTCCTCCGCGATCTCGGCGAGCCCTGCGCCTTCGATGGTCGTCCTGGTGCCGAAGAAGAAGCGGTCGACGAAGCTCGATGAGAGGCCCACCGCATCGAAAATTTGTGCTCCGCAATAGGATTGGAAGGTGGAGATGCCCATCTTTGACATCACCTTCAACAGCCCTTTGTCGATCGATTTGATGAAGCGCTTGATGATCTCGCCTTCGTCGATCTCCTCGGGCAATTGATGGCGCATCGAAGTGAGCGTCTCGAAGGCGAGATAAGGATTGATCGCCTCCGCCCCATAGCCCGCAAGACAGCAGAAATGGTGCACCTCGCGCGGTTCCCCGGTCTCGATCACGAGGCCGACCGAGGTCCGCAGGCCCTTGCGGATGAGATGATGGTGCACGGCTGCGGTCGCGAGAAGCGCGGGGATGGGAATGCGGTCTGGCCCCACCATCCGGTCCGAGAGGATGACGATGTTGTAGCGTCCATGCACCGCCGCTTCAGCCCGTTCGCACAGACGGCCGAGCGCCCCTTCCATGCCTCTGGCGCCTTGCTCGGCGAGATAGGTTATGTCGAGCGTCTTGGTGTCGAAGGCGTCCTCGCGAAAGCCGATGCAGCGTATCTTTTCGAGATCCTCGTTCGTGAGAATCGGTTGGCGAACTTCGAGGCGCTTTTTGCGTGATGTCCCCTCGAGATCGAGCAAATTCGGCCGCGGCCCGATGAAGGATACGAGGCTCATCACGAGCTCCTCGCGAATCGGATCTATCGGCGGGTTCGTGACCTGCGCGAAATTCTGCTTGAAATAGGTGGGCAAAAGCTTCGGTTTCGCCGAAAGCGCCGAGATCGGGGTATCCGTGCCCATCGAGCCCACGGCCTCCTGGCCGGTGACGGCCATAGGCGCCATGAGCATCTTGAGATCTTCCTGACTGTAGCCGAAAGCCTGCTGCCGATCGAGAAGCGAGACATCGGTCCGCGACTCGCGCGGTTGCACCGGCGGAAGATCCTCGAGGACGAGCTGGGACCGCTTCAGCCACTGCCGGTAGGGATGGCGCGCGGCAAGGTCCGCCTTGACCTCGTCGTCGGAGATGATCCGCCCCTTCTCGAGATCGATGAGCAGCATCTTGCCAGGCTGCAAGCGCCATTTGCGCAAGATGTCGCCTTCCGGGATCGGCAATACGCCCGCCTCGGAAGCGAGCACCACGAGCCCGTCCTTGGTGACGAGATAGCGTGCCGGACGAAGCCCGTTGCGGTCGAGCGTCGCGCCGATCTGCCGGCCATCGGAAAAAGCGATCGAGGCGGGCCCGTCCCAAGGCTCCATCAACGCGGCGTGATATTCGTAAAACGCGCGCCTCCCCTCATCCATCAGCGGATTGCCGGCCCAGGCCTCCGGAATCAACACCATCATCGCGTGTGCCAGCGAATAACCGCCGCGCACGAGGAATTCGAGCGCGTTGTCGAAACACGCCGTATCCGATTGGCCTTCATAAGAGATCGGCCAGAGCTTCGAAATATCGTTGCCGAAAAGGTCCGAATCGACCGAGGCTTGGCGAGCGGCCATCCAATTGACGTTGCCGCGAAGCGTGTTGATTTCACCGTTGTGGGCGACCATCCGGAACGGATGCGCAAGCGGCCAGCTCGGGAAGGTGTTCGTCGAGAAGCGTTGATGCACGAGAGCGAATGCGCTCTCGAAACGAGGGTCGCGCAAATCGGTGTAATAGGCGCCGAGCTGTGAGGCCAGCACCATGCCCTTGTAGACGACCGTCCGGCAAGAAATGGAGACCGGGTAGAACCCCATGCCGCGAAGGTTGCTCTCCTTCATGTTGTAGACGGTGCCCGAGATCTGCTTGCGCAGGATGTAAAGGCGCCGTTCGAATTCCTCATCGCTCGCGATGCCCTTGCCGCGAGCGATGAAGGCTTGCAGATGGAAAGGCTCGGTCGGCCTCACGCTCTCGCCGAGGTCGCTGTTGTCGACCGGAGGCTCGCGAAAGCCGAGCAGCACCTGGCCCTCATCGGCGATCGTCTTCTCGATCACCTCGCGGCAGTGCTTGGCGGCGTTTTCGCCGCGCGGGATGAAAAAATGCCCCACCGCATATTGCCCAGGCTCAGGGAGACTGAAGCCGAGCTTCGCGCACTCTTCCACATAGAAACGATGCGGAATCTGCACCATGATCCCGCAGCCGTCGCCGAGCTTCGGATCGGCCCCCACGGCCCCGCGGTGACGCAGGTTCAGGAGAATTTGCAGGCCCTTCTCGATGATGTCGTGACGCTTTGCGTTCGACATGTCGGCGATGATGCCGACCCCGCAGGAATCATGCTCGCGTGCAGGATCGAACAATCCTTGGGCTGGGGGGCGTCCGTTCGGCCAGCCTATCGAAGGAGCGGTTTTGCGAGCGGGGGTCCGCGAGATCGCCCCCGTTAGCTCGCTCGCCGCCACCTTCACCGCGTCCATGTCGTCACCTTCCCTTGTGCTTGACGGAATCCGCGCCAACCCTCACAGACCGACCAGAGGGCAGGTCTGCCCAAAAAAAGGTCAGCTTTGCTGCCTTATCCGCGACCATGCCAAACTTGTCTTCGATGTTCAATAGAACAATTCAAGCCTGGGGACCTCCATGAATTTCCGAAGCGACAACATCGCGGGTGCCAGCGAAAAAGTGCTCGCTGCCCTCATGGACGCTAACGGAGGTACCCAGCCAGCCTACGGTACCGACGAGCTGACGAAAAAGGTCGAGAAAAGCCTTTGCGAGATCTTCGAGCGCGATCTTGCGGCCTTCCTGGTCGTGAACGGCACCGCTTCGAATTC
Source organism: Hyphomicrobiales bacterium (assembly GCA_019247795.1). Classification (GTDB taxonomy): domain Bacteria; phylum Pseudomonadota; class Alphaproteobacteria; order Rhizobiales; family Beijerinckiaceae; genus GAS188. The sequence goes on along the minus strand of JAFBAK010000347.1, from coordinate 5,891 downwards.
GCTCGCACTTTCCTGCGCTGCACCGCCTTGGGGCGCCGTGCTCTGCCATGCGGAAAGCCATATCGCCGATGACGAGTGCGGCGCGCCGGAATTCTTCACCGGCGGGGCCAAGCTGCTCGGGCTTCCGGGCATCGCTTGCAAACTCGAGCCGGCGACGGTCGCGGCGAAGCTCGAACGCATGCCGCCGCGATCCTTGCGTTTCAGCGAGCCCATGGCGCTATCGATAACGCAAGCGACGGAAGCGGGTACGATCTACACCTGCGATGAGATCGCCGCGCTCACGAAGGTGGCGCGCTCGCGTGGCCTTGCCGTGCATATGGATGGGGCGCGCTTCGCGAACGCGCTCGTTGCGCTTGGCTGCACGCCCGCCGAAATGACATGGAAAGCGGGCGTCGACATTCTCTCGTTCGGAGCCACGAAGAATGGCTGCCTCGCGGCTGAAGCGGTGATCTTCTTCGACAAGGCAAAAGCGACCGAGATGGCGATCCGGCGCAAGCGCGCCGGGCATACCCTCTCCAAAGGGCGTTTTCTTGCGGCTCAAATGCTCGCCTATCTCGACAACGGGCATTGGCTTGACCTTGCTTCGCATGCGAATGCGGCCGCTGAAAAATTGGAAGAGGCGCTTCTCTCATTGCCGGGCGTGCGCCTCGGCTGGCCCCGTCAATCCAACGCGGTGTTCGCCATCCTTCCCGAGGTCATCGACCAGCGATTGCGCAATGCGAACGTTTCTTATCACGCATGGTCTCCCGATTGGCTTCCCGTGAAAACCAGGCCGAGTCCCGGAGAAACGCTTTATCGCTTCGTGACGTCCTTCCGTACAAGCGAAGCGGAAATCGAGGCGCTACGTACCGCTGGTCGACCAGAACCGATCGCTTCCTCCGGCGTTAGAGCCAAGGCGGGCTGAAAGTTTGGCCTGACCGAAAGTGCAGGTAGTCGCGACAGGTCCGGACGAATGGCGTCATGCCGCCGTCCAAAGCTCGCCGCAATCGCCGCCGACAGATGTATGGGCGATCATCGCAAGGGGCTCAAAATGAGCATGGTCATCGGATTTCGTTCGCTCAGGCCGGCATCGCCCGGGCGAGCAACAGACGGGCAAGCTTCAATCGGGCAAGCTTTAATCGGTCGAAAACTGCTGAGATTGGCGCTGTCGACGGGCGTGGCCCTGATCGCTCTCCAGCCGAACTTGGCGAAGGCGCAATTCTGGGGAGGCTGGGACGGGGGCGGCGCTCGCCCCTGGGGAGAGCCGCCGCTCGGCCAGCGCTTCCAGGACGAAGATCTGTTGAGGCCTGGCGAAATCGCCGATGTCTTGCGGGACCATGGCTGGACGATTCTCTCACCACCCTCGATGTCGGGGCGACATTACGTGGCGAATGTGCGCAATGGCTATGGCCAGCGATTGTTCGTGGTGCTCGACGCGTACGATGGCCGCATCCTCGACGCGCGCCAGATCGAGGAGCGGCCGAACACGAACGAGCTCGCGGCGATTCCGGGCGGCTATCCGCCGGCGAACCGCCCCGACGAGGTGATCCGCCCGGTCGCACCGCTGCCCGCGCCGCCGGCCCCAAAAGCCCGTCATTCGCCATCCATCCAGGCGAAGCATTCCTCGCCGCTGAGGAGCACACCGCTCGAGCGACCGAAGGAGAAGGAGGGAACGATTGCTGTCGCGAAGCCGACCGCAACTGCGCCCGCCACCAAGCAGGTGGTGCCAGCTCCAGCTCCTTCCGCACCGGAGACGAGCAGTCAGGGCGCGCCGCCCCCCGTAGCGACCCCGGCCCCGTCTGCAAATGTCCGTCAAGTGTATCCGGGCCCTGGCACCCCCGAACCCGCCGCCCCGGCTCCCAAAGCCTCGGCGGAAGCCGCCCCCTCGGCTCCCCCCGCTCCGGCTCATCCTCCTCAAGCCGCTCCGGCTCCCGCCGCTCCGGCTCATCCTGCTCAAGCCGCTCCGGCGAAACCCGTCCTTCCTGCGGACGCCGGCTACGAATGAAGCACGGTCGACGGGATATCCGAATCAAAAAGGGCGCCCATTTGGGCGCCCTTCGCGTTGAAAGACCCTTCGTCGAACGACGAATTACGCGGCCCTCTTCGTCTCGATCGCTTGATCGTTCGCCGGCCGTCCATTGATCGGGATGAGGCGAGGCTTCTTGGCCTCCGGGATCTCCCGCACAAGGTCGATGTGAAGCAGCCCGTTCTCAAGGCTCGCGCCCGTCACCTGGACGAAATCCGCAAGCTGGAAGCGACGTTCGAAGGCGCGGGCCGCGATGCCCTGATAGACCATTTCGGTCTTCGGTTCGCGATTTTCGACCTTCTTCTCGCCGCGCAGGGTGAGGGCGTTTTCCTTCACCTCGATGGACAGGTCTTCGGCAGCGAAACCGGCCGCCGCTACGGTGAGGCGATAGGCGTTCTCACCGACGCGCTCGATGTTGTAGGGCGGGTAATTCTGTGCCTCGCCGGAGACCTGATCGAGCATCGAGAAAAGGCGATCGAAGCCGATGGTCGAGCGATAGAGGGAGGGAAGATCATACTGGCGCATGGCATATTCTCCTATAGAAGCAACATGCATTTCGTCCGCCCGAGGGCCGGACAGGGTTGCACCGCAAAATCGCCGGTGCGCTCCTAATGTTGGGACGGCTTTGCGCATTTCAAGGGCATTGAAGAGCCTCGAAATGCCTGAAAAAGCACCGGAAGGAGAAGGACATGGCGGGACGGCTCAAAGGCAAGGTGGCGGTAGTTACCGCAGCCGGCCAGGGGATCGGGAGGGCCATCGCCGAAGCTTTCGTGCGTGAGGGCGCACAGGTCTTCGCGACCGATGTCGATGTCGGAAAGCTCGAGGGAATCGCCCGAGCGAAGAGGCGCAAGCTCGACGTGCTTTCGACCCGTGCGGTCGAAGCTTTCGCGAAGAAGACGGGACCAATCGACGTCCTCGCAAACTGTGCGGGCTTCGTGCACCACGGCACCGTACTTGATTGCGACGACAAGGCCTGGGATTTTTCCTTCGACCTCAATGTCCGCTCGATGCATCGCCTGATCAAGGCCTATCTCCCAGGCATGCTCGCCAAGGGGAACGGCGCCATCGTCAACATCGCGTCAGGCGCCTCTTCGGTGCGCGGTATCCCGAACCGTTATGTCTATGGCGCAACCAAGGCGGCGGTCATCGGTCTCACCAAATCGGTGGCGGCAGATTTCATCCAGAAGGGCATCCGGTGCAACGCCATTGCGCCCGGTACCGTTCGATCGCCGTCTCTCGATGAACGGATATCGACGCTCGCCGCCTCGACGGGCAAGTCGGTCGAGGAGACACGTTCAGCCTTCGTCGCACGCCAACCGATGGGGCGTCTCGGAACCGCGGACGAGATCGCCGCGGCCGCGGTTTATCTCGCAAGTGACGAGAGCGCTTTCACCACGGGCACGACCGTGATCGTCGATGGCGGATTCTCACTGTGAGCCGCAGATTGCGCTTAGGCCGCGGGAAAGCCGATGTTGCACGAACGCCTCACGGGGCGGAAGATTTTCTTGACGACTAGGCGAAAGCCGCGACTCATGACAAAAGGGGGGCTTCGGCTGGGAATATTTCGAGGGCGGCGCATGTTCAGGTCGCGTCACCGCGGGCAGACCCCGGCCGATATGCTCTGATCAAACCTGGCGGAAGCGGAGAAGACTCATGGCCAAGGCACCCGCGAAAGCGGCAACGAAAGCGTCAAAGGGCGGCGCCGCGAAAAAACCCAATGCTCTTCAAGTCCCCGTGAAGCCCTCATCCGAGCTGGCGGCGGTCGTCGGTGCAGGGCCCCTGCCGCGCTCGCAAGTGGTCAGCAAGATGTGGGACTACATCAAGAAGCATAAGCTGCAGAACCCGGCGAACAAGCGCGAGATCATGTCGGACGACAAGCTCTCGAAGATCTTCGGCAAGAAGAAAGTGACGATGTTCGAGATGAACAAACTCATCTCCGGCCATCTGAAATAAGCTTCCTCACCAGTTCGATCGGTCTCAGGCTTTCCCACGAGATCCGAGGTTCGGCAATGAGAGCCGAGCCGCGCCGCAAGTTAGAGCGGCGCATTCTTGCAAGGCAACGCCCGTCGTAAGCCGTCAAGGTCCGCGACAAGGCGTTGCTTGCACCTTTGGCGATGCGCTCGATGCTGTTTCGGGCGGCTCGCCTTCCCTTCGGTCAAGGCTCGCGAAGTCGCCGAGCCGGTTTCTCGCCCAGAATGCGCCCATTGGCGAGTAGGCCGAGCAGCATTGTGGCCGAGACTGCCGCCGCTGCGATGAACGCAAGCGAACCGAGATCGACGCTCGGATCAATCTTCATCGCGATCTTCACGATGGCCACCCCGATCCCGCAACCGGCGATCAAACCAAACAGCGTCGCAGTCGCGCCAAGAAGCGCATATTCGATCAAGAACATTCTCAAGATCGCGCTTCTCGTCGCGCCAAGCGTCTTCAGCACGACGGCATCGTAGAGACGCAGGCGTCGACCTGCGGCGAGAGCTCCCGCAAGGACGAGAACGGCCGAGACAAGCGAAACCGTGCTTGCGCCCCGTATTGCGAAAACGAGCTTGCGCACGAGATTGTCCACGGCGTCCAGGACATCCTTCACGGGCAAGGAAGTGACAGTCGGGAAGCGCAACGCCACGGCCCTGACCACGGCGCCTTCTTCCTGAGACGTGTCCCCGTCCCCGAGCCGGAGCGCTGCGAGGTCATTGAAGGGAGCCCCACTGAAAGCGTTCGGCGAGAACACCATCACGAAATTGATCGCGAGAGAGGACCACTCGACGCGGCGCAAATTGGCGATGCGTGCTTCGATATCGCGGCCCAGAACGTTGACGACGATGCTGTCTCCGACCTTGAGGCCAAGACCGCGCGCGATGTCGCGCTCCATCGAGACGAGCGGCGGACCTGAATAGTCGGCTGGCCACCATGCGCCATCGGCGAGCTTTGCCCCTTCGGGAAGCTCGGCCGAAAAGGTGATCCCGCGATCGCCTTCCAGGACCCAGGCGACGTCCTCGGGAGCCTTCACCTTCTCGACCGGAACGCCGGCCAGGGACACGATACGGCCCCTCATCATCGGCACATGCTGCTCGGTGGCGCCGGGCGCCGTCAGACGAAGCAGGGCCGCGAAATCATCGGCGTCGCGGCCCGGCACATCGAGGAAATAGAAGTTCGGTGCTTTTTTCGGCAAGGTTCGCCTCAGCTCGCTCGAGACGGTCGCGTCGATCACGGCGAGCGCCACGATCAGTGTGACCCCCAGGCCAAGCGAGACGATGACTGTCCGCGTGGCGGCGCCCGGGCGATACAGATTGGCAAGTGCAAGTCGGGCAAGCGGATTTTTTGGCGCCGGGATCTTTCGCAAGAATGCCAGCACGCCTGCGCTCACGGCGCGCAGCAACACGAAAGCAACAGCGCAGGCGATAACCGCAATCGTCGCGATGCGCCGATCCCAAGCAAAACCGACCGCCATCGCAACGAGCGCGATTGCGAGGCAACCCGCACCGAGAACATATTGCGCGCGGGGGCGCGTTCGATAGGGCGCGACGAGGTCGCGAAACAATTGCGAACCCGGCACATCATGGGCTCGGCCGAGAGGCCAAAGCGAGAATGCGCCCGCCACCATGGCGCCGAAGAGCGCCGCGAGCGCGAGCGCACCCGGGAATGGCCCTGGCAAGAGGGGGGCCGGCAAGAGGCCGCCGAAGAGCGCGACGATCACAAACGGCAAGGCGGCGCCCGCCAAAAGCCCGATCGAGATGCCGATTCCTGCGAGCATTGCGACTTCGCAAAGCATGATCGCGACCGCGCGTGTGCCGGTCGCGCCGAGGCTCTTGAGAATGGCGATCGTGGGCCGCCTTCGCTCGACGAATGCCTCGACCGAGCTCGCGACACCGACCCCGCCGACGAGAAGCGC
>JAFBAK010000340.1 GCA_019247795.1 Hyphomicrobiales bacterium | reverse complement strand
AGAAGATCAGAAAGCGCGGGAGATCTTCAGGCGGCTCAGCCATTGCTGGTCGCTGCTCGCGATGAAGGGATATCCACGATTCGGATCGAAGTGCTTATGCTTGTCGTCGTTGCCCACATAAATCACCTCGACGCCGATATCGAGATTCTTCACCGGCGACCAGGTCAGGTTGGTGCCGACCTGCCATTGAGAGCCGTCCATATAGAACGGCGAGAACGGATTGAAGCGCGCCCCTGAAGCCAGGGTGACCGTCCCAATGCAGCCCGGGCAAGCCGCGCCTTCAGCAAACCCGGCTTCGCTCCTGACGTTACTGCCGAAGCTTTCGCGGAAGTAGCTGCCGAACACCGCCTGACGGATGGTCGGGGTCCAGTAGTGCAGATAATCCGCCATCACCGACCAGCTCGTCGTCAGCTTGAGCCGACCAGTCGCGTCCATCACGCCATCATAGGATTCAAGCGTGCTCGACCCGAAGTTCAGACCACCGCCAGAGCCTTGTCCCGGATAGCCGCTATTCGTGAAGGTGAGCGCACCTTTGGAATAGGCAGCCTCGAGCCACAGATCGTCGCCGGGCGAGATCATCGGCAGGTTGATCTTCACACCGCCTTGCACGGCATAACCGTTTGCAGTGCGAGCCCCGAACCCACCTGCGACCGAACCGACACCGGAGGAATTCGGTAGCTGATTGCCCGATGAGTTACCCGTCGTCGAGAACCCCAACGGCGTCGGCGTGTTGGTGAACGAGCCTTGGGTGCTCACGTGGTGCCAAGCGGCCGACAACTGCGCCGAACCCCAGCCTTGATCGACGCGCAACGCACCGACCACGTCCGGCGTGTTCTGACGCTGTCCCGTATCCCAGGAACTGAAGGAACCGGGGAACGCCGAATTGGCGGCGAAGATCGGGTTGATCGCGCCCGGGAAGGTGATCGCGTAATTGGTGAAGGCCGCGCTACCGAAGTCGGTCGGGAAGATGTTTCCCGAGCCGACAGGGCCGACGCTCGCGATCACGTTACGACGCTCGATTCCATCTTCGATCGCCAATGTCGCCGAGAACCCGTTCCCGAAGGTGTAGGTGTAGGCGAGGGCTTGGGTCGTCACATCCGAGTCGCCCATGCCGTGATAGTTGTCGTTGTCGGCATAGAAGTCGAAGAACGACTGCACGCGACCTGCCGTCAAACCGCCCCATTGAATGAAGGCTTTGTCGACGTTCACGCTCGATTCAAGCTGAATGCCGCCAGTTGCAGAGTAGGAGTTTGTGCCGCCGTAGCTCGGGAACGCGTTTACACCCGACGGCTGCACGCCGCCACCATAACCGACGCCGAAGCCCTGGCGCATCGAAGTGCCCGAACCATACCAAGCGCCATCGCGGCGACGGATGTCGAGCTGTACGAAGGTGCGCAGGAGACCCCAATCGGTCGCGGTGCGCGCATCCAGATTGACGCGGCCCAGCGCGTTGAAGCCGAGCGGAGCATCAGAGTGAGCCCGCGGCTCGTCCCATTCAACATCGAGTTCGGCTTTGCCGCCGATCTTGAGGCAGGTGTCCGTGCCGGGAATGTAGAAGAAGCCCGGACCATAAACGCTACAGATCCGAACGTAGTCGACAGGAGCCGCCTTCCGGGTGGGAAGATCAGCGGCCTGTGCCCCGGTAACCGCGATAAAACCGGCGGCCGATCCGAGGAGAAGGCTCTTACCGAGCTTCATTGAGACCTCCAAAATATTGACCCAACGTAGGATCGGGCTGCCTTGGCATCCCCAACCTAGGATCCGCTCTCGCCTCAGGCTCCCAAAGGAACAGGAAGTCGGTCACGGAAGCGGCAGGACCTTCCCGCCACATCGCCACCATACTCGTGGCGAATGCATGTTCAACCTTCTTGCAGCAGGTTTGCCCCAAGAAAAGGCCGTTTTCGCCGAGATGTTGCAAGATTGTCACGTGAAATGAGCCAGGAACCTTCCTGTGGAAATGTTTCGTTTACTACCATCGCCCTTAGCGACCTGAAAATTCGCTTCCGAATACTTCAAAAATGTAATCCGATCGTGCGAATCACTCCATCGGTTCGGCTCTAATTCTTCGATTGTCAGCCAGGAAGGTGCCGGAGCACGCGCCGTCGGGGCGCGGATCGGCAGCTATCCGTCAATGAGGCGGGCTCCGCGACGCATGAAAAGGGCGCGGGCAACCAGTTTATCGAGTTCTGTTTCTTGCTCGATGTGCATGCGCACCGGGAGTTCGCGCAAATTCATTGCGGGCGCCACTGCGTGGCCATGTTGCGGATGAGCTTGATTGCGCGCTCCCTCGAGAACAGCAATCACATCTCGGACGCGCACCATGTCCTTTTCGGTCGTGACGAGAATTGCGTCATGTGCGCCAGCTTCGGCCGCAAGTGCCCGAAGTTCGTTCACCGTGAAGCGATGGTGATCCCCAAAGCCATGTTCCGCGACGAGCACCGCACCGATCGCCCGCAAGCTCGCGAAGAATTTTTCGGGCCTTCCGATGCCGGCGAAGGCGACGACGGTCCGGCCGCGAAGCGCCTCGACCACCTCCGGGTCCGGCACGAGGCGCGCCCTCAACGTCGAAATTCCTTGACCGCGAGCCTCCTCGATGAGCGTTCGGCAGGGTGCACCGACGCTTCCGACCGTCACGATTGCGTGCACGAAGGGCCATTGCGCCGCCAAGGGGGCGCGCAAGGGACCGGATGGTACGCAAAGGCCATTTCCGATCGCGGTCTCGCCATCGACTATCGCAAAGGAGAAATCCTTTGCCAGGGAGGAATTCTGCAATCCGTCATCCAGAACGATGACGCTCGCGCCGGCATGCTCTGCGAGCCGTGCACCGGCAGAACGCGTTTTGGCGACGATCGTGATGGCATGCCGGGCAAGCAGCAGGGCTTCGTCGCCGACTTCGGGGACCTTATGACGTGCCGGATCGACGATGGTGGGACCGCGGCTTTTTCCACCGTAACCGCGCGTCAGAAACGCCGGGTTCTCACCCATGCGAACGAGATGCCGGCCAAGCTCGATCGCAAAGGGTGTCTTTCCGGAACCGCCTGCGACGAAGTTTCCGACACAGAGCACCGGAAGCTCCGATCGAACGCCGCGCCTCGTCATGCGCTGTGCCGTCACGGCGCCGTAAACCGCACCGATCGGTTGCAGAAGCCTTGCTTCGAGCCCTGGCGCACGCCACCAGAAGCCCGGCGTTCGCATCAACAGGCCCTTTCGGGAGAGGCCAACAAAAAGCGCAAGATGCTCGTCATTATGGACCCCCTTACCGGGCTTCGAGCGCAAAATTCACGAGATAAGGCTCGATCGCTCGCATGGTACGATCGACGGCACCGGTGAGCCCTTCGACCGCAGCCGCCGCGGCCCGCACCATCTCTCTGAGGCATTTCGGATCACCGATCATTTCGGCGAACGCGACCGCCAGCGTACGACTATCGGAGATCTCGCGCGCACCGCCCGCTTCGTCGAGAGCTTCGTAAACGCTTGCGAAGTTATGCACATGGGGGCCATGCAGGATGGCGGCACCGAGCTTTGCCGGCTCGATCGGATTTTGACCGCCATGCGGCACGAGGGATTTGCCCATGAAGACGATCGGCGTCAGGCGATAGAACAGGCCAAGCTCACCCATCGTATCGGCGACATAGATGTCGCATGCACTATCCGGCCCGAGCCTATGCGAACGCATCGCGGGCCGAAGCCCCGCGGCCTGAATGGTTGCGGCGATCTCGGCACCGCGCTCGGGATGGCGCGGTGCGATGATCGTGAGGAGATTGGCGAAACTGTGAGCGAGCAATCTGTGTGTTTGCGCGATGATCGCCTCTTCTCCTGCGTGCGTGCTGGCCGCCAAGAGCACCGGGCGACCGGCTGTCATCCCCTTGAGCGAGGCAAGCGCGATCTGATCGGCGGGCGGCGGCGGCACGTCGTATTTGAGATTCCCGGCCGTGACCACCCGGTGCGCGCCGAGGAATCGGTAGCGTTCGGCGTCGGTCTCGCTTTGTGCAAGACAAAGATCGAAGCTTCCCGCGAGCCTCTCGATGGTGCGCGGCACCCGGCACCAACGCGCAAGCGAACGTTCCGACATGCGGGCATTTACGAGAGTGAGCGGAATTTGCCGCCGCCGCGCTTCGATGATGGCATTCGGCCACAGCTCCGATTCCGCAAACAGCGCGAGGTCGGGCCGCCAATGGTCAAGGAAGCGGCGGATGAACAAGGGCGCATCGAATGGCGCGTATTGGTGGAGAGCGCCGGACGGCAGTCGGCGTGCCAGAATGTCTGCCGAAGTTGTTGTCACGGAGGTGACCAGAACGTTGATCGACCTTTCGCAAAGCCGCGTCACGATCGGCAAGAGCGAGATCGTCTCGCCTACACTAGCGCCATGCAGCCAAATGAGACTGCCGTCGGGGCGCGCGCGTGCGGCAAGGCCTTTGCGCTCATCGGCGCGACCCAAGTCTTCTTTCCCCCGTCGAGCTCGATACGCAAGGAGCGCGCCGGCGAAGGGCTGGGCGAGGGTGGTCGCCGCGCGATAAAGCGCCAAGGTCGCCGGCGTTTCGGCAGTTCTCATAGGCGCTCTCCCCCCATCGCCCCTGGATCGGCGCTGCCGATCAACGCGTAGGCTCGCTCATGCAATCTGTCGAGCCCGTTCTCGAGCGTTCGCCTCGCCTGTTCCATCTCTTCCGGCGAAGCGTCCGGCGTCACGCGGATCGCATCACCCAACGCGATCACGCCTCGGCCCAAGGGCAAGCCCATGCTCGCATGATCCCAGGTGTCGAAATCGATGCGGCGGCTTGCGACGACCGCACAGGGCCTGATCGGCCGGCCGGAGAGCTTGGCGAGCAAAATGATGCCGCGGCCCGCGACACGCGCGGTCTTCGGAATATCGGCCGTGACACCGACGATAAGCCCGGAGGCGAGCGCATCCAACATTTCGCGCATCGCCTGAGACCCGCCTTTTCGGCGCGGATCGCCTTTTCCCGCTCCCGAGCCGCGCAGCACGCCGATACCGAGATGGCGCGCGGCTAGAGCATTGATTTCTGCCGTTGCGTGTTTGGAGATCAGGCAGGTGCATTTGTCGACATCACGTATCATGAAAGGAAGCATGAGGTGCTGCCCATGCCACAACGCCGCGATGAAGGGCTTGTCCTTGTCGACGTCGAGATAAAGGTCGGGGGGATCAAGCATGAAGCGCGTCGTGCGGCGCAAAAGCCGCAAATAGGTCGCGAAGCTAAAGCCGAGCAGGGCCAGCATCGGGCGCGATCGTGCGATTTGCTTCAGCATGAGATGATTTCGCCCTGACCGCCGAAGAGGAAGCTCAGGACCCCTGCCCCGGATCGAGGAGCCGATGCAGATGCACGATGAAATATCGCATTTGCGCGTTGTCGACGGTTGATTGCGCCTTCGCCTTCCAGGCCGTGAAGGCACTTGCGTAGTCGGGAAAAATGCCCACGATGTCGAGAGCATCGAGATCCTTGAAGTCGACGCTTTCGATGCTGGTCAACTCGCCGCCAAACACGAGATGCAGAAGCTGCTTTTTGCCAGCACCTCTTGTTTCCCTTTCCGCCATCGCTTCACACCCGCATGAGCCCGTGAATCGATTCCGACGAAGGGGCTCCATCCGTCGGCAGATCGTTCCACGACACTACAGAGTTGTGGCCAAGCCCTTTCCGAGGAATTGGATCCATTTGTCGGGGCCGGGCCACGACCCCTCCCCTATCGTGGTGCCGATTCGCGATTCGACACAGGCTCGGTAGCGGTCAACACCTTCTCCGGCAAGTCGAAAGCTCGCCTCACCTCTGAGAGCGTGCGCTCGAAGCCACCTGCCGGTGCCGCGAAAAGTCGTCCGTGGAGGGTGCTCGCCTGATTGTAGCGCGGCACCCTCCCGTCGAGGTCGCTGAGTTTTCCGCCGGCGCGCTCGATGATGAGATGAGCGGCGGCGATATCCCAGTCATTGGCATTTGCCGAGGCAAGTGCCGCGTCGAGCGAGCCGTCGGCCAGGCGGCAGAAACGATGCGCGAGCGACGGTATCTTCGCCACGGGCGTGATATGCGTGTGGGCAGCCACGAGCGAATCCAGAAGAAATCGGGGGCCAGCAACGCGCATCCCAGCGAGCGACCGTGCATGCGAAACCCGGATCGGTTTTCCGTTGAGCCGCGCCTCCCCGGTCAAGCTCGCTTCATGTGTCATCGACAAGGCTGGGGCGTGGACGACGGCGACACTCGGCAAGCCGTCATCGACGAGCGCAATCGACACGCACCAGCGAGGATCGCCTTCAACAAAGGCGCGGGTGCCATCGATCGGATCGACAACGAAGACGAAACGGCACGCGAGGCGTTCGGGCGAGTCAACCGTCTCTTCCGAGAGCCAGCCGAACTCCTTGCCGGCCATCAACAGACGCCGGCGCAAAAAGGCGTCGACCTCGACATCCGCCTCCGTCACGGGTGAGCTTTTGCCCTTCGTCCAGACGCGCGCGCCGGTGCGCTCCCCTTGTCGGAACCAGCGCATGGCAAGAGCCCCCGCCTCGACCGCCGCGGCGCGCACCAACTCATGGAGGTTAGTATCTGGCCGCGGATCGGCGGACAGGCGCTTGTCTTGGATCATCCGAGCGCGCCCATGAGGAGCCTCAGCGACGCGGCGATGAGTACGATCATCGTCGCCGCGACACCGATTGCGCGCCCGACGCTCGCGCCCTCATGTTGCGAAAGACCGGCAGCGTGAGCGACGCGTCCGACGATGAAAACTGTGCCGAGCACGTGAATGAACACGGCGGACACTCCGCTGAGGGCGAGAAGAACATAAGCCGCGATGGCGAAAGGCGCATATTCGGTGAAGTTGCCGTGCGCCCGGACGGCTTTCGCCAATGCCTTGTTGCCACCGTCGCCAAGGCCGACGCCCGCGGTGCGGCGACGATTGATGACGAAAATGGCGAGCCCGACAAGCATGAGCATCAACAAGGCCGCGTGTAACATCGCAGCGCCGAGTGGCGCATTCGGAGACATATCGCGTCCTTTCGAAAAAGCTTGCTAATCCTTCGTCAAGCAAGACTCGACGAGCCGGCCCGAAAAAGGCTGAAGCACGGTGTCTTAACCACGCCCCTTAAGGTTTCGCCAGCGGTTTCTCTGCAAGATCTCCTCAACAAACGCCGGGCGACTTCTCAAACAATGCCCGGCTGCCTTTGACAGGGGCGTCGAATGTTGGATGGAGCCTGGCCGCGTGCCGGGGCGGATGGCGCAAGCCGATCCGCCCCGGCCGGCGAAATACTCAAGCGCGCGCGGGAAAACCGCGGAGAAGTTGCACACGCCATCGCCGGCGCGACCGGTGAGCTTCTCGTGACGCGCCCACTTTCCTCAACGTCGCTGATCTCGCGCGAGCCGCGCTCGGCGTTTCTCGGCGTGATGCTCAAGGTGCCTGGCGCGAACGAGCGCGGGGCTTACGTTGTCGTGCTCGCGGCCAAAGACGATCGTGAGGATCTCGTCCTGGCCCGCGACCTCGGCAAGGATGATGTGGTGGCGCGCTGGCGCGGATTGGCCGCTTCGCTCGGCCTGCCGCCTGTGCTCCGCCACGCCAATGGGGAGATCGAATTCCTGCACATGCAGCTCGGCGCGATCGCGCTCGGACGCGGCTCCCCAAAGCGACGACGTAGGCATGCCGTCAATCGCAGGTCACGTTTCCTGATGCGTCGAAAGGCAGGGCACGCGCTGACCGCGAAGGCTTGAGAGCTGGCGCTGAGGAATTCGAAACTTCATGCGCTGGCGACGAAAGCATCGGCCAAAAGCCCGGCGAACAAGATCAGGCCTGCGGTCCAATTCGAGCGAAACAGCATGAGCGCTTTTTCCGGATCGGCGCTGTCGACCGACGTCGTTTGCCAAGCAAGGTGCGCCGCAAAACCGGCGCAGCCGAGATAGCCGAAAATGTTGCCGCCCACGAGCATGAGAGACAAGGTCACCAGGAGCGCGGCCAGGGCCTGGAATGATCCGACGGCGAGCCTCATGCGCCCGCCAAAGAGCCGGGCCGTCGACCGCACGCCGATGATCGAATCGTCACGCAAATCCTGCAGGGCGTAGATCGTGTCGTAAGCGATGGTCCAGGCGATGGCACCGGCATAAAGCAGGAGCGGGGGCCAATCGAGACTGCCGAACAACGCTGCCCAACCCATCAACGCGCCCCAGGAGAATGCAAGTCCGAGAACGGCCTGGGGCCAAAAGGTGATGCGCTTCATCAAAGGGTAGATCGCGACGATGGCAAGCGACGCAAGTCCAAGCCCGATGCTGAAGGCGTTGAAGCTTGCGAGAACGGCGGCGCCCAGCAAGCTGAGCACCCCCATGAACAGCAAGGCTGAGCGAGGCCGCACCTCTCCGGCTGGCAATGGGCGTGCGCGCGTGCGCTCGACCTTCGCGTCGATGTCCCGGTCGAGAAAGTCGTTCCAGGTCGAGCCGGCGCCACGCATCGCGATGGCGCCGACCAGGAAGAGCAGGATGTGATAAGGATTGGGCCAGGGATTCTCGGCCGCGATGGCGGCAAGCGCTGCCGACCACCAGCAGGGCAGAAGCAGAAGCTTCCAGCCGATCGGACGGTCGAGCCTGGCAAGCCGCACATAAGGGCGCGCCCAGACGGGCGCAAATCGCCCCGCGAGCGTCCCTGGCGCCGAATCGAGAAGACGGGCCGACGCGCCCGTCGCGCTCACAGCGCGCTCGGGGGAATCTTGACCCGGGGCGCGAGCGGATCGGAATGCATGTCGACGCTGAAGGCGTCGTCCTGACTGTTCTTGGCCGCCTGCTCGGCCTGCCGCTTCAGCTTGGCGAATTGGGCCGCGGCGGCGCAAGCCTTGCCGCGTATATTCGAGACATTGGTGGATTCAGCCTCGAGGCCCGCAATCTGGTTATCCTCGATCGAGCACCAATCCTTGTTGGTTTTCGCCCAGGCGAGCACGCGCGCATTCGCGCTGGAGAGATTGTTGAAAAGCGAGCAAGCAAGGACCGGGTCGGCGTGCTTTTTCGGCATCGCCTGGATCTTCTGGATCCAGCCGATGCGAGCCTTGAAGAGATCGCCGCCCTTCAAACAATCCGAAGATGCCTGCTGCGCGAACGCCGTTGCCGGCGCCAGCACAAGCACCGCAAAAAGCGTAGCGCCGACGAGTTTTCGGGCGTGAGGCAAAATTCTCATCGATGCTGGCATTGAAGATCCTCCCCAAATCGGAGCGGTCAAATAGCGGCGACAATGGCGGAGCGCAACATCGAGGGACGGCGAATCCCGCAAAACAAGCGCGCCGAAACGGGAAGTTGCAGGAAAAAAAGGCACAATTGAGGGCGTTAGGCGAGGTCGACTTCCGGCCGGGCCATCGCCGTCGCGTAAGGCGGTATACGGTGCATCGAAGCCCGGCTTGCCATCAAGACGCTCTGCCGGCATGACCGGACCTGCTCCGCAAACGGGGATTGGGCTCGGATTGGGCATGAACGAACACGATTTCGGGGCCTGCAGGCTCTTCGTCGAGGCCGATCTTGCCGAGGGCAGGTTCGTCGAGCTTTCGCATCAGCAGGACCATTACCTTCGCCATGTTCTTCGCCTCGCAAGCGGTCGCGAGCTTCGCGCCTTCAACGGACGCGACGGTGAGTGGCTCGCCCGCTTGCTGGAAGAACGGAAGCGATCGGCGAGGCTCGAGCTCATCCGGATGGTGCGGCCGCAGACGGCGGCGGGCGATCTTCACCTCTTGTTCGCGCCATTGAAACAGGCGCGCCTCGACTACATGGTGCAAAAGGCCGTGGAAATGGGGGCGTCGCGCCTCGTTCCAGTGATCACCCGTTATACCCAGGTTACAAAGCTCAACGAGACACGCCTTCGGGCCAATATCATCGAGGCGGCGGAGCAATGCGGCATTCTTTCGCTGCCCGACGCCCACTCTCCGCTGCCCCTCGCGAAAGCCGTAAGTGCGCTCGAGCACGATCGGCTCCTCATATTTTGCGATGAAGCGGCCGACCGCGCTGATCCCCTTCGTGCTCTCGCACGCGTGAAACGAGGCCCCCTTGCGGTGCTCATCGGTCCGGAAGGCGGTTTTGCCGAGGAGGAACGGCGCGCGCTCCTCGACAGACCCTCGACGCTTCGCTTATGTCTCGGCCCGCGCATCATGCGAGCCGACACGGCGGCCGTCGCCGCCTTGGCGCTCGTGCAAGCCTCACTCGGGGATTGGAACGTTGGTGAAATGTGACGGGCGACACAGTCCGTATCTTGTCCCGAGAACACGAGATCGTGCGTTTTCGGACGATGGCTCGATGGCGACATTGCGGCGTCACCTCGAAGCACATATGTAGATTTTTCCCCGCGCGAGCGGGTGATCGCCTTGGCGCCCGCCTTGTGGCATCGCCCCATTCGTACCATCGGTAGAGGAGCAGCTCGGCATGGCGCGCGACGTCTCGGATACGACGCCGATCGAAAGCCGCGACCAGCTCGTCGCCTGGATCGCCAAGGGCTGCAAGCCGAGAAGCGACTACCGCATCGGCACGGAGCACGAGAAGATCCCGTTTTATCGCGCGAGCCACGATCCCGTGCCTTATCAAGGCGAGCGCGGCATTGGCGCGCTCCTCGCCGGCATGCAGCAAAGCCTCGGCTGGGAGCCGATCCGCGACGGCGAGAACCTTATCGGCCTCGCTGATGGGACAGGCCAAGGCGCAATCTCGCTCGAGCCCGGAGGCCAATTCGAATTGTCGGGCGCCCCGGTCGAGACCATCCACGATACGAAGGCCGAGCTCAAGGACCATCTCGACCGATTGCATGCCGTTGCGCGTCCGATCGATGTCGGCTTCCTCGGGCTGGGACATTCGCCGAGCTGGACGCGCGCCGCGACGCCGATCATGCCCAAGCATCGCTACGATATCATGCGCGCCTACATGCCGAAGGTCGGAACGCGCGGCCTCGACATGATGTTGCGCACCGCGACGGTGCAGGTGAATCTCGATTTCTCCTCTGAAGCCGACATGGTGAAAAAGCTGAGGGTCGGCGTGGCCTTGCAGCCGATCGCCACCGCGCTTTTCGCGAACTCACCTTTTTCGGAAGGTCGGCCGAACGGTTTCTTGTCGACGCGCTCGGAGATCTGGCGCGACACCGACAATCAGCGCGCCGGCATGATCCCGTTCATCTTCGAGGAGGGCATGGGATTCGACCGCTACGTCGATTATGCGCTCGACGTGCCGATGTATTTCGTCAAGCGCGGTGACACCTATCATGACGTGGCGGGCGCCTCCTTCCGCGACCTTCTAGCCGGCAAGCTCGCCGCACTTCCCGGCGAGCGCGCGACCATGTCGGATTGGGTCAACCACGTCGGCACCCTGTTCCCCGAGGTACGCGTAAAGCGATATCTCGAGATGCGCGGCGCCGACTGCGGTTCGGCCGCGCATATCCTCGCATTGCCGGCTTTCTGGGTCGGGCTTCTCTACGACGAGAATAGTCTCGATGCCGCCTACAACATGGTGAAAGACTGGACCGCCGAAGAGCGCCAGGCGCTGCGCGATGCCGTGCCCCGCCTGGCCCTCTCTGCACCTTTCCGCGGCCGCACCGTCAATGACCTTGCGCGCCAGGCGCTCGACCTGTCGCGCGCCGGGCTGAAGCAGCGCGCGAACCGCGATCACCATAGCTTCGATGAAGCGCGCTACCTCGCCCCGCTCGAATCCTATGTCGAACGAAAGCAAACCTCGGCCGAAGCGTGGCTCGAGGCCTATTACCAAAAATGGGGCGAGAAGATCGATCCGATTTTCAATGAAGCCTCGATCTAACTTGAAATGTACGTTCGCATCACGAACAATCGACGACAGCTGATCCCGCAAGCACATACATGCGGGACATCGCGCCGAACTATGGCGCCTCGAGATCTGTTGCAGAACCCTTCAGGATCATCCGCGCCCAAGCTTCACATTGCCGTCCTCAAGAGGTCTTTCCGCTCGCGCCCCGCATATAGGCGTTGAGAATGTCCTGCATCGCAGAGACATGAGCGCTCTGTGCCTGCGCCCCGCTCTTGAACATTCCGGTCAAGACGTCGAGACCCGCCTGCATGGCCGGGTTCATGCCCGGCATCCCGGGCGAGCCGGTGCCAGGTTGCGGGGCCGAAGCCGTCCCGCCCGGTTGGGCGTGCATCATGTTGCCCACAACGTTGCTCAAAATGTTGCCGAGCACACCCCCACCCGGCTGACCCGGCGCCTGTCCGGCGGGCGCGGTTCCGGCCGCGCCGCCGAAAGCGCCGGAGGCAAGCTGGCCGAGGAGCCCGCCGAGACCTTGGTTCGAGGCGGACTTGAAGAGGCCGCTCATCAACATGCTGGCGATGACGGGCATCATCGCCATGAGAATCCCGGGATTGATGCCCGTCGCCCGCGAAACTTGCTGAGCGATTGCGGAGGTTGCCTGTCCTGGACCAAAAAGTTGCCCGAGCACATTGTTGCCGGCGCTCATCGTCTGCTGGTTGAGATGCGCATTCGGATCGTCAAACGTGGTCGCATGTTGTCCGCCCAGCATTGCTCCGATGATCTGCGAAAGGGACCCCATGTTCTGCGCCTGATTTTGCAAGCCGACAGAAAAGGCAGGAAGCAGCGCGTTGATCGCCGATTCTGCTTGCTCTTGAGTCAATCCGAATTGCTTTGCGAGATTGGGGATGGCTTGACCGCCCTGAGCGGATTGCATGATTTCAGACAGGTTGAACATGACGCACTCCTCGATCTTGGCCGGCGGGGCATCGCAGACTTGACCTTAACGGAGCGCGCAGGTCACGCAAGCCGAAGAGCCTCTTGCCATTCTCGGGCCGCGGCCGCTCAGCCGAGGGGAATTCGGGTTTCGTATTTCACGCGCGACAGGCTGAAGCTCGTTCGAAAGCGCTTGATGTTGTGCTCGGTGGCGAGCACCCGGCGCGCGAAGCCATTATAGGCTTCCATGTCACGACAGAGGACAGTGAGAAGATAATCGATCTCACCCGAGACGAAGTAGCATTGTTGCACTTCAGGCTCGAGCGCGATCCTGCGTTCGAAGGCCGCAAGAACATCTTCGCGCTGTCGGTCGAGCTCGACACCGACAAAAGCCACGATCGCGTGCCCGACGCTTTCGGGATCAAGCACGGCCACATCCCTGACGATGACTTTGTCCGCCCGAAGCCGGCGGACGCGCTTGAGGCAAGCGGGCGGTGAAAGACCGATTTTTTCGGCGAGCGCGAGATTGGTGATCTGGTTGTCGTTCTGAAGCACATCGAGAATACGACGGTCGGCGGCATCGAGCGGAGCTGCGCGGTGTCGAATCTTGCGATCCGGTCGGCGGTCGCTTTTCATTTATTTCTCCAATGGCGCTCTCGCACGCATTCAAACGAAATCAATGGAGCGTCAATAAGAAATTTCATGGTCCCGATATCGGCTTAGAATGGGCAAAGGTCGCTTAAGGAGATTCCGATGAACCGTCCGGAACGCCCGAACCGCTTCGAAGTCCATGATGCAGACGCCCTTTCCACGGCGCGGGCCCTGATCGAGGCTTGCGCCGATGCTCGTGAGATGGGGCAGAAAGTGCAAGAGGCGGTGGCACGCAATGCTGCCTGGCGTGGCGAAGAGTGCATCAACCTTCTCGCCCCGGAAGCGCCGACGAGTCCATCGGTGCGGGCTCTTCTTGCTGCGGAGATCGGCACTCGTGCAGCCGAAGGTCATATCGGCAAGGTCAATCGCTGGTTCGCCGGCACGCGCCACATCGACGAGGTCGAGGCGCTTTGTGTCGAGCTCTTGAAGAAGCACTTCCGTTGCTCTTATGCCGATCATCGCTTGTGCGCCTCGATGATCGGCAATGCGGTCGTCTACACCGCTCTTTCCGCACCGGGTGACGTGATCATGTCGGCGGCGCAACCGGTCGGCGGCCATTCCTCGAACCGCATCGACGGGCCGGCCGGCGCCATGGGGCGCAGAATCGTGGATATTCCCTTCGACGCGCAAGAGCTTGTCGTCGACATCGACCTCTTCCGGAAGATGGCGCCGCTCGTTCAGCCCAGGCTCGTCGCGCTCGGGCTTTCCATGACATTGTTTCCGCAGCCTCTCTCCGAGATGAAAGAGGCCATCCAACCTTGGGGAGGACGGCTGTTCTTCGACGCGGCCCATCAACTCGGATTGATCGGGGGGCGGCAGTTCCAGGACCCCTTGAATGAGGGTGCCGACATCGTCACGGGCTCGGCGGGCAAAACCTTTTCCGGCCCTCAATCGGGCATCATCATCTGGGACGATCCCGAGATCACAGAAGCGGTCACCACGGCGATTTTTCCCGTCTGGGCGGCGACGCATCAGGTCAATCGCGTCGCCGCGCTTGCCCTTGCGACAGCCGAGGCGCTTGCGTTCGGCGAGCAGCTGCAGGCGCAGATCGTCGCAAACGCCAAAGCTTTGGCGGGGCATTTGCATGAGCGCGGCGTGCCCATACTGGGCGCCCATAAGGGCTTCACCACGACGCATCAGGCGATTGCGGACGTGACCCGTTTCGGCCGCGGCCTCAAAGTGGCGCAGACGCTCGAGCGCGCCCATATCATCGTGAACAAGAACCTTCTTCCTTCGGACCGCAAGCAGGATTGGGACTATCCCGGGGGGCTTCGGATCGGCACGATCGAGGTCACACGCTACGGCATGAAAGAAGCGGAAATGGCGAAAATTGCCGAGATGATCGCGCGCGTCGTGGTCGGGGGCGAGACGCCGGAGCGCGTCCGGCCCGAGGCGGTGGCGCTGCGGCGGTCTTTTCCAACGCTATATTACTGCTTCGAGAACGGGAGCCCGTCGCCTTGAAAGGCCGGCTACGACCACGAATAGGACTGTTGCGTTTCGTCGAGCGGAATGGTCATTCGCGGTCAGAGAGTCGAGGATTGTGAAGGCTATGACGAAAGCCAGAAACGAAGAGCCCGAGCTCATCGAGGGGAGTGTTCGCTCAGGCGTGCTCATCCTTTGCGACCATGCGTCAAACGCCATTCCGGCCGAGTTCAACGATCTCGGCCTTTCATCGGCCGAGCTCGAGCGTCACATTGCGCACGACATCGGAGCGGCCGAGGTCGCGCGCACGCTCAGCGAGCAGCTCGGTGCGCCGGCCGTCCTGTCGCGCTTCTCGCGTCTGCTCATCGATCCGAACCGCGGCCGTGACGACCCCACCCTCGTGATGCGCATCGCAGACGGAGCCGTCGTCCCCGGAAATGCTGCCGTTGACGACGCGGAGATCGAGGCCCGGCTCGAGCGTTTCTATCGTCCCTATGATTGCGCCATCGCCGACGCCATCGAGGCAAGCCTCGAGGCCGAGGTGGTGCCGGCGATCATATCCATCCACAGTTTCACGCCCACCATGAAAGGGCAGATGCGGCCTTGGCATTGCGGCCTGCTCTGGGACGCTGACGAGCGGATCGCCAAGCCTCTGCTCGCGGCGCTATCGGCAAGCGGCGATCTCATAGTCGGTGCGAACGAACCTTATGACGGTGCCCTCGAAGGCGACACGCTCGATCGCCATGCCGGCTCGCGCGGCCTTCCCAATGTGCTCGTCGAGATTCGTCAGGACCTGATCGGGAGCAAGGAGGAGGCCGTGGATTGGGGCGAGCGCCTTGCATCGGCGCTTCGACCGATCCTCGCGGAACCTCGCATTCACCGCATCGAGCCGCATGCGAGCCGCACCCAGGCCCAACGCGCGGACCGGACACATGTCGAGGCGTCCCAAAATGCGGGCGGCGGCGAAGCGTCTCCCGCGGATCTCATGCAGGCGCTTCAGGCCTCAGTCTACCGCCGCCTCGTGGCGCATCTGCGCGAGCGCACCGACGTGCAGAATATCGACCTCATGAATCTCGCAGGTTTTTGCCGCAATTGCCTCTCGAATTGGCTCAAGGATGCGGCGGAAGCCGCTGGCCATTCGCTTTCGAAAGAGGAGAGCCGCTCGCTTGTCTACGGCATGCCTTACGACGAATGGCGGGCGCGCTTCCAGAAGGAAGCGACCGAATCGCAGAAGGCGACCTTCGCAGCGAATGCGGGAAATCCACATTGATCCGAGGCTATGCCGCGCGTCGAACACTTCAGTGAAAGAGGCGGGTTGGTGGCTCGCGGCCTTGTTTACGCGCGCGGCCGCGCCCCGCGCTCACTATCGAGGATCGCCATCTGCCGCGGGTCGTAGCGCTCGCCCGCCAGCGCGCCCGGACGTGCGGCGCGTTCGAGCTCGGCCAGGTCCTCCGCTGAGAGATGCGCGGAAAGGGCCTTGAGCGCCTCGGCCAATTGCGGCCGACGACGCGCTCCGACGAGCGGCACGACACCCGACCCTCGTGACAGGACCCAAGCGATGGCGAGTTCGGCAACGCTCAACCCCCTCGCTTGCGCGATCCCTCGCAGGATCTCGACAAAGGCGAGATTCTTATCGATGTTCTCCGTGCTGAAGCGAGGGCTGCGCATTCGGAAATCACCGGGCGTGGTCGCCCTTCCTTTCGACCAATGGCCACTGATCAACCCCCGTGCGAGCACGCCATAGGCCGTGATGCCGATGCCGAGCTCTTTACAGGTGGGCAGGATCTCCGCCTCGATACCCCTTGAAACGAGCGAATACTCGATCTGCAGATCGCAAATTTGATGCACGACGTGGGCGCGGCGCAGGGTTGCGGCGCCGACTTCCGAGAGTCCGACATGGCGCACATGCCCTGCCTTCACCAGCTCCGCCACGGCGCCGACCGTCTCCTCGATGGGAACGTTCGGATCGAGACGCGCCGGTCGATAAATGTCCACGTAATCCGTGCTGAGCCGGCGCAACGTGTAGGCGAGGAAGTTCCTCACCGCGACCGGTCGCGTATCGATCCCGCTGAAGTTGCCGTTGAGATCGCGAAGAGCACCGAACTTGACGCTGATCACAATATCTTCGCGGGATCTGCCGCGCAGTGCGTCCCGAATGAGCATTTCATTGTCGCCCATTCCATAGAAGTCACCCGTGTCGAGAAGATTGATGCCGGAATCGAGCGCCGCCTGGATGGTGGCAATGCCTTCCGCGCGATCGGCCGGACCGTAAAGATCCGACATACCCATGCAGCCAAGGCCGAGCATGGAAACGAGCGGACCTGTGTCGCCGAGCCGATGTGTTTCCATTTGTATCTCCCGGCACGACGACGATTGGCGTCGCTGAGATTGGCTCATCCGTTGATCTGTGTTCAACCTCGAAGCATGCGTTACCCTTTGAAGCGTGTCTCCTCGTAGGCCGGCACGGCCCGGGCAAAGTCTTCGAGCCAGGCGACGAGCTTCGGATGGCCTTCCCGCCATTTTCCGTCGAAGCGAAGATCCTGATAACCGAGCGCGCAGGCGAGCGTGATCTGTCCCGCATCCGGGATGGCCCCGGATAGAGCGGGCGCTCCGCCCTCGAGATGGCGCAAGGCGCGTGCGACCTTCTCGGCCTGGTAGGCCACCCAGCTCGGCTCGCGCTTCGCTTCCTCGCGCATGCGCACCTCGTACACCCGCAGGATGGATGCATCGAGAATGCCGTCCGCGAGCGCCTGCAAGGTGAGCACCTCGATGCGACGCGCGCCGACGGGAAGAATTTTCCCCCCGCCGGCAAGGCTATCGAGATATTCGAGGATGACGGGTGAGTCGTAGATCGGCTTCCCGCTTTCCGAAACGAGCACGGGCAGCTTCCCGAGTGGATTGTCCACGCGCAGCGGATCATCGGCTTTGCTCGAATCAGCCGGAACAATGGTGATGCGATCTGCAAGGCCGAGGACCGCGGCCGCGATCCGCACCTTGCGACCGAAGGGCGAGGGTGGGCTGGAGCGAAGGATCATCATGTCGTCGAAAGGCCTCGTGCGGATGGTGTCTGATATAAACGAGTATCTGGGTCGTGTTCGGTGTTTCAGTTACGCTCGGCGAGAGCATTCCGCTCCTCACTGGAAAAGCGGATCCGGAAAGCGCCGCGACTTATCCGGAACTTGCATTGCAGTGCCGAAGCTGAATGCGCGGTTCTCTTCGTCTATTGAAGCTTGGCGTATTTGCCGTCGTGCCAGACGTTGATGTCGTAAGTCGCGTTCTTCAAATCCCCTTTTTGATCGAACGAAACGGGTCCTACGACCGTGTCCACAGGCGGCCCGTTCTTGAGCGCCGCGGCGACCTTCACGGGATCCTCGCTGTTGGTGCGCTTCATGCCCTCTGCCATGGCCTGGATCACGGAATAGGAGAAGAGGGTGAAGCCTTCGGGCACGAAGCCCGCTTTTCTCATGTCCGCCACGGCCTTCGCGGCTGAAGGTCGGCTCTGCGGATCCGACGGAAAAGTGAACAATGTCCCCTCGCCTGCCGGTCCCGAAATTTGCCAGAACTCGGGCGTCGCAAGCGAGTCGCCCATCATCAGCGTGAATTTCAGCCCCTGATCGGCGGCTTGCCGCAAGATGAGGCCCGCCTCAGGATGATATCCGCCGAAATAGACGAATTCGGCACCGAGCGCCTTCAGCTTGCTGGCCAGCGCGCCATAATCCTTCTCGCCGGGATTGATGCTGTCGAAGAGGATTTCCTTCGTGCCGCTTGCATTGAGTCCCGCCTTGACCGCGGTGGCGAGCCCCTGACCATAGGCCGATTTATCGTGGAGGATCACGATCTTCTTGCCCTTGTATTTTTCGGCAATCCATGGCCCGACGAATTCGCCTTGAGCGTCGTCGCGGCCATAAAGCCGCATGATCGTCGACCATTTGTTCTTAGCGGCCTCATCGGTCAGGAGGGGATTGCTCGAGGACGGTGTCATCATGAGGATGTTATTCTCGGCGTAAACCCCGGAGGCCGGAATGGATGAGCCCGAACAGGCATGACCATCCACGAATTTGACATGCAGGCCCGCGAGGCGGTTTGCCACGGCAACGGCCTGCTTCGGATCGCAGACATCGTCTTCCACATCGAGCTTGATCATCTTGCCGTTTACGCCGCCCGCGGCATTGACCGCGTCGACCCCGGCCTGCGCGCCACGTTTGAATTGCTCACCGATTGCGGCAACGGGACCGGACATCGGTCCCACGATCGCGATCGTGATGTCTTCCGCCTTGGCGGTGGAAGCGGCAAGGCCCAAAGCCAGAGCCGCAATATTGCAGCCGAAACGAACTCTCATCTCATCCTCCCTCGGCCGCTCGAACGGCGTAGATTATCTGAACTTGGCGTGCACACTAGACGAAGCTCGCCCGCGTTCAAGCGCAAGCTTGCAACGATCGTGAATTGGCGTCCCGAACACGCCTCTTAGAGTCCGTTTGAGAACGTCAATCTCCTGTGCGTCGGAGCAAAGAGCGCCGATGGCAGCATGGATCTTCGGCGTATCGACGTCCAATGCTCGGGGCGGCCTTGGCCGAACTCGCCAACATCGATCGGCTTTTCGCCATCCTCGCGTTTTGCCCTCAGACGAGTTCTTGGGC
The DNA here is from genome assembly GCA_019247795.1 of Hyphomicrobiales bacterium. GTDB lineage: Bacteria > Pseudomonadota > Alphaproteobacteria > Rhizobiales > Beijerinckiaceae > GAS188. The sequence goes on along the minus strand of JAFBAK010000340.1, from coordinate 6,744 downwards.
GAGTCCGATGAGGAGCCCCTCCGGTCCCCGGATATAGCAGAGCCGATAAGCATCTTTATACTGAACTACTTCGCCTACGAGTTGCGCACCGCGGCTGCGGAGCCTCTCAAGCGTCTCGTCGACATCGTCTACCGCGAACATGACGCGGAGATAGCCTAGCGCGTTGACCGGTGCGTTCCGGTGATCTGCGACGACAGGCGGCGTGAGGAAGCGGGAGAGCTCGAGCTGGCCGTGGCCGTCGGGTGTGCGCATCATGGCAATCTCGACACGCTGATCGCCCAGCCCGGTGACGCGTCCGGCCCATTCTCCTTCGATCGTAGCTCGCCCCGCGAGCTCGAGGCCGAGTTCGCGAAAGAAATCAATCGTCGTTTCGAGGTCTTCCACGACGATTCCTACGTTGTCCATCCGCGTGAGGGCCATGCTTCCAACTCTACTCTCGTTCCGATCGACAATGCGTCATTAAACTAACAATCTATGGCCCGCTTCAAACCGACGCCTTTCAAAGGAGGTCTTTAGAGTTGGATCGCCCACCTCGATAATCTCGCAGTCGGGTTGCACGGGATCGCGGGTTCATCTTCCACTTGTCGTGAGATTATCCTTCCTCTCGAGGGCCGCGATGATTTCGGCGATCGCCTCCGGCCAAGGACGTAGCTTGATGCCGTAGGCCTTTTCGATTTTTTCGGTTGCGAGCCTCGAATTCGCTGGCCGTTTTGCCGGGGTCGGATAGGCGCATGTCTGGATCGCCTCAATCCGGGGTCCGCCCCCGTTTGGAAAGGCGCGCCGCATGATCTCCACAGCGAAGCCGTGCCAGCTCGTCTCGCCCGCGTTGACGAGATGGAAAGTACCGGTCGGCGCGGAATCGTCGCTTGCAAGGCGTATCGCAACACGCACCAAAGCTCCCGCAAAGTCACGCGCGGAAGTCGGACAGCCCCACTGGTCGGCGACCACGCTGAGGCGATCGCGCTCTCGCGCGAGGCGCAGCATGGTCTTGAGAAAATTGGCCCGGTGCTCGCTCACCACCCAGGCCGTACGAACGATGGCATGGCGAACCCTGGCGCTGCGCACCCCTTGCTCGCCGCCCTCCTTGCTTGCGCCATAAACTCCTAGAGGAGCGATCCGATCCTCTTCGACGTAGGGCTCCGACTTCTCTCCCGAGAAGACGTAATCCGTGGAGACATGCACGAGGGGAATATTCGCTTTTGCGGCCTCGGCCGCGAGCACGGCCGGCGCAACCGCGTTGAGGAGCCAGGCTTCCGCGACCTCGGTTTCTGCCTTGTCGACCGCGGTGAACGCCGCCGCGTTGATGACTACCGACCAGTGACGCGAAGCGACCACGCGCGAGATTTCATCCGGCTTCGACAGGTCGAGCTCGTCGCGGCCCGGAAAATGGACTTCGACCCCTGCCGGCCATGCGTGGCGTTTGAGCTCGAGCCCCACTTGCCCCGTACCCCCGGTCACCAGGATATCCATCGATCAACTCTCAACCTGTCGGCCTCGCGGCCCTTCTACATCTCATCTGCGCTGCTCGACCAGCCTGAACCGAATACCGCGTAGCTGCGCACATTTGAGCCGCGCGGAACCTCCGAACAGTTCGCATGTTTCCTGAACAGCTTTCCGCCAGCCATCGCATTCGCTTCCACGGAGAGAGCCGCCATGTCGCAGACCGTCGGCGACTTTGTCGTATCGCGCCTGCATGCCTGGGGCGTGCGGCGCATTTTCGGCTACCCGGGCGACGGCATCAATGGTGTATTCGGCGCGCTGAACCGGGCCAATGGCGCGATTGAATTCGTGCAAGCTCGCCATGAAGAAATGGCGGCCTTCATGGCCACCGCTCATGCCAAATTCTCGGGCGAGCTTGGCGTGTGCATCGCGACTTCCGGCCCCGGCGCTTCGCACCTCGTCACCGGGCTTTACGATGCGAAGCTCGATCACATGCCGGTGCTCGCGATTGCGGGCCAACAAGCACGCGATGCTCTCGGCGGGCATTACCAGCAGGAGCTCGACCTCGTCTCGATGTTCAAAGACGTCGCGAGTGATTTCGTGCAGCAGGCCTCGACCCCGGCCCAGCTGCGCCACCTCGTCGATCGTGCGGTGCGCATCGCTTTGGGAAGGAAGACCGTCACGGCCATCGTCATCCCCAACGATCTTCAGGAGATGGAATACGCCGAGCCTCGGCGAAAGCATGGCACGGTTCATTCAGGCCTCGGGTACACCCCTCCCAAGACCATCCCCTATGAAGCCGATCTGCAACGAGCCGCACAGGTGCTCAACGAGGGGAGCAAAGTGGCGATGCTCGTCGGGGCGGGTGCGCTCAATGCCACGGACGAGATCATTTCGGTCGCCGATCGGCTCGGCGCCGGTGTGGCCAAGGCGTTGCTCGGAAAGGCGTCGGTGCCCGACGACCTTCCCTGGGTGACGGGTTCGATCGGGCTTCTCGGCACCAAGCCCTCCTGGGAGATGATGACGCATTGCGATACGCTGCTCATGGTGGGCTCGGCCTTTCCGTATTCCGAATTCCTCCCGGAGGAAGGAAAGGCGCGCGGCGTGCAGATCGATCTCAAGCCGGAGATGCTGTCACTACGCTATCCGATGGAGGTGAACCTCGTCGGCGATGCTCGCGAGACGTTGCGGCTGCTTCTTCCCAAGCTCAAAGCGAAGGCCGACCGAAGCTGGCGCAAGACGATCGAGAAGAACGTTGACGAATGGTGGAAGACCCTCGAGCGGCGGGCAATGGAGAACGGCAACCCGGTCAACCCGCAGCGGGTCACCTGGGAGCTTTCCCCTCGCCTTCCGGACCAGGCGATCGTGACGAGCGATTCCGGATCTTGCGCCAATTGGTTCGCCCGCGACCTCAAGATGCGGCGCGGCATGATGGCTTCCCTTTCCGGCGGGCTTGCCTCCATGGGCGCGGCGGTGCCTTACGCGATCGCGGCGAAATTCGCCCATCCTGGGCGTCCGGTGATCGCACTCGTGGGTGACGGGGCCATGCAGATGAACAACATGGCGGAGTTGATCACCGTCGCCAAATACTGGCGGCGATGGGCGGACCCTCGCTGGATCGTTTGCGTCTTCAACAACGAGGATCTTAACCAAGTCACCTGGGAACAAAGGGTCATGGAAGGCGATCCGAAATTCGAGGCTTCGCAGCAGATCCCGAACGTTCCGTATCATCGCTTTGCCGAGCTCATCGGTCTTGAAGGCATCTTTGTCGATGATCCCGCCCAAATGGGGAAAGCTTGGGAGCGGGCGCTTGCGGCAGAAAGGCCCGTGCTGCTCGAGATCAAGACCGATCCGGAAGTCCCGCCGCTCTCGCCACACATCACCTTGGAGCAGGCACGCCATTTCACGGAAGCTCTCGTGAAGGGCGATCCCGCCGAGCAGAGCGTGATCAAAGGGACAGCTCGCCAGCTATTGAGTGCGATCCTGCCGGGAGACAAGCAGTAGCTTTCCACCAGCCGTTATGCGGAAATGCCGATTGTCCCTTATCTTTGCCGGCGGACGCGCTTTGAAGAGCGCGGCTTTCGGATGCGTGCGCGTGTGACGGGAAGAACCGACGATTCACGCACGCCGACGATCGGTGTCCAGCTTGGCGGATCACTCGCAGGAAAGCTGTCCCTGGAACTAGAATCCACTCGTCGGCGCCTTCATCGATATTGGCTTCACGGGGTGGTGTGAGCGAGCTCAGCTTTCGGACCAGCCTCATCGGAGACCCCTTGCGACAATCGCTACCCCACTTTGCTCCGCGAATGAGGGAGAAATGCGATGGCGGACGTTGGCCTCTCCTTGAATTGGAGGCGAGACACGAAGAGTGCGAGCGCCTCGCCGGTCGGTCGACTAGGTGATGTTCTTGAGAATTCCGCACGACTTCGACGCTCTACTTCGGACGGCACTTCTCATCGCAACACGAATTCCTTTAAGATAACGACGATCCAAGCAATGGCCGCGCTAAGACCTGCATTCATGCTTGGGTACGTACTGGAAACCTGCCGACCTCGTTCCAGTTATGACAGGGGTAATGCTCATGACTGTTCGTGATCCACGTGAATGGATGTGGAATGAAGCTTGCGCTTTCATGGAGCGGGCGGAGCGCATGCAGCGTCAGTTCTTTCAACCGGCTCAACGGTCCTCGGCTTCGCCCGCCTGGGAACCACCCATCGACGTCTTCGAGACCGATCATGCCGTCGAAATCATTGCGGCGCTGCCTGGCGTCGAACCCAAGGATCTCGAGATCGACGTGCAAGGCAACCATGTCGTGATCAGCGGGTTTCGTCATCTTCCGACCGTCACGCGCAACACTGCAATTCACCGGTTGGAAATTCCCTATGGGCGGTTCGAAAGGCGCATTCAGCTTTCGCCCGCCGAGTTCACCGTCGCCGAATATGAGCTCGAACGCGGCTGCCTGACCCTTCGTCTGGCAAAACGCACCTGACGCAAGACGAGGTCGGGCATGGCAAACGAAGCGAACAACGAATCCCAGTCCGCGAGAGATGCGGCTCCGCCATTAACGGAAGCCGAGCTCATCATCTTGCCCGTCCGCCAGGCTGTGTTGTTCCCCGGTATTATTCTGCCGCTTGCGATCGGGCGCCCGGCCTCCATCGCCGCCGCTCAAGAAGCCGCACGCAGCCAGCGCATGCTTGGCGTCGTCTTGCAGAACGATCCTTCCGTCGATGATCCGACCCCAAACCAGCTCCACCGCATGGGCACGGTCGCTCAGATCCTGCGTTACGTGACCTCTCCCGAGGGCGTGCATCACGTGATCTGCCGGGGTGCCCGACGCTTCCGCATCACTGAATTTGTACCGGGCCACGCCTTCCTCGTGGCCCGCGTCGAAGAGATCGGCTCTGCCGAGGTTCTGACGCCCGAAATCGAGGCCAGAACGCGACTTTTGCGCGAGCGCGCCAGGGAGGCGGTCCAGCTTCTGCCGAACGCACCCGGTGAAATCCTCGCGGCGATCGAAAGCATCGATTCAGCGTCGGGCCTTGCCGATTTTGTGGCCGGCGTCATGGACGCCAGTGTGGACGAAAAGCAGGAAGTGCTCGAAGCCATCGATGTGAAGGAGCGGCTCGACAAGGTGCTTTCGCTGTTGGCACGGCGACTCGAGGTGCTCCGATTGTCGAAGCAAATCGGCGACCAGACCCAGCAATCGCTCTCCTCGCAACAGCGGGAACATATTTTGCGCGAGCAGCTGCGTCAGATTCAGAAGGAGCTCGGCGAGGGCGACGACAAGACTGCCGAGATCGCGGAGCTTCGTGCCTCGATCGAGAAGGCCGGCCTTTCCGAGGAGGCCAGTGAGCAGGCCCTGAAGGAGCTGAAGCGTCTCGAGCGCATGCCGGAAGCCGCTGCTGAGTACGGCATGATCCGCAGCTATCTCGACTGGCTCATCGATCTTCCCTGGTCGGTGCTGAGCCCCGAGCGCATCGACATAGCCGAGGCACGCCAAATCCTCGACGAGGACCATTACGGGCTCGAGAAGGTAAAGCGGCGCATTCTCGAATATCTCTCGGTGCGTAAGCTGAACCCCGATGGCAAAAGCCCCATCCTTTGCTTCGTGGGACCTCCTGGGGTCGGCAAGACGTCGCTCGGCCAGAGCATCGCGCGCACGACCGGTCGAAAATTCGCGCGGCTGAGCCTCGGCGGCGTGCATGACGAGGCGGAAATCCGGGGTCATCGGCGCACTTATATCGGCGCCCTCCCCGGCAATATCATCCAGTCGATCCGCAAGGCCGGCACGCGAAATCCGGTGTTGATGCTCGATGAGATGGACAAGTTGGGAGCGGGCTTTCATGGCGACCCGTCTTCTGCGCTCCTTGAAGTGCTCGATCCGGAGCAGAATGCGACATTTCGGGACAATTACCTCGGCGTCGCTTTCGATCTTTCGAAGGTCCTCTTCATCGGCACCGCCAATTTTTTAGACAACATTCCAGGTCCCGTGCGCGACCGCATGGAGGTGATTGAGATACCGGGCTATGTGGAAGAGGAGAAACTCCAGATCGCTACCCGCTACCTCGTCCCTCGCCAGCTCGCGGCGACCGGGCTCAAGCCCGAGCAATGCGCGATCGGCGAAGCGGCGCTTCGCGCCATCATCCGCAACTATACGCGCGAGGCGGGCGTCCGAAATCTGGAGCGGCAGATCGGAGCGGTCTGTCGCCATGTGGCGATGCGGATCGCGGAAGGGACGACAGATCGCATGCACATCGAAGAGAAGGATATCTCCGAGATCCTGGGAGCGCCACGATTCGAGAGCGAGGTGGCCATGCGCGTCAACGTCGCCGGCGTGGCCACAGGGCTTGCCTGGACGCCGGTCGGCGGAGACATCCTGTTCGTCGAGGCAACCCGCACACCGGGGCGCGGCAAGCTGATCCTTACGGGCCAGCTCGGCGAAGTTATGAAGGAGAGCGCTCAGGCGGCGCTCAGTCTCGTGAAAGGGCGCGCGGTCGAGCTCGGCATCGATCCGCATCTTTTTGAGGTATCCGACATTCACATTCACGTGCCTGCGGGGGCTGTGCCCAAGGATGGGCCGAGCGCCGGCGTCGCGATGCTGGTCGCTCTCGTCTCGCTGCTCACCGGCCGCCCGGCGCGAAGCGATACCGCGATGACCGGAGAGATCTCCTTGCGTGGCCTGGTCCTGCCGATCGGCGGTGTGAAGGAGAAGGTCCTGGCGGCCGTTCAGGCGGGCATCACCACGGTTCTGCTTCCGTCGCGCAACCGCAAGGACCTCGAGGACGTGCCGGAGAGAGCACGCAA
>JAFBAK010000280.1 GCA_019247795.1 Hyphomicrobiales bacterium | reverse complement strand
TCAACGAGCTCGATCGTTTCGCCGAGCTCTCGCCGCATGATCAGATCAGGCTTGCGAGCAACGACATCAAGCTTTCCGAGTTCGCGGCCGGCTGGGACGACGAGCACACGCTCTCGCAGCCGCTCACGGGCGCGATCTTCGATATCGGCATCGACGTCTATCAAGAGCTGCTCGTCGAGCGCGGCTTGATCCCGCGCGCCATCGCGGAAGCGACGCGCATCATCCGAGATGAACCCGAGCTCGCGACCAGGATCCAGCCCGCCTTCCACGCGGCCTTCGCCGACAACTACGAGGGCTTGCGCGCCGCGCTCGCCGACGCGCGCGACTATGTGGGTTTTGCCTTGGCCGAAACCTGGAAGCGGCTCACCGCGGACAACTTCTCCTATCTCGAAGTGGCCGAGGCGCTCATCGCCACGGATGAGATGATGAGCGGAGGGCGCTACCGGCGGGCTTTCGTCGAGAGTTTTGCCTGGCGCGAGATCGGCACCACGACCGTGGGTCCGCGCCTGCGGCCGCCTGGCCCGCAAAGCCATACGCATTCGCGCCGCACGATCACACCTGAACTACAGGAGATTTTGCCGAAGATGACCTACCGCGAACGGGCGATCGCGGCGGGGCTTGTGAGATAGTTCACTCAGCGCCGTTAAGGGGAGGCTAAAATGACCGAGACATTGTTGACGCCATCGAGTATAAAGATATATGGAAGAGTATTAAAGGATCTAAAATTTAGCTACAGCTCAGATACTATTGTAATAGGTGCTAACAATTTTCTACAGCAACAGTTGTCAGGTTATATGAACACAATATATGGCACTATAGCTGCTGGGACTCTTAACATGGTAACCGTGCTTGGATCGACGTCCGGTCTAACGCCGGGTATGACTGTTATATCACCCGTTTTAAACCAAGGGACGACTATCATTAACCCTATCACTCCTAATACTTTTACGTTGAGTCAAAATGCTACAGGTGCGACTGCCAACGCCGCGATCCTCATAGTTACAAAAATATCGTTTGCAAGAATATATGCATTTAGTTTTGAAGGAGCCATCTACAGCTTATCTAAACCATCAATTTTTATGGTACATGGAGATGGAAATCCCATTGATCCCGGTGTCAATAAGTCAAATATGGAGATGGCGGGCGTTGCTGCGAGAGAGTGGGAATTTTCCGCAGGGGATGTGCGCTACTGGGAGTACGAGAAAGGCGACTTCTCACTTCGGCTCGACACGGAGGCGGGGCCGTTGGAGCAAATTCTGCTCGCGGCAGCGATACGCGGCGCCGATATGGGCGATCGTAGCGGCGCGAATTTGGGCATTCGAAGCGGCGCCAACCTCAGCGGAGCCAACGTAAGCGGCGCCAATGTCAGCGGAGCGAACCTCAGCGGGGCTAATCTGAGCGGCGCGAACCTTCGCAACCGTTGAGGGTCGGCGCGAGCCGAAGCTTGGCTGACACCATCTGCGGCCAGGCCGGGCTCGGCCCGGACCCTTCACCCGCGCGGCAGGCGCCAGATCATCTGGCGCGTCGCCGCGTTCTGGCTCTTCTGGCGGAAACCCAGTCGAAGGTAGAGAAGGCGTGCCGGGTTGCCGTGCATCACGTCGAGCGTCACCGGCTTGCCCAGCGCGTGCGCGCACTGAAGCAACTCCTTGATGAGCCGCGTGCCGATCCCCTGTCCTCGGAATTCCCGAATGAGGTGAAGCTGGCGCAGATGCATGTGGTCGACGAAGTTGGCCACTTGAATCCAGCCGATGGGTTTATCCCCGACGCAAATGATCCTCGCCGGCGCAAGCTTATAGCCCTGGCGGAACTTCAACAAAATCCGTGGCCGGTTCCACTGGCCGATCTTCGACAAATGCTTCTCGGCCCCTTCGAGATAAAGCGTGAGCGCAAAAGCGTAATCGCCGAGCCGCGCCGGTCGAAGCCAAATTTTGCCCCCTTGCGCCTTCTCGGCCTTTTTGCCCCCGCACGGGATTGTCTTGCGCTTCACGTCTGAATTCCTCTCAGGAAGCGAACCGCATTATACAGGCGTAAAATTAAGAGTACATTCTCGACCCGCGCTTACGTGCGTCGTAAATTCAGGTAATATCGACTTTGCGGATTGTCCTTCTGGCGGCGAGGCCATGGCATCCCCGAAACCAGTGACTCCTGTGGAGGCAACCGATCGGCTGGTGAAGCGCGCCGTGGTCCTGATCGCCGATGTCGTCGAATTCAGCAAGCACATGGAGCAGGACGAAGATGGCAGCGTCGATCAAGTCTCTCGATCGATTCGACTTTTTCGGGACCTCATCGGCGATTATGGGGGCGAGATCGCCCAAATCGCAGGCGATGGCATTCTCGCCTTGTTCGACAGCCCCGACAGGGCGCTGCAATTCGCGGTTCAGATCCATATGGAATTCCGCGACCAGTCCGTGTGGGGCGACGGCGAGCCCATTCAATTTCGTATCGGGCTCAATGTCGGCGAGGTGACGTTCCACGACGCTATCGCCTACGGCCATTGCATCAATGTCGCCGCGCGCCTCCAAGCCATGGCCGATCCCGGAGGCATTCTTGTGACCGGCGCCTTTCGCTCGGCGATAGAGGCCGCGCCAGGGTTGTCGTTGCATTCGGTGGGTCAGCCGCGCCTGAAAAATATTTCCGAACCGATCGACAT
>JAFBAK010000216.1 GCA_019247795.1 Hyphomicrobiales bacterium | reverse complement strand
CTCATCGCGATCGCCGACGCTCATAAAATCGAGGGCGGCGGCCGGCCGAAGCACGAATAATCGGGTGTAGAGGAGTGTTGCGCTCATTCCAATCGTAAGGAAGCGGAGGATCATCATGCAGCGTCTGAGAGAGTTCATTCGAGGCTTCGCTCCAGCTTCGGTCGCGCTTGCTGTCGTTCTCGCCGCCGGCATGGCCCTGGCCGATGGTGGCGGGGGTGGTGGTGGTGGCGGTGGAGGGGGCGGCGGTGGCGGAGGCGGCGGCGGAGGCGGTGGCAATGCCGGCGGCTCGGCCGACAGCGGCCTCGTGCCGACCCCACAAGCCGTGTGCTCCAAGGGCAAGATCTACGATCACAAGCGCAATCGTTGCGTCAAAGCCGAGCGCGGCGTCCTTCCCGACGCCTATATGACCGAATACGCCTATTCTCTCGCCAAGAACGAGCGTTATGCCGAAGCCCTCGACGTTCTGAACCTCCTCGAGAACCCGAACACTCCGCGCGCCCTCAACTATCGCGGCTATGCGACGCGCAAGCTTGGGCGCGTCGACGAAGGCATCGGATATTACCTGCAATCGGTCGCGCTCGATCCGAGCTATGCTCAGGTCCGCGAATATCTCGGCGAGGCCTATATCGTGAAAGGCAATCTCGACAAGGCGCAGTCGGAGCTCGCCAGCATCAAGGCGATCTGCGGCACCGGCTGCAATGAATATGAGGATCTCGCGCAAGCACTCGAGGACTCCAAACTCTGAACCGATTGGGGGCGCGGCCCACTGCCCGCCTGACCTGTGCCCCGGCGTTCACTTCGAACGCCGGGGCACAGGCATTTTATTCCAGCGACATGATTCGGGCTCGCGCCCAGCCGCCGGCGTGGGCCGATTCGCCGGGTCGAGTCGGCGGCACGCACAAACGGGGCCAGGAATTACCGCCGCCCAAAATGAGTTGGGGATAAGCGATCCTTCTCGTTTCAGAAGGGTCAGTTGGCTTCGAGGAGGCCTGCCTTTTTGAACCAGAGGGCTTCCTTGAAGATGGTTAATGCTTTTCGCCTTGGCCCGGCACGGAATCCCATTCGAAGATTTCGCAAGCCTGCTCTGAGCTTGCGCTGAGTCGCTGCCGTTTTATTGAAAGTTATCCACCAGTTTCCCACATATAGTTGCTGATCCGAATACGAGCCACAATCTCTTGACGCGTGGCGACTCGTCTGGCATCGTTGAAGGCCTGGGCGCGAGACAGCCCGAACATCCGGCTCCGCCAATCGGCGGGCACCCGGAAAGGGTGGTCTCAAGTCTCGCGAGGGGTTCCCGCCGGAAGGCTGAAAACGGCCGAAGGCGCGGCGTCAAGCAGCGACAATTTCGGATCAACCGCGCCGTTCGGCGCAACGGGCTTTTGCGCCCGAAAAGAAGAGGTTTGTCATGCGGGTGGAACGTCGCTTCACGAAGCTGGGGCAATCCCCTTATTCGGATATTCCGTTCCGCGAAGCGTCGAGCGAAATCCGCAATCCGGACGGATCGGTCGTTTTCCACATGGACGGCATCGAGGTTCCGGAGGCTTGGAGCCAAGTTGCGAGCGACGTGTTGGCCCAGAAATATTTTCGCCGCGCCGGCGTCCCGTTGCGCCTGAAGCGTGTCGAGGAAAACGACGTCCCCTCCTGGCTCTGGCGTTCAATTCCCGACGAGAAGGCGCTGGAGGGACTTGCCGAGGAGGAGCGCTCCGGTTCCGAGCGGTCCGGCAAGCAGGTCTTCGATCGGCTCGCGGGCGCCTGGACATATTGGGGCTGGAAGGGCGGCTACTTCTCGGCCGAAGAAGATGCGCGCGCCTTTTTCGACGAAATGCGCTTCATGCTCGCCCGGCAGATGGCCGCGCCGAACTCGCCGCAATGGTTCAACACGGGCCTGCATTGGGCCTATGGAATCGACGGACCGAGCCAGGGACATTTCTACGTCGATTTCAAGACGGGCCGATTGACCAAATCGAAATCGGCCTATGAGCATCCCCAGCCGCACGCCTGCTTCATCCAATCGGTTGCCGACGACCTTGTGAACGAGGGCGGCATCATGGATCTTTGGGTGCGTGAGGCACGCCTTTTCAAATACGGCTCCGGCACCGGCTCGAATTTCTCGCAGCTTCGCGGGGAGGGCGAGCGGCTTTCGGGAGGCGGACGCTCTTCTGGCCTGATGTCCTTCCTCAAGATCGGCGACCGGGCCGCGGGCGCCATCAAATCGGGCGGCACGACGCGACGCGCCGCGAAGATGGTGGTGGTCGATGCCGACCATCCCGACATCGAGGCTTACATCGACTGGAAGATGAAGGAGGAGCAGAAGGTCGCGGCGCTCGTTGCGGGCTCGCGCATTTGCGAGAAGCATCTCAAGGCGGTGATGCGCGCCTGCGTCAATTGCGAAGGTCCGGGCGATGACTGCTTCGATCCGGCGAAGAACCCGGCGCTGAAGCGCGAAGTGAAGCTCGCGAAGCGCGCCATGGTGCCCGAGAGCTACATCAAGCGCGTCATCCAATTCGCGCGTCAGGGCTACACGGACATCGCATTCGACACTTACGACACGGATTGGGACTCGGAGGCGTATCTCACGGTCTCCGGCCAGAACTCGAACAATTCCGTGCGGGTCACGGACGAGTTCCTGAACGCGGTCGAGGCCGATGGCGACTGGTTGCTGAAGGCTCGCATCACCGGAAAGACGACGAAGACGCTCAAAGCCCGCGACCTTTGGGAGCGGATCGGTCATGCGGCCTGGGCTTCGGCTGATCCCGGCATCCAGTTCCACACCACGATCAATGATTGGCACACTTGCCCGGCCTCGGGGCCGATTCGCGCCTCGAACCCGTGCTCGGAATACATGTTCCTCGACGACACGGCCTGCAATCTCGCCTCATTGAACCTCCTGCAATTCTACGATCGCGAGGCAAAGCATTTCGACGTGGGTGGCTACGAGCACGCGTGTCGGCTGTGGACGCTCGTGCTCGAAATCTCCGTGACGATGGCGCAATTCCCGTCGCGCGAGATCGCCGAGCTTTCCTATCGCTACCGCACGCTCGGCTTGGGCTATGCCAATATCGGCGGCCTCCTGATGACGATGGGACTTCCCTACGATTCGGCTGAAGGCCGCGCTCTCTGTGGTGCCTTCACCGCGATCATGACGGGCATCGCCTATGCGACGTCGGCCGAGATGGCAGACGAACTCGGCCCCTTCCCCGGCTACGCGAGGAACGCAAAAGCGATGCTGCGCGTGGTGCGCAATCATGCGCGCGCCGCACGCGGCGAAGCCTCCGGATACGAGGCGCTCTCGACCGCACCCGTGCCGCTCGACCATGCGGCCTGCACGAAGCTCGGCACCAATGGCGCCGAGCTTGTCGCTCATGCCATTTCCGCTTGGGAGGCGGCTCTTGCCGGCGGCGAGCGCCATGGCTTCCGCAATGCGCAGGCGACGGTGATCGCACCCACCGGCACGATCGGCCTCGTCATGGATTGCGACACAACCGGCATCGAGCCGGATTTCGCGCTCGTCAAATTCAAGAAGCTGGCAGGCGGTGGCTACTTCAAGATCATCAATCGCGCCGTGCCGGACGCCCTGACGGCACTCGGCTATCGCTCGTCCGAGATCGCCGAGATCGAAGCTTATGCGGTGGGTCACGGCTCGCTTCGCCAGGCGCCCGGCATCAACCACGCGACACTTGCAGCAAAGGGCTTTCCCGACGACAAGCTCGCCGCGCTGGAGAAGGCGCTTCCATCGGCATTCGACATCAAGTTCGTCTTCAACAAATGGACCTTGGGCGCTGAATTCCTTCACGAAAAGCTTGAGGTGCCTTTGGCGCAGCTCGAAGATCCGAGCTTCGACCTCCTCACGCATCTCGGCTTCTCGAAGGCGGAGATCGAGGCAGCGAACACCCATGTTTGCGGCGCCATGACGCTCGAAGGGGCACCGCATCTGCGCAAGGAGCATTATCCTGTTTTCGATTGCGCCAACCCGTGCGGGCGGATCGGCAAGCGCTACCTCTCCGTCGAAAGCCATATTCGCATGATGGCGGCGGCCCAGCCCTTCATTTCGGGTGCCATCTCCAAGACCATCAACATGCCCAATGACGCGGCGGTCGAAGATTGCAAGGAGGCCTACCTCCTCTCCTGGCGTCTTGGGCTGAAGGCGAACGCGCTTTATCGCGACGGTTCGAAGCTGTCACAGCCGCTCAACGCCTCGCTCGTGACTGATGAGGAAGATGAGGAAGAGGGGCTCGAAACCCTCCTCGCCCAGCCCCTGGCGGCGCGCGCCACGGCGCTCGCCGAGAAGATCGTCGAGCGCGTCATCATCGAGAAGAAGGTGCGCGAGCGCGAGAAGCTTCCGGACCGCCGCAAGGGCTACACGCAAAAAGCGGTGGTCGGCGGCCACAAGGTGTATCTGCGCACCGGCGAATATGGTGACGGGCGCCTCGGCGAGATTTTCATCGACATGCACAAGGAAGGCGCGGCCTTCCGCTCGCTGATGAACAATTTCGCCATCGCGATCTCGCTCGGCCTGCAATACGGCGTGCCGCTCGACGAGTATGTCGATGCGTTCACCTTCACGCGCTTCGAGCCCGCGGG
>JAFBAK010000137.1 GCA_019247795.1 Hyphomicrobiales bacterium | reverse complement strand
GCCGCCTTGAGTTCGAGCTCCTCGACCCCGAAGCGCGCCGCGATGTGCGGATCCTTGCGGGGCGACCAGACATTCGTGTCGATGCCGTTGCAAATCCCCGTGAGCACGCGGGCGCGCGCTCGCAAGAGACCGTCGAGGCCCATCCCCCATTCGGGGGTGCAAATCTCGGCCGCATAAGTGGGAGAGACGGTGGTGACGGCATCGGCAAAGTAGAGCCCCGCCTTGAGGAAGCCGATGCGACCATGGAATTCCACGCCTTCGAGCGTCCTGATCTCCGTCGGCAGCTCGAGTACATCCGCAAGCGTGCTCGGAAACAGCCCCTGGAAGGCAAGATTGTGAATGGTGATCACGGTGGCCGGGCCGCCGCGAAGATAGGCCGGCGTCAGGCCCGCTTGCCAATCATGCCCATGCACGAGCTTGGGCTGGTAGTGCTGCACGAGACCGTTTGCAATCTCGGCGGCCACCTTCGCGAGCGCGCCGAAGCGGAGCGCATTGTCCTCCCAATCTCTGCCCTTGCTGTCCACGTATGGATTGCCCTCGCGTCTATAGAGGTGTGGTGCGTCGATGACGAAGAGCTCGAGCTTGCCGGCGCGCGCTTCGAGCAAGCGGGCCGGACCGCCATGAAGATCGTCATAGGCATGGAGCGGTCGCATTTTTTCGATGCCGTCGAGGACCGCCGGGTATCCGGGTACGAGAGTGCGCACGCGAACGCGTTCGCGCGCCAGCGCGATCGGCAAGGCGCCGGCGACATCGGCCAGCCCCCCGGTTTTGACCAGCGGGTAGATTTCGGAGGTGACCGCGAGAACCTTCATGAACTCGATCGCAGGCGCAGGCTCGGTCAACGGTTCGTCAGGCGGTCGATCATCGATTGGGTGACGAGGCAAATACCCCTCTCGGTGCGGCGGAAGCGCTGCGCGTCGGTTTCAGGATCCTCGCCGATGACGAGGCGTTCGGGAATGGTGGCGCCGCGATCCACCACCACATTGGTCAAGCGGGCGTCGCCGCCGATCTTCACGTGCGGCAATATAACGGAGTTTTGGACCTGCGCACGCCGGTCGATCCGCACGCCCGTGAAGAGAAGCGAACGGCGCACCTGCGCGCCCGAGACGATGCAGCCGCCGGCAACGAGCGAATTCTCGGCAAGCCCGCTTTCACCGGCTTCCGCGCCGACGAATTTGGCCGGCGGCGTGACCTCGGCGAATGTCCAGATCGGCCAATCCCGATCATAGAGGTTCAGCGACGGCAAGGCGTCGGTGAGATCGATATTCGCTTGCCAGTAGGCGTCGACGGTTCCGACATCGCGCCAATACGCTTCGGCCTCCGCACTCGTGCGCACGCAGGAGCGCGTGAAGCGATGCGCATAGGTGTTACCTTGTCGAACCAAATGGGGAATGATGTCTTTGCCGAAATCCCGGGTCGACCCTTGATGGGCAGCATCGCGGCGCAGTTGATCGAAGAGGAAACGCGTCTCGAATACATAAATGCCCATGCTGGCGAGCGCCTTGCCGGGATCGTCGGGCATTGCGGGCGGGTCCGCCGGCTTCTCGAGGAACGAGATGACGCGGTCCTTTTCGTCGACCGCCATGACGCCGAACCCCGTCGCCTCGCGGCGCGGCACCTCGATGCAGCCTACCGTCACGTCCGCGCCGGAATGCACATGCTGCTGGAGCATGAGTTCGTAGTCCATCTTGTAAATGTGATCGCCGGCAAGGATAACGATGTATTGCGGGTGATGGCTGCGGATGATGTCGATGTTCTGGTAGACGGCATCGGCGGTGCCGGCATACCACATGGTCTCCGTCACGCGCTGGCTCGCCGGCAATATGTCGAAACTCTCGTTGCGCTCGGGCCGCAGGAAGTTCCAGCCGCGCTGCAAATGTCGGATCAGGCTGTGGGCCTTGTATTGCGTGGCGACCGCAATTTTGCGGATGCCTGAATTCAACGCGTTCGAGATGGCGAAATCGACGATCCGCGAATTGCAGCCGAAGAATACCGCGGGCTTGGCGCGCTTGTCGGTGAGTTCGTGAAGCCGGCTGCCGCGCCCCCCGGCAAGGACATAGGCCATCGCAGAACGGGCGACCGGAGCTGAGGGGGCCTGCGGGAAGGCCATGCGCATTCTCCTTCGTCGATCTCGGGCCGGCGTGGCCGGCCGTGCGAGATCGGTGACAAGCGAGCGCGTGGTCTCGCCGAAGACTTAGGATATAACGGCACTCACGGACTAAGGCGTCGCGATCGGCAAAGAATCGAGGAGCAAACGTCCTAGTAATCGGGAGGTTTCACTTGGGCTCGGTCGAGGATAGCGCGGCCAGCCTTGAAGTCGGCGGATGCGGCCCATCGTAGCGGGAATCATCCTTCGAAAATCTTTATCGCCTTCCCACGTCAAAACGGATCAGGCCTGGATCGCCGGGCCGACGCCCGGCGACGACGGCTGACTTTTCGTGATGCGCGCACTCGGCGCGCGCATCCACGCCTTCTATTGGCGCCGCTCCAACCAGCCGCCTCCCTCCCCTCACTCGAACCATTTCGCGTAGATCGCTTGATAGGCTCCGCCTTCCATCGACTGATGCAGCCATTGATCGACGAAGGCCTTGAGCGCCGGGTCGCGCTGCACCCAATAGGCATTCTCGGCGAAGTCGAAGGGCTGGTCCGGATGGATCGAGCACAGCACCCCTTGATGCAGCTTCTGCTGAAAGCGCGTCTCGGAAGCGTCGGTGATCATGAGGTCGGCTTTGCCAGCCGCGAGTTCATCGAAAATTTTGGCGTTGTCGGGAAAGACGATGATCTCGGCGGCTTTGAGGTTCGCGCGATCGAATTTCTCGTTGGTGCCGCCCGGATTGGTGATCACCTTGACGCCCGCCTTGTCGATGTCGGCGAGCGTCGCAAATTTTTCCTTGTCGGCACAGCGCGCGATCGGCGTCTTCCCCTCATGCATGTACGGGATCGAAAACAAACCCTTCTTCTGCCGATCGAAGGTGACCGAGACACCGCCCATCGCGACATCGAAGGCACCGGCTTCGAAATCCTTCATCAGATTGGGCCACGCGGTCGGGACGACCTCGAGCTTCACGCCGAGCGCCGCGGCAAGGCTCTGCGCCTGATCGATGTCGAACCCCGTGAAGGCGCCCGTCGCCGGGTCCTTGATGGTGAACGGCTTGTAATCGCCGGTCGAGCCGACCTTGAGGACACCCGCGGCCAGGATCGCGTCGAGCCTCGAGGGAGGCGCCGATTGCTGGGCTCGTGCGAAGGGCAGAAAGCCGAAAAGAAGCGCAGCGGCCAAAGTGATC
>JAFBAK010000396.1 GCA_019247795.1 Hyphomicrobiales bacterium | reverse complement strand
ACCAACGCTGCGTGTTGTACCAGCTGTCGACGTCTCTTTGCACCTGATCCTGCGCCTGACCGTATCGCTCTTGGATCTTGCCCTCGAGCTGATCACGACGACCATTGATGACGTTGAGATCATCATCCGTGAGCTTGCCCCAACGCTCCTTGATCTTGCCTTTTACTTGCTTCCAGTTTCCTTCAACACGGTTCCAATCCATGGCGAAATTCTCCCGAAGAATTGACGCGGGCCAAAGGGACGCGGGCCAAACGTTTGTGGAAATCAACAGTTCCGTTCGCCAGATCCCGAATTTCTCTAGAAGGGAGCTCTTCCCAGTAAAATCAACACGATGAGGATGAGCAAAATCAAACCGAAGATGCCGGATGGGCCATATCCCCATCCGGAGCTGTATCCCCAGCCCGGATAAGTGCCAACGCCGCCCAACAGCAAAATGATAAGAACGATAATAAGCACTA
Source organism: Hyphomicrobiales bacterium (assembly GCA_019247795.1). Classification (GTDB taxonomy): domain Bacteria; phylum Pseudomonadota; class Alphaproteobacteria; order Rhizobiales; family Beijerinckiaceae; genus GAS188. The sequence goes on along the minus strand of JAFBAK010000396.1, from coordinate 6,698 downwards.
CACTCATGATGACCTCCCAGCAGAGCTGATTAGCTGAATATGGGAACGCATCACACGGGAAAAGGGTCCGTGAGTGGCTCCTCCTTTTTCCATAACAAGCGCGTCGGCTCGCTGCGGCGACGGTGTGGGCCGAGCTCGGAACCGCCACGAGTCGGCCGGCGTTAATTTAAATCCCCATGTGATGGAGAATCCGGATGTCGGAAAAGCGCCCGACGGTGGAAACCGTCAAAGAGGCGAGGCAAGGCGTCACCGGGCACAATGTGCGCTTTGTGCTGCTAGTGAGTTGCGTTCTTGCAATCGCGGCCATGGGCATCGTGTTCTTGCTCGTCGGTAGATGAATGCAAGGAGCCGGCAATGTCAGCATTTGATTTTAGGCGGTAAGCCGCGCCGCCATGCGGCGCATTGATTCTGGAACCGTATAACGTCTGTCGTGTTGTGCTCTCATCGACGTACGAATGCCAAGCGCAAGCGGATTCGGGGGTCGGGCAGTGTGACCAAATAAGCGATGGCTCAGCTCTTCCGCCCCGGCGCGGATAGCATCGCGCGCTGCGTCTTGATCGCGATTGCCGTCGCACCCTTAGTCTACCTCGCCGTGACCTATGCCGTCGTTCTTTCTCCAGAGGTGACGGGGCAGAACATCACGATCACCCAGCCCGTCCCTTTCAGTCACGAACACCATGTGGGTGGGCTCGGCCTCGACTGCCGCTTTTGTCACACGGGCGTCGAGAGCTCGGCAGTGGCGGGGTTGCCGGCGACCGAGACGTGCATGACTTGCCATTCTCAAATCTGGACACAGGCGGAAATGCTCGCTCCCGTGCGTGCGAGCTTCGAGCACGGCGTTCCCCTGCGTTGGGAGCGCATCGATCGTCTACCAGATTACGTCTATTTCGATCATAGCATCCATGTAGCGAAGGGCGTCGGCTGTACGACCTGTCACGGCGCGGTGAATGAGATGCCCCTGATGCGTCAGAGCGCGCCGCTCACGATGGCGTGGTGCCTCGATTGTCATCGCGATCCGGCCCCGAGCTTACGCCCGAACGAGGCGATATTTTCCACGAGCTGGACGCCGCCTGCTGATCAGCGGGACCGCGGCAAAACGCTTTTGAGCGAGAACGGAATCGATGTCGCACATCTTGCCGACTGTTCGGTGTGCCACAGGTGAAACAGGAAGAGACGATCGACAAAGGTGTGTCTCGGCGCGCGGCGCTGAAGCTGCTCGGCGCCCAGATCGGGCTTGCGGCCGCGGGGTGCAGCAAGCCATCCGAAGAGATCGTCCCTTATGTGCGCATGCCGGAACGTCTTGTGCCCGGCATGCCCCTTCGGTTTGCGACGACCCTGCCTCTCTCGGGATTTGGGCGGGGCGTGATGTGCACCTCGGTCGAAGGGCGCCCCATCAAGATCGAGGGCAATCCGTTGCATCCCGCCAGTCTCGGGGCAACCGACGTGTTTGCAGAGGCGGCGGTTCTTTCGCTCTACGATCCGGATCGCTCGCAGGTCGTCCGGCATGCCGGCGAGATCAGCACCTGGGAGGCCTTCGCGGCCGAGCTGAGTGCGGTGATCGGAAATTCGGCCACGCGCGGGGTAGACGGGTTGAGGCTGCTGACCGGACCGATCACGTCCCCAACCTTGCTGCGACAAATCGGAAGCTTGCGTAACCGCTATCCGAAGTTTGTTTGGCACGTCCATGACCCGCTCGAAAATGGCGCGGCGAGAGACGGGGCCGTGCTGGCGTTCGAGCGCCCGCTGCTGAGTGTTCCTCAATTCCGAGCTTCCGACATTATCGTTTCGTTCGATGCCGACCCGCTCGGACCCGGCGTTTCGCAGATTGCGAATGCAAGGGGACTTTCCGCGCGCCGTCGCGTCCGCAAGTCAAGTCCGACGAGTGCCAGGCTCTACGTGATCGAGGCGTCGCCGAGCTTGACCGGCGCGAATGCGGATCATCGCCTCGCCCTGCCACCCGATCGGATTGCCGCGCTTGTCGTTGGGCTCGGTCGTCAACTTGGTGCGGATCTTCCCGATCCCCATCTCGCCGAGGCGGAAGCGACGCTCCTGGAGGCGATTCACCGTGATCTCGCGCCGCATGCCGGTCGCGGGATCGTGCTTGTGGGGCCGACCCAGCCCGCTGAAATCCACGCAATCGCGCATTGGATCAATGGGCAGATCCGCGCGCCGGTCGACCTCTTCGAACCACCAGGAAATGGCGTGCCGCCCGGCACGCTTTCCGATCTCGTGCGCGATCTCGAAGCCGGCAAAGCGGAGAGCGTCGTCATCATCGATTGCAATCCGGCTCATGAGGCCCCTCCCGCCCTCGGCTTCGCAAGCGCCCTGCGGCGATCGAAATTCCGCGTGCATGTCGGCAGCTACGCAGATGAGACTGCAGCCATTTGCGATTGGCATATTCCGCAATCGCATGCGCTCGAGAGCTGGTCGGATCTGCGCGCCTTTGACGGAACGGCAAGCCTCGTCCAGCCGCTGATCGCGCCGCTTTACGCTACGCATAGCTCGCACGAGCTCCTCGCGATCCTCGATCAGCGCGGCGAGAAATCCGATTACGAGATCGTTCGCGACAGCTGGAGAGGCAATGCGGGCTCTCAAGATTTTGAGGCGTGGTGGCGACGCGCGCTCCATGATGGCGTTATCGCGGGAAGCGCGCCGGCGAAGGTCACGCCTTCCCCGAAGGTGCCCTCGATCACGACACTCCCCGCCTCGACTCGACCCTCGCTGGTGCTGAGACCCGATCCGAGTATCTTCGATGGAGCTTTTGCCAACAACGCTTGGCTCCAGGAGTTGCCGAAGCCGCTCACCAAGGAAGTGTGGGGAAATACGGTCGCTCTCTCGACAGCCGACGCCGAACGGCTTGGCGTTGCGGAGGGGGAGGTGCTGCGCCTCACTGTGGACGGCCAATTCATCGAGGTTCCGGCACGCATCGATTCTCGACAGGCCTCGGGGGTTTTCAGCACGACGCTGGGTTACGGACGCAAGGCAGCCGGACGGATCGGAGATGGCCTCGGCGTGAACGCGTATGCGTTGCGCTCCGCGCCGAGGGCGAGGCGAGGCGAGGCGAATTGGGCAATGGCGCCGCTCACCGTGAGCAAGACGGGCGAGCGCCGTTTCGTCCCGTCGACCCAGCATCAATTCACCTTGGATGGTGAGCCTCAAGAGGTCTTCCGCTCCTATACGCTCCCTGAATTCCTCGGACTCCGTTCGCCTTCGGACGAACCGCGGCTCGAGAGCTTCTTTCCAGTGTCGGAGGGTGGAGAGCCGCGTTGGGGCATGGTGATCGACACCTCCTTGTGCATCGGGTGCAACGCGTGCGTCGTCGCCTGTCAGGTCGAGAACAATTCACCGGTCGTCGGTCCGGAAGAGATCGCGTTGGGACGAGGCATGCATTGGCTGCGCGTCGATTCGTATGAACTCGGTCGTGACAGTGGAGACCGGATAGGCTTCCAGCCCGTCCCCTGCATGCATTGCGAAGCGGCTCCGTGCGAGCCCGTCTGCCCCGTCGAAGCCTCCGTGCATGACAGCGAAGGGTTGAACGTCCAGGTTTACAATCGCTGCATCGGCACGCGCTTCTGCCAGGCGAATTGCCCCTACAAGGTCCGCCGCTTCAACTATTTCGGCTACGCCGACGGTCAGGAATACGCAGGTCTCGGGGGAGAGGTCATGCGGTTGCACAACAATCCGGACGTTACGGTGCGTGCGCGCGGCGTCATGGAGAAATGCACATTTTGCGTGCAACGCATCAGCCGCGCGCGACGGAACGCCGAGAAGGTTCATCGCGGCATTGCAGACGGCGAGGTGGTGACCGCCTGCCAAGCATCCTGCCCGACGAGCGCGATCAGCTTCGGCGATCTGTCGGAGCCGCAAGCGGCAGTCAGCGCGCTGCGAAAGGAGCCGCATCATTATGAGCTCCTCGGACATCTGAACACCAAGCCACGCACCACCTACCTCGCCCAGATCCGAAATCCGGGCGAGACGACGAAGGCCAAGCCATGAGCCTCACCCTGCCTGCCCGGAACGCGAGCGGATCATCTCGGGCTCATTCTCTCTTGCCTGCGACGATGACGGACCAAGCGATCACGGGGGCAATCGCCGATCCTCTCTTGCGGCGCGGCGCTGGACGCGGCTGGTGGATCGCCTTTGCTTTTGCTTTGCTCGGCGCCTTCGCAATGGTCGCGACGATGGCCCTCGTGTTCATGCGAGGCATCGGGGTTCTCGGCAACAACAAGAACGTGGTCTGGGGTGTGCCGATCGCCAACTATGTCTGGTGGATCGGTATCGGAAATGCGGGGACCTTGATCTCGGCGCTGTTGCTTCTCACGCGGCAGGACTGGCGCGCCTCGATCAATCGCTTCGCTGAAACGATGACGCTTTTCGCCGTGGCCATCGCCGGGCTTTTCCCCATCCTGCACCTCGGCCGGCCGCAATATTTCTATTGGCTCTTTCCCTACCCGAACAGCATGACGCTTTGGCCACAATGGCGAAGCGCGCTCGTCTGGGATTTCTGGGCGATCCTGAGCTATCTCCTGTTCTCGATCGTGTTTTGGTATGCCGGCATGCTGCCCGATCTCGCCACGTTCCGCGATCGCGCCGAGAGCCGGCGGGCGCAGCTCGTCTATGGGGCGCTCGCGCTGGGCTGGCGAGGATCAGCGTCGCAATGGCGAGCTCACCGCATGTTCTACACGACGATGGCGGCGCTCGCGGTGCCGCTCGTCTGCTCGGTGCATTCGATCGTCGGGCTCGATTTCGCGGCAAGCCTCATGCCCGGGTGGCAAGAGACGATCTTTCCCCCCTACTTCGTCGTTGGAGCGATGTTCTCGGGCTTCGCCATGGTGGTCATTCTCGCGGCCGCGCTCCGGCAAGGCTTTCGATACGAGGCGCTGCTCACCCCCAGGCATTTCGAGGCCATGGCGATCATCATCTTGGCGAGCTCGCTCATCATGACGCTCTCCTATGCCACCGAATGGTTCAATGGCTGGTACAGCGGCAAGTCGGCCGAGCGTGGCGAGGTTGCCTTCAGTTTCACGGGCACGTACGCGCTGCTTTTTTACGCACAACTCCTTTGCAACTGCCTTTTGCCGCAAATCCTCTGGTGGCCAACCCTGCGCCGACGCCTCATCCCGCTTGTTCTCGTCTCGTTTGGCGTGCTCGTCGGCATGTGGCTCGAGCGTATTCTCATCATCTGGAATACGCTCTCGCGCGGCTACCTCGCGAGTGCGAGGCAGACATTTCACATGACGGGCGCCGATTGGTCCCTTCTCTTGTCGCCACTTGGGCTGTTCGCCTTCCTTTTCCTGATTTCCGTTCGCGTCCTTCCCTCTATCTCGATGCATGAAGTGAAAGAGCTTCGGCACGAGGAAGCCCAATCATGACGCGTGTCGTGATCGCTGAGTTTGGTACGGCGCATGACCAGATCGAGGCGCTGAGGAGACTCGATGCGGAAGGCTTCGAAGCGCTGGACGCGATGAGCCCGTATCGCGTTGCCGAGGTCGAATCTTATCTTCCTCGCCCGCGCCTAACGATACGGCCGCACATGGCGCTTGCCGGCTTCGGGATCGCGGCCTTCGCTTACGGCTTGCAATGGTTCAGCGCGGCCATCGCCTACCCGATCAATTCCGGCGCCCGCCCATTGAACAGCTGGCCGGTCTTCCTTCTCGTGCCTTTCGAAGTCGGCATTCTCGCCGCTGCGATCGCGGGATTTGTCGCGCTCCTGGTGAGCTGCGGCCTGCCGCGCCTCCATCATCCGCTTTTTGCCTATCCCGGCATCGAACGGGCGAGCCAGGACCGCTTCTTTGTCCTGATCATTCCGCCAAGCGATGCGGGATCGCGACTTGCTCTCGAACGGCTCTTGTTCGGGGCCGCTGCGCTTTCACTTGGGGAAGCGCAGACATGAACTGCTCCGCCAAGCCGGCGCATTTCCTTTGGCTCCTTCTGGCGACGCTGTTCCTCGCCGGCTGCGATGTCTCGATGACGCAGCAGAAGAAAGCCCGCGCTTTATCGCCTTCCGCTTTCTGGCACGACGGTGCCTCCGCTCGCCCGCTTCCGCCTGGGACGGTAGCGCAAGGAGACTTGGCCCGCGACGCTGCCGCCACGGACCCTCCGCCCGTCTCGCTCGCCATCGTGGCGAAAGGGCGAGAGCGCTACGACATCTTTTGTGCGCCTTGCCATGGCTTGGCCGGGGAAGGCGACGGTATCGTCGTCGCGCGGGGATTCCCAGCGCCTCAATCCTTTGCGCTGGCTCGACTTCGTGCGGCCCCAGCGCAGCATTTCTTCGATGCCATCACGAACGGCTATGGGACCATGTATCCTTTCGGAGCGCGCATTCCGCCGCAGGATCGCTGGGCCATCATCGCCTATGTCCGCGCCCTGCAGCTCGCAAGCGCCGCGCAACTCGCTTCCGTGCCGGAAGCGGCGGAGAAGATTCGGTGAGAGCGCTCGACGCCAGGAGCGGAGCGCAGGTTCGGATGGCGGCAATCGTTGGCGCATTGGCAGGTCTCTCGCTCCTCCTGGGCGGCATTCTTTTTCCATCTGGCGCTCTGCAAGGATGGCTCATCGCCTTCGTCGTGCTGACGGGCCTTTCCTTTGGCGCGCTGGCACTCTTGTGCATCGGCCGGCTTACGGGAGGGAAGTGGCAAACACCTGCCGCGCCCGCCCTGCGCCTTGCCGCGGCCGCAAGTCCGATATGGGTCATCGCCTTC
>JAFBAK010000257.1 GCA_019247795.1 Hyphomicrobiales bacterium | reverse complement strand
CAGGGTCGAGCCGGTGATGAAGCCGCCTTTGTCGCCGGCGAGATAGAGCACGGCGGCGGCGATCTCATCGGCCTCGCCCAGGCGTCCGATCGGGATCAGCGGCAGGATCTTGGTCTTGAGCACCTCTTCCGGCACGGCTTGCACCATTTCGGTCGCGATGTAGCCGGGCGCGATCACGTTCACGGTGATCCCCTTGTTGGCATTCTCTTGCGCCAGCGCCTTGGTGAAGCCGATGACGCCCGCTTTTGCGGTGGAGTAGTTCACTTGGCCCATCTGTCCCTTCTGGCCGTTGATGGAAGAGATCGAGATGATACGGCCGAAGCCTCGCGACCGCATGCCCTCGATGACCGGGCGCGTCATGTTGAACAAGGAATCGAGATTGGTGCGAATGACCGCCGACCATTGATCGAAGGTCATGCGGTGAAACATGCCATCCTTGGTAATGCCGGCATTGTTGACGAGCACGTCGACCGGACCAAGCTCCGCTTCGACGTTGCGGATGCCGTCCGCGCAGGCATTGGCGTCTCCCACATCCCATTTGTAGACCGCAACGCCGGTCTCCTTCTTGAACTTCTCCGCCGCCGTGTCATTGCCCGCATAGGTCGCGGCTACTTCATAACCCGCCTGCTTCAGCCCCTTCGAGATCGCCTCTCCAATGCCTCGCGTGCCCCCCGTGACGATCGCAATCTTGGACATTGAAATCCTCCCTTGCCGCTCGTTCGCTCACGATGACGACGGTGTTCACCGTTATCATGATCGTTTCACAACAAGCGGGGGGAAGTCCATCTCGCATCGAGGCCGAAACGTTCGATGCAGCTTTTGATGAGCACGTCGGACGCGCGCCCGGAGACTCATGTACTGATGAGTTCAGTTTCATGGGGCGGGCTTCAGGCGATACCGAAAGAAACAGATCGCTACTGCGCAAGCGCAGCTTATGCCGCCGCGTTATAAGGCAGGCATGATGACGGCGACTTTTAGCCCGTTGGCATGATGTTCTCAACGGGCCGTGTGGGCTTGAGCGCCGCCGACGATCGGTGGTGCGAGCGGTGCCCGTGCGGCTACGGCATCGGCCGCCCTTCCAGCCATCGCTATCCCCTGCGCGGTTGCTGCATGGCCAAAGTCGCCGTCGTTGCGGGAGAAGCGGCGCGCAAGGAGGGCGAACGTGATCGCCGCCGCAACTGCTACCGAGGGCATTGCAGTGATTTGGTATCGGGGAATGTTGAGGCTGATGAGCGCGTGAAAGAGCTCGTTGTAGATACCGACGGACATGAGCACGAATCTGAGGATCTCTCGCCGACGCCAAGCGTACCAGCTCGCGAAGATCAGGGCCGGAATGCCGACGAGGGCGAACTCATCAATCCAAATCCCCCTGTAAAGCACCGGCAAGGTTGTTGCCACGTAAGCAAGCGGATGCGCGAGGATCGATCGAAGTACTTCATGATCGATCTTCGCGCTCGCGTCGAAGAAGCCGGTGGACTCGGCCTTGATGAGCGCCTCAACCCGTTGATTGTATCCACCTTGACCCAATTCGAAGAATCCGTCGGGCGTATCAAGGCCGAAGGGAGCAATTACTTCTGGAGCAAAGAGCCGCCGTGCTAAGCCGGGTCCCGGCCCGCGCGTCCAATAGACGAAGGACGCGGCGTATTGCGTGGGCGTCATATGGTCGAGAACCTCGCGCGTACTCAGCACGATACCAGCGCGGTTGTCGGTAATCCGAAGTTCGCCCGAGGCAACGAAATTGCGCATCAACCAGCCGCCCACCACTAAAGCATAGACGAACATGATGGTGCCGAGGACACGAGGGCTAATTTTGATATCGGTTCGGCGGACGAAGAGCGTGATTGTCGCGCACGTGCCAAGAAGGATCGAATAGGGAAGGAAGGCCGCCTTGGTGAGCGTTAGCGCCGCAAGCGCCGCGGCAAACAGGCTCCATCGTCCGGTTCGCCTCGTTCCCCAAGCGTAAGAGAGTGTCAGCATCATCACAACAACGAGGAACATAGCGAGTCGATCGGAGACCGGGTCTTGCCAGAACCGGTTCATGTGAAAATTGAGCAGCGTGTAGGCGGCGGCAACGAGTCCGGAGCCCCGGTTACCCGTCACCTTGAAAGCGAGAAGAAACAGCAACACACCGCTGAGCTCGACGAGAACAAGATTGGCGACCGACGCGCCGTAGAAGCGGCTGAGGTCACATTTTCCCGCATCGCTCGCACATTCGGGTGTGAACGCACCGAGCCCGGGATCGAGCCGCATCAACGCCGCGAGGAACACGGGATAGCCTGGCTCGCGGCCGATCCCCGGCTGCGGTTCGCTACCCGTCGCATCGCGCGCGTACACGTGATGGTGGGCCAGATGATAGGCGGTCGCGAGATAATCGGGAGCGTCACCCCCGGTAAAATTAGGGTCCTTGCTCGTCGCGATGTTAACCGCGATGCTCACCACGAGCATCGCCAAAAGCGCCCCGAAGGGCCATGCTCTTGCCAAGCGCATGGCCGGAATTGAACCTCACGAAGTCTCTTAGTCTAGTAGCTTCACGAGGGCTTCAATCAATTATGCGTGAAGGAGTGGCTCATACAATCGGGCTGAGATTGACGACGCCATTCTCCACCTAGTCTAGCGAGCTATGACGGTTGTCACTAATTCGATGTACCAGAAGGGACGCCATCCATGTATTATGGTCGCGGCGATTGGCGCGCGGAGTTTCACGGGAGATGCCGAAAATCACGGGACGGCGCGCCGATGCGGTCGGCACATCGCGAGCGAGGGCAGGTAGTGAGGTACGGATTCGGGCTCGGAATTCGCTAGCTTTTACGCGCCTTGGCTCGACCCGACGCGGAGGCCCTCTCTTTCCTGCTCCGATTGTAATCGACTGCGGCGAGAACGAGTTTCTCCAGGGCACGCTCATCGACTTCATCGCCCTCAAGAAAATCGATGGCTCGTCGCGCATTTCCTTCAAGACCCGCGTTGAAGAGCTTGTCGGGATCGGGAAGGCTCGCACCGCGGTCGAAAGTGAGCTTCACTTTCCCCTTGTGGGCGTTGGCGACCGCAATGATCCCGTAACGAGACCATACGGGGGTTCCCATCCACTTCCATTCCTCGATGATGCCGGGGTCGGCATCGAGAATGCTCTTGCGGATTTTGGCGAATGTCCTGCCGCGCCAATCCGTC
>JAFBAK010000390.1 GCA_019247795.1 Hyphomicrobiales bacterium | reverse complement strand
CGGTCTCGCTTTCGATCTTTTCGATGTCGCCGAGATCTTCAAGCGGACCCCTTACATCGCCGATCTCAAGCCCGGCGGGCGGTATGTCGCCAAGGATCTCTTCGAGGTCGGAGGAATACCGCTCCTCATGAAGACGCTCCTCGATCACGGCTTCCTGCATGGCGATTGCCTCACCGTCACCGGGCGGAGCATCGCGGAGAATCTCGCGAAGGTCACGTGGAACGACAAGCAGGATGTGGTCCGTCCCGCCGATGCGCCGATTACTCGTACGGGCGGCGTCGTCGGCCTCAAAGGGAATCTCGCCCCCGATGGTGCGATCGTGAAGGTCGCCGGCATGGCGCGGGAGCATCTCGTCTTCAGCGGGCCGGCTCGCTGCTTCGACACGGAGGAAGCCTGTTTCGAGGCGGTGCGCACGCGCCGCTACAAGGAAGGGGAAGTCCTTGTCATTCGCTATGAGGGGCCACGTGGTGGACCGGGGATGCGCGAGATGCTGGCCACCACCGCCGCCCTTTATGGTCAAGGGATGGGAGACAAGGTGGCGCTGATCACCGATGAACGTTTCTCGGGAGCGACGCGCGGGTTTTGCGTGGGTCATGTCGGGCCGGAAGCCGCCGTCGGTGGGCCGATCGCGCTTCTCAAGGACGGAGACATCATCGAGATCGACGCGGTCAAAGGTGTGCTCGCGGTCAAGCTTTCGGAAGGCGAATTCGGACGCCGCAAAAAAGACTGGAAACCGCGCGAAAGTGAATTCGGTTCAGGCGCAATTTGGAAATACGCACAACAGGTGGGACCTGCGCGCTTGGGCGCGGTAACCCATCCCGGGGCTCAGGGCGAAGCTCGGTGTTATGCGGATATTTGATCCAAAAGGCCTGATCCTTTCCGCATTGGCGGCGACGGGCGCCGTCTGCTGGCATGCGCCTCTTGTGCTCGCTCAAACTCAAGGTCAGGGCGAGCCGCTTGCGGTCGTTGCCGCACCCGTTTCGGTTCCGGTTGTGACTTCCCCCTTGCCGAGTCCGGTCGTGGCCTCGCCACTGCCGCCCCTGCCGATCGGGCGATCGGCGCCGGAAGCCACCTTCACGAGCACCAACGCATCGGCGTTGAGCCATCCTCTTCCGGTCGTGCCGGCAGCGCCGCAACCGATGCTGGGCCCGAGCACGGGAGAGACGGATGTGATTGCGACCACACCGGCCTATGCGCCGGCCATGAATCCGCGTCTCTCCGAGCCTTTCAAATCCATGCGAGACGCCTTCACCAAAGGCATGAAGGGCTACAACGCCGGCGACAAGGCGGACGCGGTTCGAGCTTTCGCCTACGCGGCGGCGCAAGGACATGTGATGTCCTGCTGGAAGCTCGCGCGCATGTATGCGGAAGGCGACGGCGTCCCGCATGATGACCTCAAGGCGTTCGAATATTTCTCACGCACGGCGGATGCCGAGACGGATGAAGGGTCGGGCTCGCCGAACGCACGGTTCATCGCCAATGCCTATGTCGCGCTCGGCACTTATTTCCTCGACGGCATTCCGAATACCTATGTGAAGGCCGATCCGGTGCGGGCGCGGGACTTGTTCAAATATGCGGCCTCGCTCTACGGCGATCCGGACGCACAATACAATCTTGCGCGCATGCTCGCCGAAGGCACCGGTGGACCGAAAGATATTCGCGACGCCGTGCGATGGCTCAATCTGGCGGCGGAGAAGAATCATCATCCTTCGCAGGCGCTCCTCGGTCACATCCTGTTCACCGGCAACGGCGTTCCGCGCCAGGCCGCGCAAGGCTTGATGTGGCTTTCGCTTGCGCGCGAAGGAGCCGATCCCTCGAAAGACGCGTGGATCACGCAATTACGCGATCAAGCCTTCGCCGCGGCCAATGAGAATGAGCGCCAGCTCTCGACGCTCTACCTCGATCAGCGGGCCAAGCGATAAGGCGCGCGGGCACCCTCTTCGCCTTTTTCCAACGCTTAGATCGGCACAGTCTTGAGTTCCGTTTGCGGGACCGCTTCCGATCGCGATCGCTGATCTTCACCTGATCGATCGCGCCGCTTCTTCACCTCATGCGAGGTTGAGCTCCACCAGCACGGGCACGTGGTCCGAGGGCTTGTCCCAGCTTCGGGTTTCCTTGTCGATGCGGCAGGTCACGAGCCTGTCGGCGGCCTGCGGCGAGAGCAAGAGGTGGTCGATGCGGATGCCGTTGTTCTTCTGAAAGGCACCAGCCTGGTAATCCCAGAAGCTGTAACGTTCGGGCGCCTGGTCGCAAGCACGCAGCGCATCCGTCAGGCCGAGCGCCAGAAGGCGCCGGAACGCTGCCCGCGTTTGCGGCAGGAAGAGTGCGTCCGATACCCATGCGGCCGGGTCTCGCGCGTCGATCGGCTCGGGGATGACATTGTAATCGCCGGCGAGCACGAGGGGCTCCTCGAGGCGCAGCAAGGCGGCAGCTCGACGGCGAAGCCTCTCCATGAAACCGAGCTTGTAAGGGTATTTCTCGGAGAGCGGCGGATTGCCGTTCGGCAGATAGATCGAGGCCACCCGAACCACGCCGCTTTCAGTCGAGAAGACGGCTTCCATGTAGCGTGCGTGACTGTCCGCATCGTCACCTTCGAGGCCTCGGATCACCTCGTCCGGCCGCTTCCGCGCAAGGATCGCAACGCCGTTGAAGGTCTTCTGACCGAGCGTCTCCACATGATAGCCCGCCGCCTCCACCTCAAGTCGCGGGAAGGCGTCGTCGAGGCATTTCAATTCTTGCAGGCAAACGATGTCGGGCTGCGCCTGCTTGAGCCAGCGCAGCAGATGGGCGGCTCGTTGGCGAACCGAGTTGACGTTCCAGGTCGCGATCAGCATCGACAATGCCCCAAATGAATTCGGGTAACCTCAATCTGCCGTTTCGAAATTGCGCGGCTCGAGGAGAACGAGAGCACGCAAGACGCCAAGTCAATGGTCAGCATAAAATCATCATGTCTGATCCAGCCGTTTCATCAGATAGGTGCAGTCATGGCCCGGCGGATAATCTGCGATGGCGCCGAAAGGGCGATAACCGTAGCGTTGATAAAATAAAGGCGCCTGGAAACTGAAGGACAAGAGCCATACTCCGATGCAGCCGCGCTCACGCGCCTTCGCTTCAGCTTCTCTCAAAAGAGCAGTCCCAAGCCCTTTGCCGCGTTGCGCTTCGGGGACGAACAGCAAATCCACGAAGAGCCAGCGCCAATAGCTCACGCCCCAGAGCCCGCCGATGATCGTCTCCCGTCCCGGTTCCTTCAGCAAAAGCGCGAGCGGGGCGACAGGATCGGGGAAACCTGTGCGCTGGTCATTGAAAGCATCGAGAAGGCGGAAAATCGCTTGGCGATGCTCGGGAAGAACTTTCTCGGGAACGACGATATCGGGGGTCATCATGGTTCATCTCGTTGGGCTCGATCCACAAGCCTACGTTTCCCGCCTTGCTATTGTTTCAGAAGCTTTCGAGCTTCGGCGAGCCAATGGGCAATCCCGGATTGTGGATGGTTTCAGACGCTGCCTTTAATTCAGGCTCGGCGAATCGGGTCGACGGCCGAAAATTCCGTACGGGCGGAAGATGAACAAGATCGCGAGAAGCGAGTAGACCGCCAGGTCGCGCGAGTCGACGCTGAAAAGCGCCGACCAGGCCGCTTCGCTGAAAGCGAGGATGACGCCGCCCGCGAAAGCAGCGCCGATCGAGCCGATTCCGCCGAGCACGGCGCCGACAAGCGCCTTCAGGCCCAATGTGAATCCATACGCATAGCCGGTCTGGCCGAAATGCACCGTGAGCACATAACCTGAGAGGCCGGCAAGCGCCGCAGCGATTGCGAAGCTGTGCGTGAACACGCGGTCGCGATCGATGCCGAGCATCGCGGCTGCGATCTCGTCTTGCGAGACGGCGCGCCATTCCCGACCGAATGTCGACCAGCGTTGATAGGCAAGGAGGCACAACGCGCCAAAAAGCCCGATCGCCGCGGAAAGCATTTGCATCGGTGTGACGGTGACCACGAAGGTCTGCGCTCTTACGAGCGCGATCGGAGACGAAAGCAAAGGCGGCGCCCAGATGAGAGAACGCGGGACCGTCAGGCGCGAATACTCGGCGAGCGCGATCATCATCCCGACTGTGGCGATGACGACGGCTTGACCTTTGGCGCGCAGCGCCGGCAGAACAGCAAAGCGTCCCGCTGCGATCCCGTAGGAGGCGCTCACCCCAACCGCGAGGACGAACCCGGCGATGAGCGCCAAGGGCGAGCCCGCGACCGCGCCAAGCGCAAGCCCCGTCAAGGTTGCATATCCGCCAAGAGCGGCGAGATCGCCGAAACCGAATACCACGCGCCCGACAAGTCCATGGATCAGCGCATAGGAGGAGGCCAGCAATCCATAGATGGCCGCGGAGGGCAGGGCGGCCACGAGCTGCTGCAGCGCCAAGGCGAAACTGGTCGGCAGAGTGAGAAGCGAAACGGTTCCGCTCGCCCCAGGATCGGGCGGAGGCTCGCCTGGTGCGTCGAGATAGAAGCGTCGCAAGAAGAGGAGCTGCGCCTCCCCGAGCGGGCCTTGCGCGGTGTCGACGCCGATCAGGGTGTCGCGTCCGAGCTCAGCGTTTTCGGCGCCGAAGCGACAGACCACATGTCGCAACTGGGAGATCTCACTGCCATCGAGACGGTAATCGACGCGAACCGAGTTTTGCGGTTCACCCGCGGCCGTGCGCAGAATGGTGATCTTGGCGTCCGGCGCTTCGATCGCCGCGACCAAGCTTCGACATTCCCGCGCATGGCCCTCGTCAACGAGTGTCGCGCAAGCGCTCGCAAGAAGCGTGGCCGTCACAGCCAACAGGGGGCAGAGATTTCGCGAGCCCGTATGCAAAGCGGCGTCGAGCAAAGCGCGGCCGAATGAGGAGCGTAGCGCTTGCCTCACCCTCGAGACGGAACGTGCCGGCACTCCGCGATCATCGACCGCCGCGCAATATGCGTGCTGCGCGCGGTGCGAAGTAGCTCAGCACGCCATCCGCCCCCGCGCGCTTGAAGGCGATGAGGCTCTCGAGCATGACGCGTTCACCGTCGAGCCAGCCATTTGCCGCCGCGGCCGACAGCATCGCATATTCGCCAGACACTTGGTAAGCAAAGGTCGGCACGCCGAACGCGTCCTTCACGCGCCTTATGATGTCGAGATAGGGCATGCCCGGCTTGATCATGACGCTGTCGGCGCCTTCCTCGATGTCGAGGGCTACCTCGCGAAGTGCCTCATCGGCATTGGCCGGGTCCATCTGGTAGGTCGCCTTGTCGCCGACGAGGGTTTTCGAGGAGCCGAGCGCATCGCGAAACGGTGCGTAGAAAGCCGACGCATATTTCGCCGCGTAGGCCATGATCTGGACATGCGCGAAGCCGTTGTCGTCGAGCGCGCGACGGATCGCACCGACACGGCCATCCATCATGTCCGAGGGAGCGATGATGTCGCAGCCGGCCTGCGCCTGGAAGAGCGCATGGCGCACCAGGACATCGACCGTTTCGTCGTTTGCGATCTCGGTGCCGCGCAGCAAACCATCGTGGCCGTGGCTCGTATAGGGGTCGAGCGCCGCATCCGTGATCACGCCGATCTCCGGGATGCGTTTCTTGATCGCGGCAATGGCTCGACAGACGAGATTGTCGCCCTTCAGGGCTTCGGATGCGTCTTCGTCCCGCAAGACGCGGTCGACGTTCGGAAAAAGCGCGATCGCGGGAATTCCGAGCCTTGCCGCGTCTTCGACCTCGCGAAGAAGTTCGTCGATCGAGAGGCGCTCCACGCCCGGCATCGAGGCCACGGCTTCGCGGCGCTTCTTGCCCTCGATAATGAAAACCGGCCAGATGAGATCATCGACGGTGAGCACATGCTCGCGCACAAGGCGGCGCGACCAGGGCGTACGGCGGCTGCGCCGCAGCCGCGTGGCAAGATCGAGCGATGTGGAGGAAACCTCACCGGCTTTGCGCCCGTGGCGCTCAGCCGCGCCCCCCAAGCGCAATTGCATGTTCATCGCGTATCTTCCTCAAGAAAAGCGATTGCATGGCCCTTGACTAGTCGACTTGACCGACACGTGCAAGAAATCGGCGAGCTCATAGCGACCCCGCAGCTGATCATTCCCATTCGTCGAGAAACAAGGCGCGACATGCCGTTCCGGCCTTTGCGGGCGGAGCGTGAGGTTCGCGAAGCAGCAAGGCGTCGGAACGGGCGAATACGCCCATCATCGAGGAATCCTGCCGCTCGAAAGGCATGATTTTACGTGGGGAGGTGCCGGGCTCGACGCGCGCCCGAACGTAATCCTGCCTTTCATCGTTGGCCGCCACGTCAGCTCCAAGCACGGCGGGACGGGTCGGATCGGCGCCGGCCTTCGGGTCGCCGAGCAGCTTGCGGATGAGAGGTTGAAGGAAAATCAGAGCGCAAACCATTGATGAGACGGGGTTTCCTGGAAATCCGAGCACCCGCATTTGGCCCATGACGCCCTGCATCAGCGGTTTTCCCGGACGCATCGCGATCCGCCAAAAGCCGAGGGTCATTCCGGATTTCGTCAGCGCCTCCTGGACGAGGTCGTGGTCCCCCACCGACGCGCCCCCGAGCGTCACGAGAATATCGACCTCAAGCTCGCGCGCCTTTCCGATCGCCGCCCGCGTTTCAGCAAGGTCGTCGCGCGCTATGCCAAGATCGAGCGCTTCGGCACCGGCGGCGCGCACCATCGCCGCAACCGCGTAGGTGTTCGAGGCAACGATCTGGCCCGGCTGCAATTCGTCGCCCGGCAGAGCCAATTCGTCGCCTGTCGCGAGAATGGCAACCCGAGGACGCCGCCGGACCTCGAGATGCGCGAACCCCGCAGCTGCCGCAAGCGCAAGATCTCTGGTCGAGATGCGGTGGCCGGCCTTCATGAGCACGTCGCCCGATCGGAAATCGAGTCCCGCGGGTCTTACAAATTTGCCGGCGGTCGCAGGCGTCTCCACTCGGATCTTGCGATCGCTCTCCGCGATCGTGTTCTCCTGGATCACGATCGCGTCGGCGCCTTTCGGAACGGGTGCGCCGGTAAAGATGCGCACGGCTTGCCTGGGACGAACCTCGCCGTCGAAAAGGTGACCGGCAGCGCTCATGCCGATGAGGGCGAGCGTCACGGGAGTTGCGGCAACGTCCGCTGCCCTCACCGCATATCCGTCCATCGCTGACGCGGGAAAGGGCGGCTGGTCTCGCGAGGCAATGAGGTCTTTTGCGAGCGTGCGCCGATGCGCCTCGCCGATCGGGACCCGCTCGGAGGGGAGAGGTGCGGGGGCGGTCGCGAGAATCCGCGTGAGCGCATCGGAGACCGACAATAGCGATTTCTGGTTCATCGGGAGCCTTCTTACACTCTCGGCCGATTGCCGCGAAGGGCACGCCCGCTACCGCAAGCTCGACCTCGAAAAAGGCCCGACGGCTCGCCTTCGTTGGCTGACAGCCTCCCTAACCGTCGAGCGCCAACGTTTTCACATCATCGCGAGATCGGTCGATCAACTCTTTCCTCCGCCAGCCGCGAAGCTATTGCTGTTGCGAGTTAGACTTCATTGCTTTTCGTTAGCGAGAAAGTGAGACCATGCGCAACTTAGCCATCGCCGCCAGCGTCTTCGCCCTGATCATGAGCGCCGGCATTGCTTGCGCCCAAACTCAGCCCAACCCGCTCGACGTCATTCCCGACAAGATGCCGTTCGATATTCCTTACGGCGCGCCGATCGGCATCGATCGCGCCAAAGCCGTAGTCACCGCGGCGGCCGATGAGGCGAAGAAGCATGGGTGGAAGCTGAATATCGCTGTCGTCGATTCCGGCGGCAATCTCGTCGCGTTCGAGCGTATGGACGGCGCGCAACTCGCCTCGATCGCCATTTCCGAGCACAAAGCCCGCGCGGCCGTCACGTTCCGTCGCGAGACGAAGGCCTTTGAGTCCGGCATTCAAAACGGTCTCAACTACGTCATTACGCTCGATGGCGTAATCGGTTCGCGCGGCGGCATTCCTCTTGTCGAAAACGGTGCGATCATCGGCGCGATCGGTTGTTCCGGCGGAACCGGCTCGCAAGACGAAGTCGGAGCGAAGGCCGGCGCCGCCCTGATCAACAAGGCAAACTGATCGATCCCATCATCGTCCACGCCCCTGCCGCTTCTTCGTGGGCGGCATGGGTGGTTCGGAGCGCCATGCGCCCGAGGCTCCGCCGCGTTTCTCCAAAAGGCGCACCGCCTCGATCGTCATGCCGCGATCGACTGCCTTCACCATGTCGTAGATGGTGAGGCAGGCGACGGAAACCGCCGTGAGCGCCTCCATCTCGACGCCCGTTTGCCCGCTCGTCTTGACGCTCGCGGTCACATGGACACTGGACGTCGCGTCATCGAGCGAAAGGTCGACGGCGACCCCGGTGATCGACAAGGGATGACAAAGCGGGATGAGCTCGTGGGTTCGCTTCGCCGCCATGATGCCGGCGATGCGGGCGACACCGAGCACATCGCCTTTCTTCGCGTTGCCGGCGCGGATCAAGGCGAGCGTTTCCGGCCGTAGGCGAACACGCCCCTGCGCGACGGCTGTGCGATCGGTCACGGGCTTTGCCGAGACATCGACCATTCGGGCCGACCCGTCCTTCGCGATATGTGTCAGGCTTGTCATGCGGCGCTGGTCCTTCGCGGCGCCGGCGCAATCAAAGCTCGCGTCGCCCCGGTCACATCCTCCTGGCGCATCAGACTTTCCCCGACCAGAAAGGCGCGGACCCTGTGATGCTCGAGGCGTGCGATGTCGGCGGGACTCGAAATGCCGCTTTCGCTCACGAGCAGGCGATCGTCGGGCACGAGCGCGGCAAGCCGCTCGGTGACGTCGAGGGAAGTCTTGAAGCTGCGCAAGTCCCGGTTGTTGATGCCGATGAGCGGGCAGGAGAGGGCGAGTGCGCGTTCGAGCTCGTTCTCGTCATGCACCTCGATCAGCGCCGCCATCTCATAATGCTCGGCGCTTGCGCACAAGTCACGCGCCACCGCATCATCGATTGCGGCCATGATGATGAGAATGCAGTCCGCGCCCCAGGCCCTCGATTGTGCGACCTGATATGGATCGAACATGAAATCCTTGCGCAACACCGGAAGATCACAGGTCTCGCGCGCTTGCGCCAGGAATTCCGGCGCTCCTTGAAAGGACGGTGCATCGGTCAGCACCGACAAGCAAGCGGCGCCACCTTGGGCATAAGAGCGGGCGAGCGAGGCTGGATTGAAGTCCGCGCGAATCAATCCTTTCGAAGGGCTTGCCTTCTTGATCTCGGCAATGAGGGCCGGCAGGCCGGCGTCGATCTTGTGACGCAAGCTTCCGACGAAATCGCGAACCGGCGGTGCCGCGCGCGCCTGCCTCTCGAGGGTCGCGACCGGAAGGCGCGCCTTTGCGGCGGCGATCTCCTCGCGCTTATACGTCTCGATGCGACGCAAGATGTCCGTCACGGCGCGGCATTCGATGCGGCGATGAGCTTGCGGAGCGTCTGCAGCACCGTGCCATCGTCGAGAACATTTGCCGCAAGCTTTGCGCCTTCGGCAAGGCTCTTGGCCTTTCCCGCGATGCAGAGAGCAGCGGCCGCATTGAGCACGCCGATATCGCGATAAGCGGTCTTTTCTCCCGCGAGCACGCGCATGAGCGCGCCTGCATTCACCATGGCCTCGGCTCCCTTGAGCGCCTCGGGCTCGACGAGCGGCAGGCCCGCTTCCTCCGGTGTGATCTCGAACTCGCGAATGGCGCCATTCTCGATAGCGGCGACGTGCGTTGGTCCCGTGGTGGTGATCTCGTCGATGCCGTCCGAGCCGCACACGACCCAGACGCGCTCCGAGCCGAGCACCTTGAGCGTCTCGGCGACGGGCCGCGCCCAGCTCTTCGCGAACACGCCGACGAGCTGGCGTTTGACGCCGGCCGGATTCGACATCGGGCCGAGCAGGTTGAACAGTGTGCGCGTGGCGATCTCGGTGCGCACGGGCATGACATGCCGGATCGAAGCATGATGCGTGGGGGCGAACATGAAGGCGATGCCGGCCTCGCGCAGGCAACGTTCGAGCCCCTCCTTGTCGAGCCCGATCTTGACGCCGAGAGCGCCGAGCACGTCAGCCGCGCCTGATTTTGACGACGCGGCGCGATTGCCATGCTTCGCGACGGTGACACCGCAGGCCGCGACGATCAGGGCCGCCAGGGTGGAAATGTTCCAGGTGCCCACCTGATCGCCGCCCGTTCCCACGACATCGATCGCGCCGTCGGGCGCATCGATCCTCAGCATGCGGGCTCGCATGGCCTCGACGGCCCCGGTGATCTCTTCCACCGTCTCACCGCGCACCCGCAGCCCCATGAGGAACGCCCCGGCCTGTGCATGCGTGACTTCGCCGGAAAGGAGGAGATCGAATGCGCTCTGCGCCTCGAAAGCCGAGAGCGGCTGCCCGGTCGCGACCTTGGCGAGGATCGGTTTGAACGCATCCATGCAATCGGCCTCCGACGGCCCGATGAAGGCCAAACCGGGCTCTTAGGGGATTTGGTCACGACTTCCAAGCAGTCGCAGGCAAGGGCTCGGCAAGAGCTCCGGCAAGAGCTCTTGAATTCCGGCCCCCTTTTAGGGCCTCCAATGAACCCACGAGAAACGCGAATCCAGACTTGCTGCATGGATTGCGACATCCTCGCGCACGCACTTGCCGCGCACGCACTTGGCGCGCTTGAAGCTCCCATTAACCTCGACGTTGTATTTTGATCGTACACGAACGATGCGCGGACTCAATTTGACCGTATTTGACGCAATATTGAAGGATCAGTCCGTCGCGGGTTTGCGGCTTTTGCGCGTCTCGCCGCTTGACGCGTAGTGTCGCCGTATTCGAATGAGGTGAAAACCGTGCCAGTTTCGCGTCGAGATTCTGTCGGGATTGGCTCTTCCCCCTCGGCCGCGTTTTGCGTATGAACGGTCCCATGAGCAGAGTGAGGCGTGTCGCGCCTGTAAGTTCGCCTAGCCATGGGTCGCGCTCCGTCGCCTCGCCTCCTTCGCCGTGGCGCCTCCTTTTCGGCATTGGCGTATCGTTCCTCGTCGCCAATTGTGCCGCCAAAACCAGTGTCGGCGACAATGGAATCGATCCGAAGCTAGGCGTGCGGGCAAGCCCGCGCCTTTACTCGGAAGGCGAGGAGATCCC
>JAFBAK010000248.1 GCA_019247795.1 Hyphomicrobiales bacterium | reverse complement strand
TCGACACGCCGATCGGCACCGCACTCCTCGTCACCGACGATGACGGGAATTTGCGTCTTCTCGATTGGGAGGATCACGAGGATCGCATGCGCGTGCTCTTGCGCCGAGGATACGGCCCGGTCGCCCTTGGGCGAGGCCCGGCGCCCGCGGCCGTTCGATTGCCGCTCGAACGCTATTTCGCCGGCGAGCTTTCGGCGCTTTCCGAAATCCCTTGGCGCACGCAAGGCACGGAATTCCAGCAGCTTGTATGGCGTGCGCTCGCCGACATCGCGGTCGGCGAGACGATGAGCTATGGCGCGCTTGCCGCACGCATCGGCAAGGCCAGCGCTGTGAGAGCCGTCGGCCTCGCCAATGGAGCGAACCCGGTCAGTGTGGTGGTGCCTTGCCATCGCGTGATCGGCTCGGACGGCTCCTTGACGGGCTATGGCGGCGGGATTGAACGCAAGCGCTGGCTCTTGCGCCATGAAGGCGCGACCGCCGCAGCGGAGCTTGCGCTGTAAGGACATCACTCGAATTCGATCGGACCAGCGATATCGCGGATTGAGGTCGCGTCCGCGTAGCTTCGACTGCCCCTCTCATCCGCATCGCGCGGTGACGATCGCCTCTCGCGTTGGGGCACGAAAGCAGCCTGCTCATCGTGCATGCTCGGTCCAGTCTTCCGCTATTCGACTGTGATTTTGCCGCAAACCCGCCCATAATCGCGAATAACGCATTGTAAAGTTTGTGGGATATCCTGTGGACCACCTCGGGATCCGCCGAAGTCTTCGGCGTCGGTGATCACGAGTTCTTGAAGACGTGGATTGATCTTACCGAAGGGTGAGTTCTCTTCGGTGATCCGTGGGCAGACCGGGGGCGGCGCTGCGCAGGCGGAGGTTCGATCATCACCCCCGAACGCCAAATTCGGCGGCGCGCCGGGTTCACGCGCCTGTTGCGCTCTCCATTCGTCTGGGTGCCCGTCGCGGCGCTCGCCGCCGGGCTCGTTGTCTGGTGCTTGCGCTTTGTCGTCCAACCGACGGAGCTGCGCGTCGCCGTTGGACCCGAGGGCAGTGCCGACGTGAAGCTCGTCTCCGAGCTCGCGAGCCAATTGGCGCGCGACGAGAACCATGGCCTGCGGCTGACGCTTGTGAAGACGAACGATGCAAAAGCGAGCGCGGCGGAGCTCGATGCCGGCAGAGCCGATCTCGCCGTGGTCCGCAGCGACGTGTCGATGTCGGAGACGGGGCTCACCGTCGCCGTCTTGCATCGCAATGCCGTCATCTTCCTCGCACCGCACGGATCACGCGTGCACAAGATCACCGACCTCGACAAGAAGCGGCTCGGCATCATTCGCGCGACCCCTGAGAACGCGCATCTTCTCGGGGACCTCCTTGCAGAATACGGCCTCGACCCTCCCGCCGTGACGCAGGTGTCGCTCGATCCCGATGGGGTCGCTTCCGCGATTGCCGACAAGCGGGTGGATGCGGTGATGGCGGTCGCGCCGCCTTCGGGCAATTTCATGCGCAACATCGTGACGCAAATCGCACAGGCATCCCATGGCGAGCCCGTGTTCGTCGACGTGAAGGAGGCGGAGGCGATCGCCCAGCGCAAGCCTGTTTATGAATCCCACGAGATCGTGAATGGGCTTTTTGGCGGCAATCCGCCGCGTCCCAAGGACAGCTTCAACACAATGGCGATCACCTATCGGCTGGTCGCCAGCCGCTCTCTCGAGGACTACGTCGTCTCCGATTTCACCCGACGATTGTTCACCTTGCGCATGGCGCTGAGCCCCGGCTCGGCGCTCGCCGACCGGATCGAGAAGCCCGATACCGACAACGAGACCGCGCTGCCCGTGCATCCGGGTGCCGAGGCCTATTTCGACGGCAACGAGAAATCCTTCCTCGATCGCTACGACGATTGGTTCTATCTCGGCGCCATGGGAATCAGCGGGCTTATCTCCGGGCTTGCGGCTCTCATCGCCTCGGCGCGCGCCTGGATCCGTCGCGGAACGTTGAGCGCGATCGACGAGCTCATCCATATTCAAATGAAAGCGCGCGAGGCCACGGACCAAGCTGCGCTCGACGAAGCGGAGGCAGCCGTCACGAGCTTGTCGATCTCGACCTTGCGCCATGCGCGCGACGGCCGCATCGACGATTCCGGTCTCGCAGCGCTCAGTCTTGCGATGGACGAATGTCGCCAGACGATCGCCGACCGCCGCCTGCGACTCTCCTCCCTCGGCGAAAAGAGCACGGCCCCCTCGGTGATCGTTCTCCCGAAGGTGACGAAAAGCGAGCCGGTTGCTCGGCTCTCGTTCCGCCGTTCACCTTGAACTGACTTTTCTGGGCTGCCCGCAGTCTCAGGCCTTGTGGCCGTGCGAGCTCACGCATACACCAACTCCGCAGAGGAATGGCGAAGTACGGACTGAATTCCTGTTAGGCATGGCCTATCGGAGCGTGGCTTCCACTTCTCCGAAGCGTGCTCTAGCATTTGAAACGGTCTGTCTTCTCGACTTTTCGGGATAAAACGGGGTTGGGTCCATGCATGTCATCATAGCCGGGGGCGGCATCGGCGGCCTCGCGGCGGGGCTCATGTTGCATGCCCGTGGCATTGCCTGTGATGTATTCGAGCAGGGCAGCGAGATCCGCGAGCTCGGCGTGGGCATCAACACCTTGCCCCACGCCATCAAGGAACTCGCCGAGATCGGCCTCTTGGAACGGCTGGATCACGTCGGCATCCGCACCCACGAGCTCACCTATGCGAATCGCTTCGGCCAGGAGATCTGGCGCGAGCCACGCGGCACGGATGCGGGTTTTCCCTATCCGCAATTCTCAATCCACCGCGGGCGGCTTCAGAAAGTGCTGCACCAGGCTCTGCGCGCGCGCATCGGTGATTCGCATATCCATACCGGCTGCCGGCTCGGCAGCTGGCGCCAGGACGAGGGCGGCGTCACGGCCTATTTCTTCAATCGGGACGGCGCCCATGTTCGCACCATCACGGGCGACGTTCTGATCGGGGCCGACGGCATTCACTCGACCGTCCGCGCCGCGCTCGCACCGCATGAAGGTCCCCCGGCCTGGAACGGCATCATGCTTTGGCGCGGCGCGCTCGATTGGCCGCAATTTCTCGATGGCCACTCGATGATCGTGGCTGGTGGAATGAGCGCCAAGCTCGTCCTCTATCCCATCGCGCTCGGCGAGCGTGGCGACACGCGCCTCACCAACTGGGCCGTCGCGGCAAAGATCGGCGAAGGCGGCATTTCCCCGCGCAAGGAGGATTGGTCGCGCGCGGGCCGGCTCGAGGAGCTGCTGCCGCATGTGCGCAAATTCGCCATTCCGGGCGTCGATGTGGCCCATCTGATCGAGGCGACGAGCGAGTTCTACGAATACCCGATGTGCGACCGCGATCCGCTGCCCCGCTGGTCGCAAGGCCGCGTGACCCTGCTCGGCGATGCCGCCCATCCGATGTACCCGGTCGGCTCGAACGGCGCGAGTCAGGCGGTGCTCGATGCCCGCTCTCTCGCCGATTGGCTGGTGCGCGCCGATCATCCCGCTCAGGCGCTCATCGCTTATGAGCAGGAACGCGCGCCGATGACCGCTGAGATCGTGCGGCTCAACCGCAAGGGCGGCCCCGAGGGCGTGATCGATGCTGTCGAAGCAATCGCGCCCGAAGGCTTCCAGCGCATCGAGGATGTGCTCTCCTTCGAGCGGCGCATGGCGATCGTGCGCGGTTACGCGTCGACCGCGGGTTTCGCCAAGGAGCAGGTGGCACGGTCGGCCTCGATGGCGCCGCCCGCGCCTGCCAACAGCAATCGAGCGGCGTAGTGGTCCGGCATGATCGTTGGCGTTCCTCGAAGAACTCGTGACCACAATTCCAATAAATTGAGCCGCGCCACCGCTGCAGCAGAAGAGGCGACGGCTGCCCGGCACCTGAGAAGGTCCACTTCTTCTTAGGATTTCTTCGGCAGGATGGCGGATAATGTTCGCGGTTGTGCTCGGGCCCGAAATTTGTCAAGAAGGTGTCGCCGCTACCCGCATGCGATCCATGCTCTCTTTTGCCGCAAGGCCGTGCGGGCGTCTACCTAAGGCTTGACTCCGCGGGGGCGTGAAGGCAGCTTGTGAGGGTCGGATGGCTGAGACAGGCCGCAAGCGGTTCTTGCTCTACCTGATCAAGCCGTCCCATTACGACGACGATGGCTATGTGATTCAATGGTTGCGGTCGTCGATCCCCTCGAATTCGCTTGCTTCCCTTTACGGGCTTGCCGCCGATTGCCGTGAGCGCGCCGTCCTCGGTGAGGATGTCGAGATCGAAATCGAGGCCGTCGACGAGACCAACACCCGCATTCGGCCTGAACGCGTCGCGCGACGCATCCGCGAGTATGGCGGTCACGGTCTTGTCGGCCTGGTTGGGGTTCAGTCGAACCAATTTCCGCGCGCCATGGACATCGCCCGTCCTTTGCGCGCGCAAGGCATTCAGGTCTGCATCGGCGGCTTCCACGTGTCGGGATGTCTGGCGATGCTCCCCGAGATACCCGAAGACATGAAGGAGGCCCAAGCGCTTGGGATTTCGTTCTTCGCCGGAGAGGCGGAAGGGCGGCTCGACGCCGTGCTGCGAGACGCGGCCGCCCGCAGCTTGCAGCCCGTCTATGACTTCATGAACGACCTGCCCAGCCTCGAGGCGGCGATGATGCCGATCCTGCCAGCCGAAAAGATCGCTCGCACGCGCGGCTGGGAAACGAGCTTCGATGCCGGACGCGGCTGCCCGTTTCAATGCTCGTTCTGCACCATCATCAATGTGCAAGGGCGCAAGTCGCGCTACCGCACGCCCGACGATGTTGAAGCCATCGTGCGCGCCAATGTGGCGCAAGGCATCAAAAGCTTCTTCATCACCGACGACAATTTGGCGCGCAACCGCAATTGGGAAGCGATCTTCGATCGGCTGATCGAGCTGCGCGAGAAGGAAGGCATACGCTGTCACTTCGTCATCCAGGTCGACACGCTCTGTCACAAAATCCCGAACTTCATCGAGAAGTGCCGACGCGTCGGGGTGAAGCGCGCGTTCATCGGGCTCGAGAACATCAATCCCGATAGTCTCGTCGGCGCGAAGAAGAAGCAGAACCGCATCTGCGAATATCGCGAGATGCTGCTCGCCTGGAAAGCCGCGGGTGTGATCACCTGCGCGGGCTACATCCTCGGCTTTCCGAAGGACACGGTCGAGAGCATCTTGCGCGACATCAAGATCATCCAGCACGAATTGCCGCTCGATATTCTGGAGTTCTTCTTCCTCACGCCGCTGCCGGGGTCGGAGGATCACAAGAAGCTTCATCTCGCCGGGGTTCCGATGGACCCGGACATGAACAAATACGATCTCGAGCACGCGACGACGGCACATCCCTTGATGTCAAAAGAGGACTGGGAGCGCATCTATCGACTTGCCTGGGAGACCTATTACACGCCCGAGCACGTGGAGACGGTGATGCGCCGCGCCACTGCTTGCGGCATGAAGACCATCAAAGTGATGTTCTTCCTCGCCTGGTTTCAAGGCTCGGTATCGATCGAGGGCCTGCATCCTCTCCAAGGCGGGTATTTGCGGCTCAAATACCGCAAGGACCGCCGCTCCGGCCTTCCCATCGAGGCGCCCGTGCTCTGGCATTTCAAATATTTCGCCGAGACCGCGCGCAAGATGGCGAAGATCGCGGCATTGCTGTGGCGGCTTGATCGCAGCCGCCGGCGCATTCTCAAGAATCCCAAACGACGCGACTATATGGACTTGGCGCTCACACCGGTGCAAGAAGGCGAGATGGACACGCTCGAGATATTCACCGCGACGGAAGGCGGGCGCGCCGCGGTCAAGAAGACGCGCCAGCGAGCCGAGCTCTTGCATCCGGGAGAGGTGCCAAGCCTTGCAGCGGATGCTGCCGCGGCACCGGTTCCGGCCGTCGCCGGCTCCTGATGACGATTTCGCGATGATGATGGCCATCGGCACGAAGGCGCAAGCTTCCGCGAAGCGCCGGTTCAAGCTGTATCTGATCAAGCCTTCCCACTACGACGATGACGGCTACGTCATCCAGTGGATGCGTTCGGCCATTCCGTCGAACACGCTTGCCGTTCTCTACGGGCTCGCTCGCGATTGCGCCGAGCGCCAGGTGCTCGGCGCGGATGTCGAGCTCGACATCGTGGCGTTCGACGAGACGAATACGCGCATCCGTCCGGAGCGGATCAGCGCTGCGCTCGCCCGCAATGGCGGGTTCGGCATGGTCGCTTTCGTGGGCGTGCAGTCGAACCAATTTCCGCATGCGATGGACATCGCCCGCAAATTGCGAGCTGCGGGCGCGCAGGTTGCGATGGGCGGTTTTCACGTCTCCGGCTGCCTCGCCATGTTGCCGCAGATGCCCGACGACTTGCAGGAGGCGCAAGCGCTCGGCATCTCGCTGTTCGCGGGCGAGGCCGAGGACAGGCTCGAGCTGGTGCTTCGCGATGCGGCCGCCGGAAGCTTGCGTCCGCTCTACGACTTCATGAAGGATCTGCCTTCGATCGAGGCGGTCCCGACGCCCTTCCTGCCGGCCGAACGCATCGGGCGTACGGGGGGGCGCGTGACGAGTTTCGATGCCGGGCGCGGCTGCCCCTTCCAATGCTCGTTTTGCACGATCATCAATGTGCAGGGGCGAAAATCGCGCTACCGCACGCCCGATGATGTCGAGGCGATCGTGCGCGCCAATCTCGAGCAGGGCGTGCGCGCCTTTTTCATCACCGACGACAATCTCGCGCGCAACAAGAACTGGGAGCCGATCTTCGATCGCCTCATCGAGGTGAGAGCCGATACCGGCGTCAACTTCTCGATCGTCATCCAGGTCGACACGCTTTGCCACCGCATTCCGAATTTCATCGAGAAGGCTGCAAAGGCCGGTGTGCGACGCGTCTTTCTCGGCCTCGAGAACATCAACCCGGACAACCTGCTCGCCGCCAAGAAGAAGCAGAACCGCATCGCCGAATACCGCACCATGCTGCTCGCCTGGAAGGCGGTCGGCTGCTTCACCTATGCGGGCTACATCCTCGGTTTTCCGAACGACACACCGAGCTCGATCATCCGTGACATCGAGATCATTCAGCGCGAGCTGCCGCTCGATCTTCTGGAATTCTTTTGCCTGACGCCGTTGCCGGGCTCGGAGGATCACCAGAAGCTGCTCAAGGCCGGCATCCCGATGGATCCGGACATGAACAAATACGATCTCGAGCACGTCACGACCGGACATCCGAAGATGTCGAAGGGCGAATGGGAGAGCGTCTATCGAAAAGCTTGGGAGGTGTATTACACGCCCGCGCACATGCAGACGATCATGCGGCGCGCCTATGCGACCGGCATCAGCCCCGGCAAGATGATGTTCCTCCTCATCTGGTTCTATGGCTGCGTGACGATCGAGAAGATCCATCCGCTCGAGGGCGGATATCTGCGACGCAAGGTGCGTCGCGACCGGCGTCCCGGAATGCCGATCGAGAGCCCCTTCCTGTTCTATCCGAAATA
>JAFBAK010000311.1 GCA_019247795.1 Hyphomicrobiales bacterium | reverse complement strand
AGTGTCTCCCGCATCGCGGATTCGGAGGCGGCTTGTGCGAAGGCGGGCGCGTTAGTTGCGAGGCAGACGGCCGTTCCCAGCCAAAGGCAAATCGCGCCGCATCGCAGCGCGCTCAAGCTCGAATGGCAAAATCCGGAAGACATGCTCGCTCCTTTACTTCGCTGGAAATCAACTTTGGGCCGCCCCGCATCTCACATAGATGAAAGTACCGTATCGGGTGTTGGTCTCAGGACTTACGAACCGCGTCACGAACATGTTGTCGCTCATCTGGAGAATTTCGCGATCCTGCTCGTCGCCCGGCGGCCCCTCGAAGCCGATATAAGTCTTGCCGCCGGGGCCGCCCTTCAAGGTCAGCTCGTGGGGCGTCGGGTCGTCGGCCACATGCATCATCACGCCGTCCGTCGGACCCTTGGAAATCGTATAAGGAAGCTTGCATTGCGCCCGAGCTTGCGCCTCCGTTCGCGCCTTGTCCTTGTCCTGGCGATAAGAGGCCACGCCCCACTTGCCGATGAGTCGGTCGACGGGATAGGCCGCGGGCGTCGCTCGTGGCAGGGCAGTCTCACCGGGCGTGCCGGCGCAACCCGAAAGCGCGAGTGCGCAGGCGATCAGGACGAATGTCCTGGGGCGCCCATTGCGCATTTCTTTACCTGAAAAGGAAAAGCCTGGTCGCATGCCCACCTCCCGACGCACCGCCCCGTCATTCAATCAAATCGGTTTGCCCTTCCGTGGAAAGCGAGGTTCTTATGTTCCGTCACTCGCGTAATTGTGGCGAACAGCGTTTCCTAATGATTGCTGCTGCCGCCTGCATCCTGAACCGTACGAAGTACCTCGTCGAGGTTGAATGCAGCGGGCTTCTGACGTGGCGGAAACTGCTTGAACGCCTCTATCTGTTGAGCGACGATCGCTTGCATCCCGTAGAGAAGATAGGCGTGGGAGATCAACCAGTCCCAATAGGTGTTCGAGTTTTCATCCGCCCGTTCGAACGGATCACGGCGCAGGTTGAATATCTTCGGCGCTCGCAGCTTTACGAAGGGCTCGAACCAGCACATCAGCTGCTTCGCCCTCTGTTCCATGAGCACCATTTTCCAGTCTCCCATCCGGATTGCCAGGATGTCGCCGTCATCGCTGATGTAGAAGAAGAATTGCCGCGGCCCGTGCTTCTCGGCTCCCGTCAGGTAAGGAATGAGGTTATAGCCGTCGATATGCACCTTATAGGATTTCTTCCCGATCTTGTGCGTTTTGAGAAGCTTGTCCTTGATCTCCGGCTCTCCCGCGGCTGCAAGCAGGGTCGGCAGCCAATCCTGATGTGACGCGACGTCGTTGAACACCGAGCCGGGCTGGATCTTGCCCGGCCAGCGCACGAAGATCGGCACTCGCCAGCCGCCCTCCCAATTGGTGTTTTTCTCGCTGCGGAAAGGGGTGATCCCGGCGTCCGGCCAGCTGTTGTAATGGGGACCGTTATCGGTCGAATACATGACAATCGTGTTGTCGGCGATGCCCAATTCATCGAGCTTGTCGAGCATGGTGCCGATCTTCTCGTCATGGGCCACCATGACATCGTTGTATTCCCCCTGGCCTCCGCTTTTGCCTTTGTGTTGCGCGGCGCTGTGGGTCCTGAAATGCATCCCTGTGGTGTTGTACCACAGAAAGAACGGCGTTCCTTCGTTGTTACACTTGTAGATGAAGTTGAGCGCGTGCTCCGTTACCTCATCATCAATGGTTTCCATGCGTTTCTTGTTGAGCGGGCCAGTGTCCTCGATCTTCTGTCCGCCCTTTCTGTCCGCCCAGCAATGGAGCACGCCCCTCGGCCCGAAGCGCTTCTTGTAAGCGGGGTCCTTGGGATAATCGGGGTCTTCCGGCTCTTCTTCAGCGTTGAGATGGTAGAGATTACCGAAGAACTCGTCGAAACCATGCATCGTCGGGAGGAACTCATCCTTGTCGCCCAAATGGTTCTTGCCGAATTGCCCGGTGGCATAACCCAACGGCTTCAACAACTCGGCGATCGTCGGGTCTTCCGCCCGGATGCCCACGTTCGCGCCTGGCATGCCGACCTTGGTCAGGCCGGTACGGATCGGGTTCTGGCCGGTGATGAAAGCGGCCCGCCCCGCGGTGCAGCTTTGCTGGCCATAGTAATCAGTAAACGTTGAGCCCTCGTGGCCGATCCTGTCGATGTTGGGCGTCCGATAGCCCATCTGGCCGCGGTTGTTGTAACTGATGTTCCACCAACCGATATCGTCACCCCAGAGGATGAGGATGTTGGGCTTGCCTGCCTTGGCCATCTTGCACTCCTTCGATCTGCTTTTCTTTTGACGTTCTCTTCCGAGCGGCGGCTATACGAGGCGAAACAGCACGGCGGCAAAAGCAAACAGGCCGACGCCGACGAGCAAAACGGCAACCGCGATAACGGGTGTCTGCATCTTTTCTTTTGTCGCCCCGGGTCGCGTGCCTGCAAGGGCGACGAAATCCGCGCTCCACAAATAGCCAATGGCCCAGCGGTACTGCCAAATCGAGATGAGAAGCGCGAGAACGCCGCTCGAGATCAGCGCGAGTCCGAGAAGTTTCGGAGCGCCCGGATGCCGCGCGGCTTGCGTCCCGGGCATGTCCTGTAAGCGTTCGAAGAATTGGACGATCGCGAAACCAAAGCCGATGAGTGAGACCGCCGTGCGCAGCCACGACATCATGGTGCGCTCCACGCTCAGGCGGGTGCGCAGCCAACCGAAATGACTATCCGCCGTCACCCTGACTTCGAATCGGCTCACTCTCGAGGAGGGGCTCGGATCTGTCATTCCGGATGGCTTTCGGGACGATTGAAAAAAGCACGTCTACTCCAGGCTCGCACCACCAGCCCGCGCATGACGAGATACGGCACAAACGCCAACAGCAATGCGATGATCACCGCCTCCACGGGGTAGAACTTCTTGAACACCATCAGCTGGTAGATCACGTCCATCGCGATCCCGAGCAAGATGATTCTGGCCGTCGCGTTCAAGCCTTCGTTCAGCCGTGCGATGCGCTGCTGCGGGTCGCTCATGATCGTCCAGAAATACGGCGAGCTACCGGTGCGCCCGTCCTCGAGCCCATCGTGGATCGCGGCGATCACAGCCATCAAGGGCTGCAAAATGAATCGAAACGACATCTCGCTGCCCGGCCGATCCACGAGATCATGCCACACGCGCATAGTGTTCTTGACGGTGACGCCGTGCCATACCACACCGGCGACGATCAGCAAGGCGCCGAGGCCGACGACGATCTTGGCCAGAGTGGTCAATTCACGCGGTGCCGCTTCGGTCATGCAATGGCTCCCGCCTGCCTGATGACGCAGCGAAATCCGATATGGCTCGTGCTTGTATCGACCGGCTGCGCGTGACGCGCTGCCGGCCGATAGCGCCGGCAATAATTCGGCGCACAAAGGTGAGATCCGCCCTTGATGACCTTCCGTGCAATGCGCAGCTGTGCATTGCACGGATCAAAACTGTCGGACTCGCTCCCACCGCGTGGGTTTTGCGGGATGCAACAAGGCTTCGTTGCATCCGCGACATGTCGGGTGGAGAACCAGTCGGCGGTCCACTCCCAAACATTGCCGATCATATCGAACAGATCATAGCCGTTCGGCGCAAAGGCGAGCACGGGAGAAGTCCGCCTGTATCCATCGGTCGCGAGATTCTCGTGTGGGAACGAGCCCTGCCATGTGTTGGCCATGTGGTGACCGCCCGGCGCGAGCTCGTCACCCCACGCAAACTCGGCGCCGTCCAGACCG
>JAFBAK010000252.1 GCA_019247795.1 Hyphomicrobiales bacterium | reverse complement strand
CCCTCGTTGAGGCCCATGCCCGACCATTCCTCGGGAGACGGGCATTCGAAACTGTACATGCGGCTCCAATAGGATCCGCAATGCGTGTCCCAATTCACGGTGTTGGCGTGTGCCGTCGTGAAGGCTGGGTGGAAACTGATCGCCGCGTCGAGGCCATCGTAAAAACCGTGCGCGGCATGCACCGGCTTCGAGCCGCAAACCTTCTCTGCCGGCTCGCCGAAGAGAACGAGCGTGCCCTCGAGGGCGTGCATCTGCATCGCCTCCTTGGCGGCCAATAGGCCGGCGAGCGCACCGAGGCCCAGCGCCGAGTGCGGATCCGTGTGACCCGCCGCATAGCGGTGAACGCCGTCGCGCGGCTTCTCGTAGGGCACCGGATCCTGGCTGTTGCCCGGCACGGCATCATATTCGGCATAAGTCGCGATCACCGGCCGACCTGTGCCGAAGCGCGCGCAAAATGCGGTGGGCATCGTGGCCGTTCCTCCCTCGACCTCGAAGCCTTGTTCCCGCAAGAGTTGGAGGTACCACGCGGCTGACCGGTATTCGCGCCAAGCCGGCTCGTGAAGGTTCCAGAGCTCGACATGGCATCGAGATAGCCAATCCCTGCGTTCGGCGAGCCAATCGAAGGCGGTTTGCTTCGCCGAACTCATCGGCGCGGCCTCCCATCGCCGGGTCAAAGTTTTGCGATAGCCCGCATCGCTCATGGCAAGCTCCTTTGTGACTAAGACCCAGCGAGCCGAAGCTTACGGCAGGGTTTGTGCGCGACGCAAAGAGCGGCGCATCCGGACTGACGAGTTGGAGAATGTTCGCGGCTCGCGCCAAGTACTCGCGCTTCACGCGGTATTCGGTACCTGACGTGACTTTCCTGCTTCACGTGCCAGAGATGGGCGGCAAGTCCTCGTCTTCGCGCTTTTCGGGCCTGTCCTGTGGTCCTTCCCCGGCCTCCTCCCCGCGAGACGTCCCGAGACCCGCCTCTTCCGTTTTGGCGGTTATTTTTGCGTCGGGAGGCCCGCCGATATCGGGGGACTTCGGCTTCTCGGTTTTTGGCTTCATGCCTTTCCAGAAGCGCCCCGGCCGCTCAGTAGCGCGGTGATAATAGTGAACGCGCTCCCCGTCGCCGCCCCACCAGGCTTCGAGCGCCGCGTCGAAGCCGCTTTCCTTATGGCGCTTGGCGCGATTTTCCGCCTGCCTGTCGCAATCCTCCAATGTGCTGCACTGAGCGACGAGACGAAACTCCAACGGACGCCCGGACATGTCGTCGCGCGCGGGCCAAACCACCTCGGTGAGATAGTAGATTGCCACGATGGGCCAAGCTCCGTCGGACTCAGAGGACGGGCGGCTGAGCCGGCGCGTTTCTTCCAGCCCAGCCGTTCAGGTCAGCGATGAAGGCCCTTTTCCAGCAGGTCAACCGCGAGGCGGCTTCAATGTTCGCGTCGCGCCCCCCAGACGGCATTACCGGTGCCGGACCGCACTCATTCGCAACGGGTCGCTGACTTCTTTTCGCTGTCGCCCATATCGTTGGATTTGGTGACGCTCACCTTCTTGCAGCGCACGCCCATCCCTTCGCCCACCCTTTTCTTGACGACCTTCTTGGTGCCGTAGGGCGTCTCCTTCTTCTTGACGGTCACATCCTCATCGGCCTGCGCCACGCGCATCTGGGTTCCAGGAAAAAGATTTTGCGCTTTGGCGATACCGCCAAGCGCAAGAGGCAGGCCAACGGCGAGCATGACCGTAATCGCGGTAGTTTTCATTGCGAACCTCCATCGAAACAAGTGGAGGCAGAACTTTCATTTGACGTTTTTGGTTCCCCTTCAGATGGGGCGCGAGCCGAATGGTTTTGGGAAACACCGTGCGGGTCAAACCTCGGTTATCCATCATCTTTTCGAAGAATGAGCCCGCGCGTTTCCAGACCGACTCCGCCGCGCTTGGCCTTGAACCAGCAGGGATGGTTTTCGGAGAGTTGCGGGCGTTGGTCAATATGCGCGTAATTTTCCGTGCGAGTAGCGAAAAGCTGCCGCACTTCCCATCTGACGAGCAGGCCCGGTCGTGCTTGAACCCCCGATAGGCTCGGGCGTTCGACCAGCGACGTGCAAAATGGAGCGACAGGTTGCCGTCCCTTGAAGGCCAAGTCCTTCCCCACGAGTTGACCGACAAGGATATCGAAGCCTTGCGGGCCGCGGTCCTCCACCTCGAGCGGGAGAGCTTGGCGATGCGCCTCGCTCAACTTGCGGGGAAATCGGCAAAACTGTTCGAGCGGGTTCTGCCACGCGCGGTGTCCGACGCGGCGTCCTTCGCGACACAATCGGCTTTGCGCGCCTCCCTCAAATTGGCGCTGAGCCCACGATTTTCGCGGCTGCGAGACGAAACCGGGCGCTGGCACAAGGCGCTGGCGACACTCACCGGCGCAACTGGCGGAGCCTTCGGCCTGCCCGCGCTCGTGGCCGAGCTTCCCATCTCGACGAGCATCTTGTTGCACGCCATCGCCGATATCGCGCGAGCCGAGGGAGAGGATTTATCCACTCCCGAGGGCGTTCTCGCCTGCGTCGAGGTGCTGGCGCTCGGCGGGCGAGACGTCTCGGCGAAGCCAGGCGAGGGTTATTACGCCATCAAAGCGACACTCGCTCATTCGCTCGCGAGTCTTGGCCGTTATTTCGCGGAGCGCGGTTTCATCGAGGAAAGCGCTCCCGTTTTCATGCGCGTCATCGTTTCGGTAGCGCAACGATTTGGCGTAGCCGTGTCGCAGAAGCTGGCGGTGCAAGCCGTGCCGGTTCTCGGCGCCTTCGCGGGCGCGGCCGTCAACGCGGCCTTCATGTCGCATTTCCAATCCATGGCGAAGGGGCATTTCATCGTGCGCCGGCTTCAGCGACTTTACGGCAATGATTTGGTTGCGACGAATTATGCGCGCATCAAACTCGCCGAGGGGCTTTAGTGCGCGCTGCCTACTCCGCTTCTCCGGATCAGCCCGCGCTTATTCGCAAGTGAAAGCTGAGCGACTGCCCTGATTTCAGTTCTTTGGTTCTTCAGCGCCTTGGCGAGCCAAAAGCCCGAGCACGTTCACGAGAATGCGTCCCGCCGTCAGCGCGCCCAGTCCCGAGACATCCCGGGACGGCATGAACTCGACGAGATCGAAGGCAGCGATCCGAGCCCGTTCCGCGACACCGCCGATAAGCTCGATCGTTTGCCAATAGCTCAAGCCGCCCGGGGCCCGTCCGATGACGGAAGGCATGATCGACGGATCAAGCGCATCGCAGTCGAGCGTTATGAGGACGTTCGAGCCCCGCGGAATGAGATCGAGCGCGCGGCCAATTCCTTTTGCCTGAACTTCCCGTCCCGAGACGAATGTCACGCCGCGCGCCAACGCTTCCTCGAAGTCGGCTGGCCGCGCCGATCCGACATTCCTTTGCCCGACGGCGATGATGCGTTCGATGAATGGGAGCTCGGAGGCTCGTCGCAGGGTGCTCGAAAGTCCGAGGCGCTCTCCATCCACCTCGTCACGAAAATCGATATGCGCGTCGAGCTGGAGGATGGTGTAGCGGCCATGACCTTCGAAGGCCTGAAACATCGGGATCGGCACGGAGTCGTCTCCCCCGATCACCAGCGGGACCGCGCCTTTCTCGAGCATGAGCGAGATCGCGGCCTTGATGTTGCGCCGATTGCCCGCAGCATCGGCCTCGTCAACGTCCAAGTCTCCGCAATCGACCACGCTCTTGGGGGAGGGGCCGAGAAGGGGCCCGCCAAGGTCGAAATCGTAGTTCGAGCCCATTGCGGAATAGCGGGCCATCGTGGTGCGGATCGCGGTCGGCGCCTCTGCGCAATAGGCGCCCACGCTCGCATAGGGCGTGGCGCATCCGATACCGAGGATCGCGACGCCGCCCTCGAGAGATTTGAGATCGGTGCACGAAGGAAGGCCGAGGAATGTGTCAGTGTCCCGGCTGCCGTACATCATTCCGATATCGCTTTCCTTCTGCGCCATGGCTCGGCCTCCTTCGGGCGAGATTGGAAAAGGCGAACCCATTCACGAAAAACCCAAGCAGTGGACCGATCTCGTGGACGGGCATCCTTAGCGGAAACGCATTCTTCAGGCTGACGCAGCCCGACGCAAGCTGCGGTCCTGCCGAGCCTTGGAACTTCATGGCCTCGCGGGCCGTTTGAGGGTATCGGCCCTCCGAGAACATCGGCAATGCGGGTTAAGGCGTTCAAACCTCTCTTCTTGTGCGCGACAGTTTCCCTGGTCGCATTTTCGCTCGGCATCTGGGTTGCTCGCGGCGGCTCCGAGATGAAGCTTGGGCCGGGCGGCGACGCCCAAGGGGTCGCCCATCCCAAAACGGTCAGGGTGATCTTGCCGGATACGCTGGATGGGCAGTCGGTTCCCGGGCATGGGAGCGGATTGCCCGGCCGGCGGCGGAATTTGTCGCCGATCTATCCGACTTCGCCGGCCTCCAACGAAGGGGCGCCTCAGCTTGCCGCCGCCACCCCGCATACCCAACAGCCCAGCGGCGAAGAACGCGATGTGCAACCCACTCCGGCCTCGATCCATGCAGAAGCGAATAACGACGCGCAGGAAGGCTGGGATGAACGGTCCTCAATCGACGTCCCCGTCATGGACGACACGCCGTTTGGGCAAGACACGCCGGTCCCGCGCCGTCTCGGATATCGGCACGCCAGGGGCTATGCTCATCGCGCGCCCTATCTCGTGATGCGACGTTCCCGGCCGGGCAATCCCTTCGGGCCTTTTGCGCGACTGTCGACGAGCGACCATGGCCGATGAGCCACGGTGACGAGCCAGGGGGAGGCCGCTTCCTATCCATGCTATTTTGTTAAGCATGGCTAGGGCGGCACACAGGCGGGCAAGACTCATTGCTGCGACGCGATCGCCAGCCAGCGGCATGCCGACGTTCGTTCCTCCTCAACTCGCTCTTGCGGTGAAGAGCCCGCCACGCGGCACCGGATGGGTGCATGAGCTCAAGCTCGATGGATATCGCATGCATGCGCGGCTCGATCACGGAGAGGTGAAGCTGCTGACGCGCACCGGGCTCGATTGGACGGATCGCTACGCGACGACGAAGGAAGCCTTCGGCGAGCTTCCGGTCGAGGAGGCTTACATCGATGGCGAGCTCTGTGCGGTCGGTTCGGATGGCCTGACCTCGTTTGCTGAAATGCAGGCCGCTACGGATCACAAAAGCGCGGCGGCCCTCGTGTATTTTGCTTTCGACCTGATTTACCTCGATGGTCAGGACTTGCGCGCCGAGCCGCTCCTGACGCGCAAGTCGCGGCTCGAAGCCCTCCTCCATGGCGCCGATCCTTCGATCCGCTTCAATGAGCACCTCGCCGGCGATGGCGCGGCCGTTCTGCGCGCCGCTTGCGATCTCAACGTCGAGGGTATCGTGTGCAAGCGCGCCGACGGCGCATATGTGGCCGCAAACCGCGGCCTTTGGGTCAAATGCAAATGCCTCAACCGAGAGGAATTCGTGGTTGTCGGCTGGACCGACCCGAAGGGGTCGCGGCCTTATTTCGGCTCGCTCCTGCTTGGCTATTACACGCAGGACGGTCGCCTGCTTTACGCCGGAAGAGCCGGAACCGGCATGAGCGACCGCGTGCTCGCGAGCCTGCACGAGAAGCTGCAGCCGCTCGCCGTGAAACGCATGCCGCTCGCCGCGCCGCCGCCCCGCGACAACCGGTTCGGCGCGCCGCTCGAGCTCAAGCGCGTGCACTGGGTTCGTCCCGAACTTGTCGCCGAGGTCACCTATCTCACCTGGACGAAGGAGGGCCTGCTCCGCGCCGTCGTCTTTCAAGGCCTGAGGGAAGACAAACGCGCTCGCGATGTGCGTCGCTGAAGGAGGTTTGCTTGAACCGAAACGATCTCGAGCGCCGCCTCGCCCGGGTCGATCACGAAATCGATTGCGCCGCCGAACAACTGCGATGCCAACGGGAGCTGATCGCGAAGGCCGAAAGCTCCGGACGGATTTCGGAAGAAGCGCGCAAGACGCTGAACGCATTGGAGGCTTCGCACGCCTTCCGCGTGGCGGATCGCGATCTCCTCCGGCAAGAGCTCGCGCTTTTTCGACAGGGTCTGAAAAAGATCTGGTGACGCATTTCGGCGCAAAGATCGAGAGAATGCCTTTCGCGTTCGCCAGTCTCGGGCTCGCCTCGGCGCAATGCAAGCCTGCGTAGGCCACCCTTGATTTAAGCGATGGCGCACGCAATGATCGGCTCCCCGACCTTCATCGAGCCGGTGTTCGCGAAACATCATCGAGAAGAGCTCGCCGGTCCGGGGCGATTTGAGAGGGGCTGGTGTTCTGCGGGAGGAGCTCGATGGATGCCGATCGGCAGGACGTTTCGACGTCCGACTCGGGCCACGAGCCGGAGGGAGACGCCACGGCAGGCCACGATCTCCTGGCCATGCGGGGCATATCGAAACAATTCGGTGGAACGCAGGCGCTGAGCGATGTCGGCGTGCACCTCAATGCCGGTGAGATCCTCGCGCTTCTCGGCGAGAACGGCGCCGGCAAGTCCACCTTGATCAAGATTCTCGCGGGCGTCCATGTGCTCGACGCGGGAAGCGTGACTTTCCGCGGCGGGGATGTGACGACAACACTGCGAAAGCTCCCGATCGCCTTCATCCACCAGGATCTCGGTCTGATCGACTGGATGACGGTGGCCGAGAACATATGCCTGACGCTCGGCTTCCCGCGCCGGCATGGCCTCGTCGATTGGGGCGCGGCGCGCCGGCGCGCGGCCTCCGCCCTTGAAAGGGTCGGAGCCGAGATTGATGCCGATCTGCGGATCCAGGATCTCAGCCGGACCGAGAAGTCGCTCGTGGCGATCGCACGGGCACTTGCCGCGGACGCGGAGATATTGGTGCTTGACGAGCCGACCGCGAGCCTCCCCGCGGACGAAGTGGTACGCCTCTTCGATGCGCTGCGCCGGCTGCGGGCGCGCGGTGTCGGCATGATCTATGTTTCACACCGGCTCGATGAGGTCTTCGAGATCGCCGATCGCATGGTCGTGCTGCGCGACGGACGCGTCGCAGGCAAACGCGTCGTGAGCGAGACCACTCCCGACCAGGCCATCATGCTTATCGTCGGGCGCGAGCCCTCCCAGGTCTTCCGCAGGCCCGCGGAGCGCCTGGGCTCCCCGCGCCTCGTGCTCGATCACATGATGGTCGACACGATCGGTCCGGTCGATTGCGAAATCCACGCGGGCGAGATCGTCGGTTTCGTGGGCCTGCGCGGGGCCGGACAGGAGAGTGTCGGACGCGCACTCTTCGGTGTCCTCCCGAGCACGGGAGGGAGCTTTCTGCTCGACGGCAAAAGTCTGGCGCCTGCCACGCCTCGCGAGGCGATGGGTTGCGGCATCAATCTGGTCTGCGCCGATCGGGCAGGTGAATCCATCATGACCAACCTGACGGTGCGGGAGAATCTCTTCCTCAATCCGGTCGCCGCGGGTCTCAGCTTCTTTTCCCTGCTCGCGCCCGGCCGCGAGCATCGCGCCTCGCTCGAGCTGGGGCAGCGGGTCGGGCTGCGGCCGAACGACCCGAACCTTCCGATCGATCTTTTATCGGGCGGCAATCAGCAAAAGGCGGTGGTCGGACGCTGGCTGCATCTTGGCGCGAAACTCTACGTCTTCGAGGATCCGACCGCCGGTGTCGACGTCGGCGCCAAGGCCGAGATCTATCTTTTGTTCGACGTGGCGCTGCGCGCCGGTGCTGCGCTCGTGATCGTCTCGACCGATTTCGAGGAGGTGGCGAAGGTCTGCCACCGCGCTCTCGTCTTCGACCGCGGAAAGGTCGTCGCCGAGCTGAGTTCGGCGGACCTCTCGGTCGAGAACCTGCTCGCCGCCGCCTCCGCCAGCATCGGGCATTCGGCGAAAACCAGCCGCGCTTCTTTCAACCACCCGACACCGGATCTTCATGCAGTCCATTAAATCGAACGCGCTCGAGCCCACCCGCTCGGAGCTTGCAGGATTGACGCGCTGGAAGGCGATCGGACGATTGGCTCCCGTGTATGGCCTGCCGATCCTGACGGTGCTCCTCATCATCTTCTTCTCGATCCTCTTGCCGTCGACCTTCCCCACCTATCTCAATTTCCGTTCCATCCTGGCCGACAAGGCGATCATCGCACTCCTTTCGCTAGCCGCTACCTTGCCGATGATGGCAGGAAGGATCGACCTCACCGTCGGCTTCGGCATTGTCATGTGGCACATCCTTGCGATGAGCCTCATCGTGAAATTCGGTGTGCCCTGGCCTCTCGCCATTGTCATCGTGGTGGCCTGTGGGGCGCTCGTCGGGCTCCTCAACGGCATGCTCGTCGAGGTGGCGCAGGTCGATTCGTTCATCGCCACGCTCGGCACCGGCACCATCCTTTACGCGCTCGCGCTGTGGCACACGGATGGCCGCCAGATCATCGGCGTCTTGCCGCCGGGCTTCATCGCCATCAATACGTTGTCGATCGCGGGCATCCCGGCACCCGCCGTCTACGCCATCGTTCTCGCGATCGTGCTTTGGATCGTGAGCGAGCGCTTGCCGATCGGTCGGCACATCTATGCGATTGGCGCGAACGAAAAGGCGGCCGCGCTCAACGGCATCCCGGTGCGCATGTACATGATCGGCGTGTTCGTCGCCTCGGGCGTGATCGCCGGGCTTGCCGGCTGCGTGCTCGCCGCGAAACTCAGGATAGGCCAAGCGAATGTCGGGCTGGATTATCTGTTGCCTGCGCTCGTTGGAGCCTTTCTCGGCACGACGACGATCAAGCCGGGAAGGGTGAACATCTGGGGCACCATTTTCGGCGTGTTGATCCTCGCGGTCGGCATTTCCGGAATTCAGCAGCTCGGCGGTGCTTTTTTCGTCGAACCTTTGTTCAACGGGACGACGCTCGTGATCTCGATCGTGCTCGCAGCTTTCGCGCAGCGACGGCGCACGGTCACGCGGCCGACGACCATCATCAAGGAACCGAGCTAGATCGACAAAAGGAACATGGTGGGGCGATGGACATGCCCCGATTGTGGAATTCGGCGGCCCAAATGTCCGCCGCTGAAGCGCCGGAGCACCCGGCCTGACGAGCCACGCGCTCGCCAGCATCTCAAGGGAGGTAGGAGGATGTCGAAACTTCGTTTGGTCGGCCAAGGGCTATTGGCGACCGCCGCGCTGATCGCGCTGCCAAGCGCGGCGTCGTTGGCGGATGATGACGCCTATATGCAGATGGCGAAGGAATACATCGCCCAGGCATCGGCGCCGGTGACGACCTGGACCGGCCCGACCAGCGGTCCCAAGGCCCAAGGGAAAAAGCTGGTCATCTATGTTTCCGCCGACCAGAAGAACGGCGGCGCGAGCGGCGTCGGCGACGGCGCCCAGGAAGCCGCCAAGGCGATCGGCTGGGATTTCCGCATCCTCGACGGCCAGGGTTCGGTTCCGGCCCGTTCCTCAGCCTTGACGCAAGCCATCGCCTTGAAACCCGACGGCATCATTCTCGGCACGATCGATGCGGCCGAGCAGGCGCCGATCGTCGAGCAAGCGGTCGCGGCGGGCATCAAGGTGGTCGGCTGGCACGCCGGACCGGGTCCCGGCAAGATCGACGCCGTGCCCGGTGTCTTCACCAACATCACGACCGATCCCAACGAGGTCGCCAAAGCTTCCGGCCTCTACGCGGTAGTTGATTCCGGCGGCACTGCCGGCGTGATCCTGTTCACCGATTCCATTTACGCCATCGCCACGGCCAAAACCAATGCCGAGAAAGCCGCGGTCGAGGGATGCAAAGGGTGCAAGGTGCTCTCGATCGAGGACACGCCGATCGGCGATCTCTCCAACCGAATGGGACAGCTCACCACATCGCTCTTGGCGAAATACGGGAAGGCCTGGACCTATTCGATTGCGGTCAACGACCTGTACTACGATTTCGCCGCTCCCTCGCTGGTCGCTGCCGGCGTCGATCCCGCGACCGGTTATCCGCGGCAGATCGCGGCGGGAGACGGGTCGGTGCCAGCCTTCCAGCGCATTCGGCAGAAGCAGTATCAGCTCGCGACGGTGGCCGAGCCGCTGCATCTGCACGGCTGGCAATGCATCGATGAGATGAATCGCGCTCTCGCCGGCGAAAAGCCGAGCGGTTATGTGGCGCATGTCCATCTTTTCATCAACGCCAACATCGACAAGGATGGCGGCGCGCAGAATATCTTCGACCCGGACAACGGCTACAAGAACGAGTACAAGAAGATCTGGGGCGTGAAATAACGCAGGCGAGATTGCTACGTGGCGCCGTTGGAGCATGGTCCGGAAAATGAGGCCATCTTTCCGAGAGGATCATGCTCCACGACGCTTCAGATCCAACCGCCGCGATGCTCCGGATCCGATGTGCGGAAAAGTCTTCGGAAAGCTCGCTTCCACTTTAACAGGTCGCGGTTCAACCCGTATATTCCATGATGTAGAGACCCGCGCCGCTCCAATCGGTGCAATAGGCGATGCCGTTCTTGTCGACGAACACATCCGCCGAGTGCAGCACGACCGGCCGATTGGGACGCGGATCGATGAGCTTCGTTGGCGGTGGCGGCACACAGGCGCCAACCTCGATCGGCCGCAAATGATCGCTGATGTCATAGACCCGCACGCCGGCATTCTGATACGTGGCAAAAATCAGCGTCGAGCTCTGAAAGCTGCCGGGCCTATTTTCGTGGATGTTGTGCGGGCCGAAATGTCCGCCGACTTTGATGTAGTCTCTATCCGCCGGTAGCGGAAAAGTGGCGACGCTGATCGGATTTTCCTTGACCTGATTGTCGAAGACCCAGATCGGCTTGAACCCATCCTCCATCTCGTCGAGCACGGCTTCATCGAGCACGATGAGCAGGTCGCGATCCGGCAAGGGCAGGCAATTATGCGTCCCTCCGCCAAAAGGCGGGGCCCAGTTCTTGTGCACGATCTGCTTCGGCTTTTCCTTGTCGGAGACATCGACCACAACGAGGCACGCATCGCGCCAGGCGCAATAGGCGATGTCGTCGTGCACCACCGCATGATGCAGGCCGTAGCGACCGCGCTCCAGGGGCCAATCGCCTTTTTCGCCCGCCGCGAGATCCATTCCCGGCAGCCAATAACGGCCGACCATGCGCGGCTTCGTCGGATCCTGCATGTCGATGGTGATGAGGATGTAATCGCTGAACCCCTCCATCATGGCCGAGGCATAGGCCCAGCGCCCGCCCACATACCAGATGCGATGAAGCCCGGTTCCTTCAACCGGCATGAAGCCGATCTGCCGGGGCTCTGCCGGTTTCGAGATGTCGAACACCGCCATTCCAGCCGACCAGTTGCGCTGGTGCGCTCCTTCGTCGTG
Organism: Hyphomicrobiales bacterium; assembly: GCA_019247795.1. GTDB lineage: Bacteria > Pseudomonadota > Alphaproteobacteria > Rhizobiales > Beijerinckiaceae > GAS188. The sequence continues at coordinate 5,575 of JAFBAK010000252.1, read as the reverse complement.
GCCGTGTGTGCCCGATTTCGGCTTGTAGTAGTTGCGCTCATCCGCCATTTCGGGCTGCGAGAACATGTCTCGCCCATGCACCAGGAGCAGGAGGTCGTCATGCACCTGAAGGTGCAGGCTCCAGGTGTTGGGCGGGTTCTGGATATAGTTGACCGCCTTCGGCTTTGTCGGATCGCGCACATCGACAACGGAGAAGCCTTTCGAGCATACATGGCCGATATAGGCATAGCCGTTGCGCACCATGATCTGTTGGCCGTCCGAGCGGCCAGCCTGATCGCAATGGCCGATGAGGCGCATGTTGCGCGCGTAGCTCGGCTTGATGAGGTGTCTGTCGGCCATGATCGATCCTTTGAGAGGCAGCCCGCTTGCGGCGTAGATAACCGCCGCAAGCGGGCGCAACCGGCGTGCCGGTCAGCCCTTGTATTCGACGATGTACAATCCCGCGCTGAAATCCGTGACGTAGCAGAGCGCGTTCTTGTCGACGAACACATCCGCCGAGTGGAGTACGATCGGCCGGTTGGGTCGCGGATCGACCCAGTTCTTCGGAGGCGGCGGTACGAAAGCCGCCACCTCTTTCGGCCTGAACTGATCGCGGATGTCGTATACGCGCAAGCCGGCGTTCTGATAGGTCGCGAAGATGAGCTCCGAGCTGACGAAGCTGCCGGGCCGATTCTCATGAATGTTGTGCGGGCCGAAATGCCCGCCGACCTTCAGATAATCCTTATCGGAAGGGGCGGGAAAAGTTGCGACGCTGATCGGATTTGATTTCACCTGATTGTCGAAGACCCAGATCGGCTTGAACCCGTCTTCCTGATTATCGAGCACGGTCTCGTCCACGACGATCAGGAGATTGCGATCGGGAAGCGGCAGCGCATTATGCGTGCCGCCGCCGAAGGGAGGCGCCCAGACCTTGTGCACGATCTGTTTCGGGTTCGCCTTGTCCTTGACATCGACGACGACGAGGCAAGCGTCGCGCCAACTGCAATAGGCGGTGTCGTCATGAATGATCGCATGATGCAGGCCGAAGCGACCGTTCTTCATCGGCCAGTTCGGCTTCTCGCCCGCCGCGGTGTTCATGCCCGGCAGCCAGTATTTGCCGAGAAGACGCGGCTTTTTCGGATCCTGCATGTCGATGGTGATCAGGATGTAGTCCGAGAAGCCGTCGAGCAACGCCGAGGCGTAGGCGTAGCGTCCTCCGACATACCAGAGGCGGTGCAAACCGGTGCCCTCGACCGGCATGAAGCCAATCTGCTTCGGTTCGTCGGGTTTGGAAATGTCGTAGACCGCAAGGCCCGCTGACCAGTCGCGCGTCGCTTCCTTCGCCTGCGCGTGCTGATCGACCGAACCCTTGTAGTATTGCTTCTCGTCGGCGAGATCGGGTTGCGCGAACATATCCTTGTTGTGGATCACGAGGAGCAGGTCATCGAAAGCCTGAAGGTGTAGCGTCCAGGTATTCGGCGGTGCTGCGACATGTCGGACAAGCTTCGGCCTTTTGGGATCGCGCACGTCGATGATGCTGAACCCCTTCGAGAAGATATGGCCGATATAGGCATAGCCGCGATGCACCATGATCTGGACGCCATCGCTTCGGCCTCCCTGATCGGAATAGCCGACGAGGCGCATGTTGCCAGTCGCGTGCTCGGGCTTGGGAAGATCGCTGCCGGCCATGTCGTATCCTCGTGTCATTCGGTGCTGGGGCTGGTAGGGCGGTGTCGAGAATGCGGAAGGGATCCGCTCCGCCTCGTTTGCGTCCTCGACCCTAGCAGGATTTTATCGCGCAATGCGAGATTGCCAGCAAGCCGGGGAGAATTGGACGCGAGCACCGCGTATGAATGGAACCGGGGGTGATTCTTAGTCTTGATGGCGAGCTCGCTCTGGCCAGCGGCAGCACCGTGGGATCGGTGCGCACGCCTGCGCAGTAGCGCGGGGTCGTGCCTATTCGTGAGCGGGTCGCGCGCGGGACGACGTTCGATCACATTCTGATGCAGCTTCGCTCGTGGCCTGCGACGCATGTCGAGCGATTCGCCGGTCCCGGCGAGATCGCCCGCCCTCGACTAACGTCGCGACCAACTGGTTCGCCTGCGATGTTGCGGCCCAAAGCAGCGATAACTATCTTTCAGCTTGGTTGCCGTTGTATATAAGTCTTTGTTCCCGAATTACTTCTTAAGCGGCTACAATCTTGGATTATTCCTTCGCCGGCCAGACGAGAAGGGCAGCCGTGGTCAAAACATCACAAAATTTCACATTTTAATAACATTTGATAGCGTATCTGTCGCGTCATTGGGGTGGCGGGAGCAATTGAATGAGCCCTTCCACATTCCGTGTTCAATTCATTGACGACAAGGGCGAGTTTGCATTCACCGAGCCCAGCGATCGCGAGAATGCGATCGTGCAGGCGTGCAGCTTGCGCCTTCGCTTCATGGTGCAGGCCATTGTCGACGATATCACAGGCGACATTGTTATGGGCGCGGATGAGATTCGTGCAGAAGCTCAACGCCGTGAGCCGTCGGCGCGCCCGCTCATGGGCTGACGCAAAACTCTCGCGCCTGAGTTCCTTCCCCGATCATCGCCCGTTGGCGCGCCGGCATCGTCTCACCCGAGAAAGTCCGTCGGCTTCGACAAGATGGTCCAGCTGTTGGGCGGTGCCGCGGGATTTCCCTGCAAGGTGACCTGAGAGGCCGAGGCGATCTGCGCCCCGTTCATGCTCCATTCGTCCATCGCGCCGTTGCTGTTGCGCCATAAGATTCCGGAGTTGCCGTTCCCGCCAAAGTCGCCGATCTGCGCGATCTGCCAGGAGGGATCGAGGGTCACGGCGCTGCCACCCATAGTGACCTGCTGCACATTGGTGATCTGCGAGCCGTTCATCGTCCAATCGACAAGCGTGCCGCTCGTGTTGCGCCACAAGATATCGGCCTTGCCATCGCCGTTGAAGTCACCGATTGCCGCGATGCTCCAGCTCGCGTCGGGGCTCACCGCGCTGCCGCCGAGCGTGACTTGCTGTGCGCTGGCGATTTGCGAGCCGTTCATCGTCCAATCGATGAGCGAGCCGTTGGCACTGCGCCACAGCAAATCGGCTTTTCCGTCGCCGTTGAAATCACCGATCCCGGCTATACTCCAGCTCGAGTCGGGTGCAGCCGGGCTGCCGCTCAAGGTGACTTGCTGCGAGGCGGTCACCTGCGAGCCGTTCATCGTCCAATCGACGAGCGAGCCGCTGCTGTTGCGCCAAAGAATGTCCGACTTCCCGTCACCGTTGAAATCGCCGAGCCCGGCAACGCTCCAGGAATTGTCCGGCGCCACCGCATTGCCGGCGAAAGTGACCGCCTGCGACGAGACGATCTGAGAGCCGCTCATCGTCCACTCGATGAGGCTGCCGTTCTGGTTGCGCCACAAGAAGTCCCTGCTGCCATCGCCGTTGAAGTCGCCGAGGCCCGACACGCTCCAGCTGGCATCGGGCGTCGCAGGATTGCCCTGATAGGTGACGGCCGACGACGAGGTGACCTGGCCGCCGCTCAAGGACCAGCTCGCGAGCGCGCCGCCGCTGCCGTTTTGCCAATCGACCACGATACTCGATGCGAGGGGCGGCGGCGGAGAGGCCGGCGGCGGCGATGTTGCCGTGAGCAGCCCCATCGTGGAGGCGCCGGCGCTGTTCCCGAGTTCGTTCAGACCATAGAAACTCTCGATGGTCGCCAGCAGCGAGTAATGGTTGAGCGATGCGTTGTTCACCGCGCCGGCAGCCACGCCTTGGCCCACGACGAGCATGGGCACGCGATTGTTGCCGCTACCATCGTCCTCGTCGAAGGTAAGAATGAAGAGGCTGTTGTTCGCCTGCGCCCAGGTGATGTAGGCGCTCAAATTGGCGCTTAGCCATTGATCCCCTTGAGCAACGGTTTGAGCCGTGGGCAGACCGGTGTCCGTTGTCATGTCATCAGTCAAATTGGGGATGACAAATGATACGGTGGGGAGCTGGCTGAAATTCCCGTTAGTCGGAAATTGGCTGAAATCGACCCCGTCGTTTTGGGAATCCCCAAAGAATTGCCAGGGCTCGTGGTAAGAGGCGGTATTGCCGGATTCGACATAGCCGGCGAAGCTGTAGCCGGCTTGTTGCAGCTCGCCGCCAAGGGACGGGGTCGTCGGAAAACTATAGGCACTGTCGTCCGTGACGCCTTGGGTCGATCCCGAATAGATCGCGAGATAATTCGGCTGGCTGGGATGGCCGATCGCGAAGTAGTTCGAAAAGAGTGTGCCCTCGGCAGTCAGCGAGTTGACGAACGGCGCATAAGAGCTGCCGATGACGTTCTGATAGCTCTCGTTCTCGTCGATGACGACAACGATATGCGCTGGCGCGCCAGGGGGTACGGGATTTGTCATGGCCGCAAAAACTCGCCTTTCCGCCTGGCATCAAAATCCGCGGTCGTCCCCTTGTCCTGATTGAGAATTAACACCCTACCGACGCTGCGATCCTGTCGCAAAGGCGTTAGAGCGAGGGGCAAATGGCCTATGCCGCCTACGCCCAATTGACTATGTCGCGAGGATGAGGCTTCCCATCGCGAGCCTCGTCAGGAACGTGCAATCACCCGTTTATCGGTCGGGATTTGCCGCCGGTCCGAGGCTCGTCGCTTCAGCGCCGCGATCCTGGTCTGTCAAAAGCCGAAGCCTCTTCTGCCCATTCCTGAACGGCGATGCCCTGGATTGGATGCGGCGGGGGCTGTCGCATTGATCTCGTTCCTCGCCACTCGGCAAGTATGCTTCGTATCGTAGCGAACGAAGAACGGACTCGGCCGATCGACGAAATCGCTTCGCGAAATTCGGCCCTGTTTTCGCTCATCGAAATAGTCGAAATCAGCATTCGTAAACATGGGATCGGCGGCCTTTATCGTCTCAAACTCCTGCGGGGTAATAAAGCCGCGTTTCTGCCTGTGTCGGCGCGATTGAAGAGCTGCGACATATACTTCTTCCAGTTTTCGCAAGTAAAAATTCCATCATGATTGAAATCCCAATTGGGGAGGGATGCGACGATCGGATCCTCAGCGCTGGCCGCGCTTCTCTGCCCGCTCCTGTCGTTCTGCGCCTGAGCCAGGGAGGATGCGGGGAGCGCAAGCAGTGGAATGAGCCGCAGATATCGTGTCGTTGAAATCATTTCGACCTCCAAGGGAGGTTGCGAGCGCTTATCTTCTCATGATCGGTAAGCGGCGGGTCCAGTTAAAGTTTGTTCACGAGCACTTTCCACAATGGGGTAGCCCAACAGAGAGGGGTCGACGGGCCGCGCGGAAAATCTAGGCTGCGAGTCGGGGAGCCATGGAAACGTCGATGGACCGCCACCATGGAAGACATTGAGCTTTACCGTCAAAGCGCTTCGCAGTGTCTCGCGCTCGCGAAGCGCACCGCTGATCCGGAAGATCGTGCATTGCTGATCGCCATAGCGACGAGGTGGCTTGACCTCGCCCGCGCCGGGCGCCGGAACAAGGCAGAGCGGTCATCGAGATGGCGCGGCTAGAGACCGTGGGGCGCACCGCGAGCTGATGGTCACGTCACGACGGAGCAGGGCGGGAGCCGGTGCTCCAGATCGCGTGATGCG
>JAFBAK010000215.1 GCA_019247795.1 Hyphomicrobiales bacterium | reverse complement strand
GACTCACGCCACCGCTCGGATCACGGCCCTGAGCTTATCGGCCACCTCGCCGATCTGCGCCTCGGAGATGGTGAGTGGCGGGGTGAGCGCGATCGTCTCGCCTGTGATGCGCAAGGTGATGTCGTGCTCGTGGAAACCGTTCTCCATCGCCTCATAGGCGCGCTTTCCGACGGCATCGGGTCTCGAGGCGAGATCGACGGCGGCCACAAGGCCGAGCGTGCGAATGTCGAGCACGTTGGGCTCACCCTTCAAGCCGTGGATCGCATCCGCCCAAACGGGTTCGAGCTTCTTGGCCCGCTCGAACAAGCTCTCCTCGCGATAGACATCGAGCGTGGCGATGCCGGCCGCGACTGCGAGCGGATGAGCCGAATAGGTGTAGCCATGCGCGAACTCGACGACGTGCTCGGGTCCTTTCATGAAGGCATCATGGATGTGCTTGCGGGTGATCACGCCGCCCATCGGCACGGTGCCCGAGGTGACGCCCTTCGCGAAGGTGATCATGTCGGGAACGACGCCGTAGCGTTCCGCCGCGAAAGCCGTGCCGAGCCTTCCAAAACCGGTGATCACCTCATCGAAGATCAGGAGGATGCCGTGCTTGTCGCAGATGGCACGCAACCGCTTGAGGTAGCCCTTGGGCGGCGGTAACACGCCGGTCGAGCCTGCCATCGGCTCGACGATGACGGCTGCAATGGTGGAAGCGTCGTGCAGCGCGACGATGCGCTCGAGCTCGTCGGCGAGATGCGCGCCCCATTCGGGCTCGCCTCTGGTGAAGGCCTGCTGCTCGCGATTATAGGTGGCAGGCAGGTGATCGACGCCGGCCAACATCGTCCCGAACATCTTGCGGTTGCCGACCATGCCGCCGACCGAGATGCCGCCGAAGCCGACGCCGTGATAGCCGCGCTCGCGCCCGATGAGACGCGTGCGGCTGCCCTGGCCTGACACGTTCCAATAGGCGAGCGCCATCTTCAGCGCCGTATCGACCGCTTCCGATCCTGAGTTTGTGAAGAAGACGTGATCGAGATCCCCGGGCGCGAGTTCGGCGATGCGCGAAGCGAGGTGGAAGGATTTGGGATGCGCGAATTGGAATGGCGGCGCGTAATCGAGCTCCTCGGCCTGTTCCTTGATCGCGGCCACGATCGGGTCGCGGTTATGGCCCGCATTGGTGCACCACATGCCGGCCGTCGCGTCCAGAATGGCGCGGCCCTCGGGCGTGTAATAATGCATGTCCTTGGCGCGGACGATCAGTCGGGGGCGCTTCTTGAAGGCGCGATTGGGGGTGAACGGCATCCAGAAAGCCTCGAGATCGTTCGGGGCGCTGGTCGTGGTTCTGGCAAGATTGGATTGACGCGACATTCGCCGTTCTCCCTCTGTCCTAATTATATCGGTGCCTCGCCTCCGATTGCCCGGCGCCATCTCCTGGCGTTCTGGCAGAGGCAGGCAGGCCGCGCTCACCTCGTCGGCGCGCATCTCGGGGCTGAAAAATGCCTTAGCAGCTTGACCGGCACGCCGAAAGCCCGCAATCAGGACTGGCGCCTGCGATCAGGTTCGTCTGGACCTGCGCGCGCATGGCGAATTGGATAAGCCGCGATCTTGAAGGAAGGCGCAGCCCGCCCACATAGTTTGAAGGGGTCGTCCTTGGCGGCTGTCGGCTAGCTCGATGGCGGCAGTGCCGGCAAGAACGATCCGCAATGTCATAGGGTTGGGGTCAGACTTCTTTCGATCTGGAAACCTTGTCGAAGCCAGGCGACTGGCCGTCAATAGTCGATTTGGGATTGCACATAAATTGCAGGCTGACCTTCATCCCGCGCGCGTTGACTTGAGGCTGCGGGCTCCTTAACGCTTGGGCTCACGCAGGTGGGCCAACGGTCCATCGGCTGGAAACGGAAAAGGTGGCATCCATGACGTTACGGGTGTCGGGTAAGAACATGGATATCGGGGAGGCGCTCAGGGGGCAGATCGCAATGAGAGTGGAACAGGCCGTGAAACGCTATTTCGATGGTGGATTCGGCGGCTATGCGGTGGTCGAGCGTGAAGGCTCGGCATTTCGCACCCATTGCTCCCTTCATTTGGATACAGGGATCGATCTGCAGGCTTCGGCCGTTTCACACAACCCCTATGCGAGCGCCGATATTTCTTCCGAACGGATCGAAAAAAGGCTGCGCCGCTACAAGCGCCGCCTCAAGGAGCGGCGACCCGCCGGCGCCGACGCGCCCGCCGAGGGGGAGCGTGCCGACGGGCTCGCGGCAGCCGAAGCCGAAACTGAGACGGCGCGCGGCTTCGAGCCGGTGGTCGTTGCCGAGAAGAAAGTGCAGCTCCGGCGGCTTTCAGCGGGTGATGCGGCAGCCGACCTCGATTCAACCGGTGCGCCCGTCCTTGTCTTTCGTCACGCCACGAGCGAGCGTATCAACGTCGTCTATCGCCGTCCCGACGGGCATATTGGCTGGGTGGACCCCGCCAGCGACCCCGACGGCTCGGGGTGAGAGACAGGTTCGCGCCGATCCGGCGCCGATGTCCTCACCCTTCCTCTGGAGCTTTGAAAACCCATGCCCCTCGATGACCTCCTCATTCCCGGCTCGGTCCTGCCGGCGCTCAAGGTGAACGGCAAGAAGCAGGCCGTGCAGGAGCTTTCGGCGCGCGCCGCGACGGTCACCGGGCTGCCCGAGCGGGATGTGTTCGACGCCGTGTTGCAGCGCGAGCGCCTCGGATCGACCGGCATCGGTGCCGGAATCGCCATTCCGCATTGCAAGCTCGCCAAAGTCTCGAAGCTTCACGGTGTCTTTGCGCGCCTCGAAAAGCCCATCGATTTCGATGCGCTCGACGGAGAGCCGGTCGACCTGATCTTCCTTCTCGTGGCACCCGAGGCTGCGGGCGCGGACCATCTCAAGGCGCTTGCCCGCATGGCGCGCCTGTTGCGCGACCCCGCGATCACGGCGAAGCTTCGCGCGACACGGGACGCAGACGGAATTTTCGCCCTGCTCACCCAACAGCCGGCAGCCGCTTGACGCGCAAGCGACGCCGATTTCCGTTCCATTGACGATCGAGGTTAGATGAGCGCGCGAGCCGCGTGAGGCTGACGCTCGCGAAGTCGAGGCAGGATCTGTGCGATGACCTATCATTTCCAAGAACTGTTCCCCTTGGTCGGGGACACGACACCATACCGAAAGCTCACGCAGGAGGGGGTGCGCGCCGAAAGATTCAATGGCCGAGAGGTGATCGCGGTCGAGCGCGAGGCGATCCGGCGACTTTCCGAGCAGGCCTTCGTCGACATCAATCATCTCTTGCGGCCGGGCCACCTCGCTCAGCTTGCCCGCATCCTCGACGATCCCGAGGCGACCTCGAACGACAAATTCGTGGCTTATGATCTTCTCAAGAACGCGAATATCTCGGCGGGCGGCGTGCTTCCGATGTGCCAGGACACCGGCACCGCGATCGTCATGGGAAAAAAGGGACGGCTTGTCTTCACCGACGGAGAGGATGAGGCGGCGATCGCCGAGGGCGTTCGTGACGCTTATCTCAAACGCAATTTGCGCTATTCGCAGCTCGCGCCGCTCTCGATGTTCGAGGAGAAGAACACGCGGTCGAACCTGCCGGCGCAGATCGAGATCTACGCCGAAGGCGAGGATGCCTACAAGTTCCTGTTCATCGCCAAAGGCGGCGGCAGCGCCAACAAGAGCTTCCTGTTCCAGGCCACGCCCTCGATCCTCACGCATGATCGGCTTCTCGCCTTCCTCAGGGAGAAGATCCTCACGCTCGGCACCGCGGCCTGTCCGCCCTACCATCTCGCCATCGTTATCGGCGGGCTTTCGGCCGAGCAGACGATGAAGACCGTGAAGCTCGCCTCCACCCGCTACCTCGACGCGCTGCCGGTCCAGGGCTCCGAAGAGGCGCACGCCTTCCGGGATCTTGCGCTCGAAGCCGAGATCCACAAGCTCACCCAATCGCTCGGCGTGGGCGCGCAATTCGGCGGCAAGTATTTCTGCCACGACGTACGCGTCATTCGCCTGCCCCGGCACGGTGCGAGCCTGCCCATCGGGCTCGGCGTCTCCTGCTCGGCCGACCGGCAGGCGCTCGGCAAGATCACTCGCGAAGGCGTGTTCCTCGAAGAGCTCGAGCACAACCCGGCGCGCTTCATGCCGGAGGTGGACGAGGCGAAGCTCTCGGGCGACGTGGTGCCGATCGATTTGCGAAGGCCGATGCGCGAGATCCTCGCCGAGCTCACGCAACATCCGGTGAAGACGCGCCTTTCGCTCACCGGGCCGATGATCGTGGCGCGCGACCTCGCTCATGCGAAGCTGCGCGAGCGGCTCGACCGCGGCGAAGGCTTGCCTGGCTACATCAAGGATCACCCCGTCTACTACGCGGGACCCGCCAAGACGCCGAACGGCTATGCGTCCGGATCCTTCGGACCGACGACGGCGGGCCGCATGGACGCTTTCGTCGATCAGTTCCAGGCGGCAGGCGGCTCGATGGTGATGCTTGCCAAGGGAAACCGTTCACCCGTCGTGCGCGAGGCCTGCAAGGCCCATGGCGGCTTCTACCTCGGCTCGATCGGGGGTGCCGCGGCGCGGCTCGCGCAAGATTGCATCCGCAAGGTCGAGCCGCTCGAATATCCCGAGCTCGGCATGGAGGCGGTGTGGCGCATCGAGGTGGAGAACTTCCCCGCCTTCATCGTCATCGACGACAAGGGAAACGACTTTTTTAAGGAGCTGAATCTGGGGTGACGCCCAAGCGCGCCTTGAAGCGCGCCTTGCGGCCGCCCCGGCGGGGACGCTGACGCCGCTCCGGCAACGCTTGCATGATGGCCCGCCGCTCGGCGGCACTCATCGCGCTCCAGCGGGAAATCTCGTCGATCGTGCGCGCGCACCCCACGCACATCCCGTCCTGCGGCGAGATGAGGCAGATGCCGAGGCAGGGAGTTTCGATCAGATCCATGGTCGCGGTCGGGAGTGGGCTTGGTGGCTGACCGATAGACGAGGCGGATAGAAGGTCAAGCCCGGCC